>JAUXUM010000212.1 GCA_030680995.1 Devosia sp.
TCGTTGCCGCCTTACTCGTATCAGATGATCCGCCTCAAGGTTTAGGAACAGTCAGCCTGCGGCAAGAGGCCGGACAGGGACCGGGCCCCGGACTCCCGCGGGACCCGGTCTTCTACTGCGACGCCGCGCCGGCCGGGGCGCCCCTGGTCCAGGTGACGTCCACCCCGTTGAGCGTCACGACCGACAGCGACATCTTGCCCGAGCCGAGCTGCAATTCGCGGGCATGGGCCAGATAGATCAGCGCGTTGTTGTCGCGATCGTAGATACGGCTCACCCTGAGACTCTTGAAGATCAGGCTGCGGCTTTGCTTGAAAATCTCCTCGCCGCCCTGCGACATGTTGATGTCGCCCACGGTCACCGGCCCGGAAGCGGCGCAATCGATGGCCGAATAGGACGGGTCCTCGAACCAGTTGCCCTGCTGCAGCCGGTCGATGAGGCTTCTGTTGAAATATGCGACATGGCAGACTACCCCTTTCACCTCGGGGTCCGCGACAGCCTCGATGGCGATGTCGTTGCCGGTCCAGTCGACGCCGACGCTGCCGACCTGGTTGGGATCGGAGCACGCTGCCAGGGCGAGCAGCGCGGTCGCAGCGGCGGCAAGACGAAGTGGGAGCATCGCGCCATTCTCCTCGTAACGTAGCGGATGTGGGAGCGCCGGCGCGGCGGCGCAAGAGGCGGCCAGCCAACGACACCAGGCGACCTGGCCCATTGCATCAGACTTGCGGATCGGCCCATTGGGCGAAGACATTCTGCGGCAGGACCAGGCGATCCTTGTCGCTGGTCTCCCGCTGGCTGTCCATGAGCAGTGCCGTGGTCGCATTCACCCGCTGCGCCAGCAGCCGGGCGATTTGCAGGGTCCAGGCGGGATGGCTCTCGAGCACCTTGAGCGCGTCGGCGATGACATAGACTTCAACATCGGTGACGGCCCTTACAGCGGCGCTGTGGGGCTGATCGAGCAGCACCGACATCTCGCCGAAGATCGCCCCCGGCCGGTTGACCGAGCTGACGAACCTGCCGTCGCGGATGACTTCCATCTCGCCGGTCTTCAGCACGAACAGCGAGCCCGAACGGCCGCCCTGCCTGATGAGCTCGTGTCCGGCGGGGAACCAGTCATATCTCAGCCAGGGCTGCGAATTGTCCGGCATCAAGGCTCCTCTCCAGCGGCAGCGGTGCGAACGGGCCTTCCTTCCCTAGCGCAGAATTGGCGGTCGGGGGAAGCGGAGACCAACGGGCGCCTGCGGTCCGGCGGCCTTGGACTCGCCGCGGCAATCTCTGCTAGAAAGCCGCTGCTGCGCTGGCGGTCGGCTGGAATGCGGCACGCTCAATCCGCGCCGGCCAATTGCCGGAGCCGCGAAAGGAAGGATCATGTCGCTCGACAAGCCCGTGCTCGGCCGGCCCGCCGAGATTCCCGCCACCCCGGAAACCGCGATCCTCGACCGGGTGCCCAATCCGCATCCGGATGTGGACTATCTCACCCGCTTCGCCATACCTGAATTCACCGCCTTGTGCCCGATCACCGGACAGCCCGATTTCGCCCATCTGGTCATCGACTATGTCGCCGACCAGTGGCTGATCGAATCCAAGTCGCTCAAGCTGTTCATGTATTCGTTCCGCAACCACGGCTCGTTCCATGAGGCGACCACCGTGATGATCGG
>JAUXUM010000219.1 GCA_030680995.1 Devosia sp.
ACGATCACCTGGGCCAGAAGCGCTTCGGTTGGCAGCCCGCCCTCGATCAGATGCGCCGGCGCCGTGGCCTGGCTCACTCCGGCCCGACCCTTGGGACAGGCATAGCGCGGACGGATGGTGACGATCACCTGGAACTGCGCCGGCGTGATGTCGAGCCGTTCCGTGCGGTCCTCGCCGATCCTGACCATCTCCCCGCAGCCGCAGGGACAGGCGATGCTCCCGGGTTCGATCACGCTCTCGATGCGCGGCAGGTCCTTGGGCAGGGCGCGGGACCGGCGCTGGCCGGGTTCGCTGTTGTTGCCGTTGCGCGCCTCGCGGCGGCGATCGAGGGCTTCCCCGGTCTCGGCGATCGCCACCTCGATATCCTCGAACGCCAGGTTCAGCTGGTCCTCGTCGAGCTTCTCGGATTGTGGTCCGAACCGTGCCCGGCGAAACTCGCTCAGCAGGTGCTCGAGCCGTTCATTGGCCGCCTTGAGATCGGTGTTCTCCGCTTCCAGATGCTGGCGGGCGGCGCGCTCGGCGTCCAGTTCGAAAGCCTGTGCCTCGAACGCTGCTCTGAGGTCGGCGGGAAGGGCGCCGGGACGGGCCGGATCAAGGGCTTCGGACATGGCAAAACCATAGCCGATCCGGGCCATTCCGGCCATCCAAACCCTCGGGGTGATTCAATCCGCCGCGGCCGGCGCCATCACCCGAGGCGCCGTTACGCGCCGCCAATCGAGTCCTTCGAAAAGGGCCTCGAACTGCGCCCGCGACAGCCGCATTACCCCGTTCTGAACCCGCGGCCAGGCGAACTGCCCACTCTCCAGGCGCTTGTAGGTCAGCACCAGTCCCGTGCCGTCCCACACCAGAATCTTGACCCGGTCTCCGCGCCTGGACCGAAACACCACCGTCAGCCCGGAATGCGGGTCGAGCCCCAGCTCGTTCTGAACCGTCGCCGCCAGCCCGTCATGGCCTCGCCGGAAATCCACCGGCCGCATCGCAATGACGATCGGCAGGCGCTGCCCGGCAATGATCACCGCCGCGCCCCGAGCGCCAACACGATCTCGGCAATCCGGGCCGCCACCGTCGCCGCCGGCAATCTCAGCACCACCCCGTCCACCTCGACCGAAATGTGCTCGTCCGCATGGCGCCCGGGCAACTCACCACCCTCGACAACGGCAACCGGCACAAAGCCGTGGCCACCATCGGTGGCGCCATCGAAAGAAAGCTGTAGTTGGCCTTCCCGCGCCGCCCGCCGCCAAAGCGTCAAATGCTGCGGCGAAATCCGGTGCCGGCGCGCAACCTCGCTGACCGTGACCCCGGCCGCAAAGCTCTCCCGCACGATCCGGGCCTTTAGTGCGTCCGGCCAGCTCCGACGCCCCGTCGGCTTCTCGATGACTTCAAGCCGGCCCGCAAAACCGCGCACCCGCTCGTCGTCCCCATCGTCCTCGAACGCCATGCTATCCTCCGGTCATTCAACCGGAAAATGCTACAATGCTCGCCGCCCGGAAATCCCTCAATCAAATGGGCCGCTCACACCGCTTACCGCCAAAGACCAGTTCGGGCAACACCACTTCCCACTCGTCCCGGCGAAGATGGATGCGAAAGTCCTCTCCCGAGTCGGCCTTGCGCCAGCGGACGATGGCGCCGATCTCCCCGCGGAGCAGCGAGAGTCGCTCGGGCGGTGTGAGCCCTGCGGCGGCGTTGGCGCTCTCCATTGCACGGGTATGCCTGATCGCGACCGAGTCAGTCAGCGGCCGCTTTGCGCCCCATGCACGAACCCGCTTCGCGGGAGGGGGCCGGCGGTGCGGTCGCGGTTTCATTATCGGCTTTTGGTCGAGACGCACCTGATCTGACCATGGAGTTCCCTTCAATGAGAGGAACTCCCCATGGC
>JAUXUM010000225.1 GCA_030680995.1 Devosia sp.
TTCGTGACAATCAAGGCATTTGCGGCTTATTCAAACCGGGCCGCCCGGCTCGCTGCACTCGGCTTGGTGGTGCTTCTCCTCGCCGGCTGCAACCTTTTCGGTCCCAGCAAGATCAAGGAAGAGGTGATCATCCCACCTGAAGTGCTGTATCAGACCGCACTCAACGATATGGATGGCCAGCGTTATGCCACCGCGATCAAGGCGCTCGAAAAGCTTTCGCGGCAGCACCCCTATTCGGAATATAACGAGAAAGCCAAGCTCATGGAGGTTTATGCGAACTACCGCATCGGCCGCTTCGACGAGGCGATTCTCGCGGCCGACCGCTACCTCGCACTCTATCCGTCGTCCAAGGAAGTACCCTATGTGCTCTACCTGAAGGGCACGTCGTATTTTGGCCAGATCCGCGACATCACCCGCGACCAGCAAATCTCTCAAAATGCGATCGAGACCTACAATCTCCTGATCGCCAATTACCCGAACAGCGAATACGCCAAGGACGCCCGCGACAAGATGGTCATTTCCGTCGACCAGTTGGCCGGCAAGGAAATGTCGGTCGGTCGGTACTACCTGGGCAATGGCCAGTATGCGGCGGCGATCAACCGCTTCCGCGTGGTGGCGGAGAAGTTCCAGACCTCGACCCATATCGAGGAGGCGCTGTACCGCCTCACCGAGGCCAACCTCGCGCTCGGACTGCTCGAGGAGGCGCGCACGGCGGCAGCGGTGCTGGGCCACAACTATCCGTCGAGTTCGTGGTACAAGCAGGCCTTCGAATTGCTCCAGAAGCAGGGCCTCTCGCCGCAGATCAACCAGGGCAGCGCGCTGGCGCAACTCAAGAAGGCCTGATCCGGCCAACGGGCATTCGCCTGAACGGGCGAAAAGCCCGTTGCTTGTTTGTTCTGGTCTGCGCTAGGGTCTGGCCGCGTCTATTGTCTGGCTTCCGCGACGCGGGTTGAGGGGCAGTCCGAAAATGCTGAGTGCGCTTTCGGTTCGCAACATCGTCCTGATCGATCAACTCGATCTGGGGCTCGATGGCGGGCTGACCGTGCTGACCGGTGAGACCGGCGCCGGTAAATCCATCCTTCTCGATGCCCTGACGCTTGCCCTGGGCGGCCGCGGCGATGCCTCGCTCGTCCGCGCCGGAGCCGAGAGCGGGCAGGTGGTCGCGGTACTGCAGCTGGGCCGCGTCCACCCCGCGCGCGAGGCCCTGCGCGACAATTCCATCGCCGACGACGAGGACATCATCCTGCGCCGCGTCCAGTTTGCCGACGGCCGGACGCGTGCGTTCATCAACGACCAGCCGGTGTCCGCCGGACTGCTGCAGACGGTCGGCCGGCTGGCGGTGGAGATCCACGGCCAGCACGACGAGCGGGCGCTGATCGATGCGGCGACGCACCGGGCGCTGCTCGATGCCTACGGTGGCCATGAGGCAGAGGCGCGGGCCGTGCGGCAGGCGCATGCGACACTGGTCGGGGCGGACGAGGCTGTCGCCGCGCAACGCGCCGTCATTGCCGAGGCAATGGCGCGGGAGGATTACGCGCGCCACGTGGTCGAGGAACTTTCGGACCTTGCTCCCGAAGCCGGCGAGGAAGAGGTACTGGCCGACCGTCGGCAGCGGCTGATGCAGCTCGAACGTGCCGCCGAAGAAGTGCGCGACGCCGACGAGATCTTGAACGGGCCGATGGCGCCCGGACCGGCCTTGGCCGGGTTGATGCGGCGGTTGATGCGCAAGGCCGACGCCGGCGCGGCCGTGTTCCAGCCGATGGTGGAGGCGCTGGACGCCTCGCTGGTGTCGCTCGACGCGACGTCGGAGGCGCTGGAGACGCTGAAGCGCGAGATGGCTTTCGATCCCGCGGACCTCGAGAAGGTCGAGGAGCGCCTGTTCGCGCTGCGGGCCGCGGCGCGCAAGCATCACGTGAGCTGTGACGGATTGGCCGAGGTGCTTGCCCGCTACCGGGCCGATATCGAGATGCTGGAGAGCGGCGAAGAAGCGCTCAGGGCGCTCGAAGCCGCCGCGGATCTGGCGAGGAAGGACTATCGGGAGGCGGCCCGGAGGTTGAGCCAGGCGCGCGAGAGGGCGGCCCGGGATTTGACGCGGTCGGTCGAGGCGGAACTGCCGGACCTGAAGCTGGGCGCCGCCAAATTCATCGTCGACCGCCAGATCGATACCGCCCGTGTCGCCGCCTCCGGCTTCGACCAGATCGCCTTCCATGTGCAGACCAATCCGGGCACGCTGCCCGGTCCGCTGCTGAAGGTGGCTTCGGGGGGCGAACTGAGCCGGTTCCTCCTCGCGCTCAAGGTGGTTCTGGCCGATCGGGGTTCGGCCCCGGTGCTGATCTTCGACGAGATCGACACCGGCGTCGGCGGCGCGGTCGCGGACGCCATCGGCAGGCGTCTGTCGCGGCTCGCCGAGAAGGTGCAGGTCATCTCGGTGACCCATGCCCCGCAGGTGGCGGCCCGCGCCCGCAGCCACCTGCTGATCGAGAAGCAGGCGGTGCAGGAGGGCGCCTTCATGCGTACCCATGTGAGGCCGCTGGACGTTGGCGCGCGGCGCGAGGAGGTAGCGCGCATGCTGGCCGGTGCAACAGTCACCGAAGAGGCCCGCGCCGCGGCGAGCAAGCTGATTTCGGAGGTATCGTGAGCGGGGCGGAGCGGGAGATCGAAAGTTTCTCGGAGGACGAGGCGCGGGCCGAACTCGACCGGCTGCACATGCTCATCGGCGCGGCCGACATCGCCTATCATCAGCAGGACCGGCCGGAAATCTCCGACGCCGAGTATGACGCGCTCAAGCTGCGCTATCTGGCGCTGGAAGGGGCATTTCCTGAGCTCAAGCGGCCCGACAGCCTCGAAGACAAAGTCGGTGCCGCCCCGGCCGAGGGCTTCGCCAAGGTCCGGCATGCGGTGCCGATGCTCAGCCTCGGCAATGCCTTCGCCGACGAGGACGTGGTCGATTTCGTCGAGCGCGCCAAACGCTTTTTCGAGCGCGAGAAGGACCTCGAGCTGGTATTCACCGCCGAACCCAAGATCGACGGGCTCTCGGCTTCGCTGCGCTACGAGAACGGCGTCTTCGTGAAGGGCGCGACGCGCGGCGACGGCGCGGTGGGCGAAGACATCACCGAGAATTTGAAGACGATCGCGGATATCCCCAACAGGCTCAAAGGCTCGGGCTGGCCGGACGTGATCGAGGTTCGCGGCGAGGTCCATATGACCCATGCCGATTTCCGGGCGCTCAGGGAGCGGTCGGCGGCCGAGGGCGGGCAGGAATACGTCAACCCGCGCAACACCGCGGCCGGCTCGCTGCGGCAGAAGGACCCGTCCATCACCGCGAAGCGCAACCTCAAATTCTTCGCCTATGCCTGGGGCTTTGCGTCCGCCGATCCGGCGCCGACCCAGTTCGAGGCGGTGCGGAAGCTCGCCGACTGGGGGTTCGTGGTGAACCCGCTGATGATCCGAACCAATACCGTCGAGGAGATGCTCGCCCGCTATCGGGCGATCGAGGCGCAGCGCGCCACTCTGGGCTACGACATCGACGGGGTGGTCTACAAGCTCGACCGGCTCGATCTGCAGCGCCGCTGGGGTTTTGTCGCGCGGGCCCCGCGCTGGGCCATCGCCCACAAATTCCCGGCGGAGCAGGCGACGACGATCCTCAACGCCATCGATATCCAGGTCGGCCGGACCGGGGCGCTGACGCCGGTGGCGCGCCTGCAGCCGGTCACCGTGGGCGGCGTTGTGGTCGAGAACGCGACGCTGCACAACGAGGATTATATCAAGGGCATCGGCAGCAACGGCGAGCAGATCCGGGACGGCTACGACCTCAGGGTCGGCGACACGGTGATCGTGCAGCGGGCCGGCGACGTCATCCCGCAGATTGTCGCGGTGATTCCGGAAAAGCGGCCAAGCGGTTCGGAACCCTACGAATTCCCCCATGTCTGTCCGGCTTGCGGCTCGGAGGCGGTGCGCGAGATTAACGAGAAAACCGGCAAGGTCGACGCCGTGCGCCGCTGCACTGGCGAGCTCATCTGCCCGGCCCAGGCGGTGGAGCAGCTCAAGCATTTCGTCGCCCGCGACGCCATGGATATCGACGGGTTCGGCAGCGAAAACGTGGAACTGTTCTTTTCCGAAGGCCTGCTGAAATCGCCGGCCGACATCTTCAAGCTGCGGGAACGCGCTGACGCGGTGCGACACGCGTTGTTCAAGCGGCGCGAGCAGCAGGCGGCGGAACGCGAGAAGGCGACCGGCAGGCAGCGCAAGAAAGTGCTGAGCGCCGAGGAGCGCACCTATGAAGGGCTGGACAAGCTCTTTGCGGCGATCGATGCGCGGCGCGAGCCCGAGCTCGACCGCTTCATCTTCGCGCTGGGGATCCGCCATGTGGGGGAGACGACGGCGGCGCTGTTCGCCAAGACCTTCTCCACCGTCGAGGCGTTTCGCGAGACCGCGGAGAAGGCGGCGCATCACCATGGCGACATCCATGAGGTCTTTCCCTCGATCAACGGCATCGGCGACACCGTCCTGCGTTCGGTGCTCGATTTCTTTTCGAACGACCGCAATGTCGCGGCGCTTTCCGACCTGCTCGAGGAGGTCCGACCCAAGCCCTACATCGTCACCATTTCCGCCGACAGCCAGGTGGCGGGGAAGACCGTGGTGTTCACCGGCAGCCTCGAAAGAATGACGCGCAGCGAAGCCAAGGCCATGGCCGAGCGGCTGGGCGCGAAAGTTGCGGGGTCGGTTTCCGCCAATACCGACATCCTCGTCGCGGGGCCGGGCGCGGGTTCGAAACTAAAAAAGGCCGAGGAACTCGGTCTCCTTGTTTTGGACGAAAATCAATGGCTCGATCTCGTCGCCAAATAGCGCGATAAGCCTTGGCACGGGGGCGTTTTGGGAGAGATTTCATGCTGAAACGATTTGCGGCCGCGGCGATGTGCGCCGCTCTGGCGCTGCCCACCCCGGTCAGCGCAGGGGAGGCGGGCGATATCACCCGCGATGCGCTCTATACGGGGGAACTCCGGCAAGGCCTCGACCGCCTGGTGCTCCTCGCCCTCAAGGGCGATCAGGAAGCCAAGTTCGGCAGTGGCCTCATCGATTTCGTGCTGGCGGTCGAGCATCTTGCCCAGGCGCTGCATCGGCACGGGCTGGCGGCGCCCGATACCGGCCCCATGGGGCCGCCGTTGTTGCTGCCGGTCCCGGCCAATCCAGACCCGGAGCCGCTCGACTACCGGAAGGTGCGCGGTATCCTCGAGACGCTGGTCGCCAACATGGATGTGGCTTCAGCCGTGCTTCAGCGTGCCGGAGAAAGCGGCGACTATGTCGTCCCGCTCGACCTCCTCAAATTCCGCATCGACGCCAATGGTGACGGCATGCGCGAGGCGAGCGAAAGCATCGGCAACGTGATTGCGCGGGCCTTTGGCGAGGATCCCTCGGCATTTGCCCCGGAGCCGGTCCCCGAGCCGGAGAAGAAGGGGAAGAGCGACAAGGCCAGCCGGACACCTGTCGAGCCCGAAGCTCCCGCTATTCCAGAAGCCATCATCGGCTTTGACCGGGCCGACGCCATCTGGCTTGCCGGATACTCGCAGGTCTTTGCCGCGCAGGCCGATTTCCTGCTGGCACACGACTTCGAAACAACGGTCAACGCCACCTTCCACCGGCTGTTTCCGCGCGCCGGCCTGCCGATGCAGGACTACGCGGAAGGGGGCATGCTGATGCTCGATCCGGAAAGCGACAACGCCATCGCCGATTTCGTCGCTGCCATCCACACCATCAACTGGCCGGTGGTGGAGCCCGCCCGGCTCAAGCGGGTGCTGACCCGGTTCCAGGCCATTACGGGCCTCTCGCGCAGGAACTGGGAGGCCATCCTCGCCGAAACCGACGACAATGCCGAGTTGGTGCCCAACCCCAGCCAGGTCTCGCTGGTGCCGGAAGGCCGGGTGACCGACGAAGTGATCACCGCCTGGATGGAGACGCTCGACACCGCCGACAAGATCCTCGCCGGCGAGCTCCTGGTGCCGCATTGGCGGTTCAGGCAGGGCTTCGATCTCAAGGCCTATTTCGAGACCGCCGAGCGCACCGATTTCGTCATGCTGCTGACAGGCTATGATGCGATGCCGTTCATCAAGGATGGGCCGGTCGCCACTGCCGAGTCTTTCGCCGCGGCCAACCGGGTGTTCGGCGACGAGTTTCTGGGCTACGTCTTCTGGTTCAATTAGCGCCTTGCCGGCGCGGAGGGAAACTGTGCGCAGGATAGGAGTTGTTCTCACGGTGGTCTTGGCGTTCGTTGCTTCGGCAGCGAGCGCCGCACCGATCTTCGCCGATCCCGTTGGCTTGGTCCAATATGCCTACCAGCCTTACGCGAGCGACGATGCCGCCGGCGTCGACCACAAGGGGCTCTATTCGCCCAGCCTGCTGGCCCTGTTTGAGGCTGACGAAGCGCGGACGTCGGAAGGCGAAATCGGCGCGCTCGATTTCGATCCCTTCGTAAACGGCCAGGATTACGAGCTCACCGGGCTGGAGGTGACGGAGGCGATCACCAATGGCGATCAGTCTCTCGTTGCGGTCAGCTTCTACAATTTCGGTACGTTCCATCAGTTGATGTTCACCCTGGTGCACCGCGCGGAGGGATGGAAGATCGACGACATCGAGTCGGTGCTGCCGGGGTTCGATTGGCGGCTTTCCGAACTCTTGGCGGCCGATCCGATGCTGAACTGATGCCTCACCTGAGGCCCATTTGCGGAAGAGGTTAGACCTTAGGGGGCAGCTTCTTCTGGGCCTCAACTCTTTTGCGGACCGCCTTTATCGGCTCCGCAAGAGGAAGAGCTTCAGGCAGCGATTTGGTCTGATCGATCACAACGCGGCGGACTTCAGCGGCGATCTGCTTATTCTTGCGAATTGCCGCTTGCTCGCCACGGATGCCTTCCTTTCTGAGAGACTCCGCCGCCAGATTCATCTGAAAGTCGTGCATGCTTAGCTCCATCGGTCCTGCGCGGTCGTAGAGCTGCTCATTCGACCCCAGCCCCTTCTTCAACTTCAGGGTGTGCAGGCTCATGTTGTAGAGGCCCTGATACTTGGCGTCGTGGAACACACCCTGCATTTTACTGTTCACCCCCGCATCTTGGGCTGCACGGCTGACAATCCTGTGAGACTGGGCAACCTTATCTCGTAGTTCGACCCGCTTTTCGTCATCGCTCCGCGCATCTTGAATTTCCATTCTGCGGGCCTGGACCACGAAATAGGCTTGAGCGGCAGCAATCTCAGGCTTGGACGGGTCGCCGTTGAGAGCGATGAGAGAGCACGCGGCCCGGCTGAGGAAATAGTCTATCCCCTGGCGCATGGCACCACTACCGAGTTTCAGCATTTTGCTCGTCTGAGCAATATGCTGTGACGGATCAATGGCATTGCCTTTGAGAGCTTCCCGCGCCCGCTCCAACACCGGCTCAAACTTGTCCCACACCAAGTAGCCAAGTGTCTCGTGTATCTCGCGCGCCAACCAATACTCATTTCCCTCCGCCGATAGGTGCTTGAGCGCCTCCAAGCGGTCCATTGTGAGACGGTACTCGGGCCTGTTGATAATCTCGTTGGCCATGCGCTTTCCCTTGTGATAGAAACGTATCACATCTCATATACTCATCACATGCTAGAGTCCAACATGTCAGAACGTGAAAAAATCCAGGAAAAGCTTCGCAGGAAAGAGGCGGAGATTCAGTCGTTTGAGGAAAAGATTAAGGCGGCCCGCATCTATGCCCAAGCGTTGCGCGACGTGCTTGGAATGCTTGCCGTTGACGAGTCTTCAGTCCCAACAGAAGACCCAGCCGACACAATCCTAAGACCAGGCAGCTCGGTAGCGCAGGCCCGTGATGTGATACTTCGGCGCGGGGACCCCATGCATGCCAACGACATTCTCGCGGCTATTGGCAAAGACACAACGCGCGAGGCACGTGCCTCGCTCATCGGCTCCATCTCTGCCTATGTGCGAAAGGGCGAAATTTTCACAAGACCTGCACCCAACACCTTTGGCTTGGTTGAACTCGGGCACGAGGAGCCCCAGGCCGAGGAGACGCAGCCGCCGCAGGGGTTTGGCGGCGGGGCGTCTCCAATGCGTTCCGGCACACGCACACCGACGTTTGACCCCGACGACAACGAAGAAGACATTCCCTTTTGAACCACATTGACATGCTGTCGCCGCTCTATGCCGCCGGGAGTTGCCGACCCAACGCTCGCGCATTTGACTGCCGCAATTTCAGCCGTTTCGCGCCAAGATTGTGCCCAGTCGCGGTGCTAGCGAAATCGCCACAATGGACGCGGTGGGGCAGATATGCGTTTTTCCATATTCCTGGGTCTTTTCCTGGCGCTCGCCCTTCCGGCAGCGGCGCGTGCCTATGACGATCCCAAGGAATTGGTGAGGGCGGTCTACGCACCCTATCTCAGCGGGCAAAAGCACGCCGATCTCGCTCAATTCTATTCGACGCGGCTCCAGCAACTCTTTGCCGATCACGCGGTGCAGGTCGCCGCCGATCTGGTTGCGTCTGGCGAAGCCGTCGGAGAGCCATCTCCGGATTTCAACCCGTTCATCGACGCGGATAACGCGCTGATCCTCGACGTCACAATCGGAGAGCCGGTGATCATCGGCAGTCAGGCGCTGATCACCGTGAGCTTTCACAATTTCGATCATCCGAGCCTGCTGGCGCTCGGCCTGGTGCGGGAAGAGGATGGCTGGAAGGTCGATGACATTTCGTCCATGGGCGCCGGCGAGAACTGGATGCTCTCCTGGGTGCTGCTTTACGACCCGTGGGACGTGAAGTAGGGGCGAGTTTTCGTCCGACCCCGGCGCGAAGCGCCGAGAGTGGGGGGGCGAGGTTCTGCTCAAGTCCCCGCGTCGCCTGCCCTAAATTCCCCGCGTCGCTTCCTTCAGCCACGCCTTGACCTCACCCTTGACCACCGGCCCGATCTCTTTCCATACCCGTTTGTGATAGGCGTTGAGCCAGCTGCGCTCGGCATCGGTCAGCAGCGTCTCGTCGAT
The DNA here is from genome assembly GCA_030680995.1 of Devosia sp. Lineage (GTDB taxonomy): Bacteria > Pseudomonadota > Alphaproteobacteria > Rhizobiales > Devosiaceae > Devosia_A. Next base: position 9,005 of record JAUXUM010000225.1, read on the forward strand.
CAGCCGCAAATCGATCGGCGTCAGAGTGAGCGTCTCGAACTCCAGGAACTTGCCCCCGCCAACCTTGCTCTCGACCACGAGAACGAGGTTCTCGGTGCGGATGCCGTAGGCGTCTTCCTTATAGTAGCCGGGCTCGTTGGAGAGGACCATGCCGGCCTCGAGAGGGGTGGTGTAGCGCGACGAGATGCCGGCCGGGCCCTCGTGCACCGAGAGGAAATGCCCGACGCCGTGGCCGGTGC
>JAUXUM010000018.1 GCA_030680995.1 Devosia sp.
GCGATCGAGGCGGTGGGCAGCTTCCGGAGCGTCGTGCGGACGCGGGTGGGTTCACCCTACGTGATCGAGGGAATGGAGGAGGCCGCCGACACGGACGGGGGCAGGATCGTCGGCTTCGAGGCCAATGGCGGGGTGTTGCTCGGATCGGAGGTGAGCGTCAACGGCCATTCGCTTGGCCGGCTGCCGACGCGCGAGGCGGTGCTGCCGATCCTCTCGGTGCTGGCCATGGCGGCGCGGGAACGTATCTCCGTGGCCGATCTCGTGCGGCGCCTGCCGCTCCGCGCGGCGCTCAGCGACCGGCTGACGGAGGTGCCGGCCGAGAAGGGGGCAGCGCTTGCCGCACGCCTCGCGACCGAGCCCGCCTATGCGGCGTCGTTGCTGGCCGGGATCGGCGAGGTGGCGGCGCTTTCGACCATCGACGGGCCGCGCTTCACGCTCGAGAGCGGCGATGTCGTGCATTACCGCCCGTCGGGCAATGCGCCGGAGTTGCGCTGCTATGTGGAAGGCGCGACCCCGGAGCGGGCGGCCGAACTGCTCCGCGGGGGGCTGGAGGCGGCGGCAAAGGCGGTGCGGTAGCTACTCGCGCGCCACCACGAACGCCGCGGCGCTCGCCATCATCACGCCGGCGGTGCGATTGAGGCGGCGAAGCGCCTTCCGGCTCCTGAAGAACTCGCGGGCAGCGGCGGCGAGCGCCGCATAGGCGAAGCCGATGATCAGCAGCACCACGACGACGATCAGCAGCAGTTCAGTGAAGCCCAGCACGGTCATCGGCCGGTCGAGCGGCACCACCGTGGGCAGCAGCGCCAGGTAGAAGACGATGGTCTTGGGATTGCCCAGCGTCAGCGCGAGGCCGGCAAGGAAGGTCCTGGACCAGTGCTCCCCGGCCTTGGGGCCGATCTGCTCGGTGCCGGGCCTCGCGGTCCAGAATTTCCAGGCGATATAGAGCAGATAGGCGGCGCCGGCCCAGCGGACGACGATGAACACCGGGCCGAACCAGGCCGCGATGGCGGCGAGGCCGAACACGGCGAAGACCAGGTAGATCAGATCGCCGGCAAGGATGCCGAGCACCATGGGCACCGCGCCCCAGAAGCCGCCCCCGAGCGCCCGGGCCACGACCGCGGCGACGCCGGGACCGGGGACAACGACGGCGATGGCATAGGCGATGGTGAAGGCTGCGAGGGTGACGAGGTCCATGGTGGCGGTCCGCTGCGGCTTGGAGGCCGTTCAATACCGCCGGTCAGGGTAGCCGCGCAAGCCGCTCGACCAGCAACTGATAGAAGCCCTCGGCGTGGCCGGAGCGCAGGAAGGTGACATTTTTCACCCGGCCGGTGACGCCCCAGTAGTCGGCGACGGTCATGCCCATGGTCAACTCGCTCGCCGTCTCGATGGTGACATTGATGTGGCGGCCCTCGAACAGCTCGGGCTTGATGAGATAGGCGATGACGCAGGGATCGTGCAGGGGAGCGCCCTTGGTGCCGTATTTCTGCAGGTCGAAGCGCTCCGAGAAGGCGAGCATCTGCGCCACCGCCTTGCCGGCCTTGTTGCCGATGGCGTCGATCTTTTCGAGCCGGTCGTGAGTGGTCAGGATCATATGCGTCGCATCGAGCGGCGCCATGACGATGGGGATGCCCGAGCGCATCACCACGTCGGCGGCCTCCGGATCGACATAGATGTTGAATTCGGCGGCGGGGGTTATGTTGCCGACCTCGAAATAGGCGCCGCCCATCATCACGATCTCCTTGATGCGGGATGCGATCCGGGGCGCCTTGACCAGCGCCATGGCGATATTGGTGAGCGGGCCCAGGGTGCAGAGCGTTATGGTGCCGGGCTCGTGGGCGAGCAGGGTATCGACGATGAAGTCGACCCCGTGCTGCTTTTTCAGCCTGATCTTCGGTTCGGGCAGGCCGGGCCCGTTGAGGCCGGTGTCGCCATGAACATGCTCGGCGGTCACCAGATGCCGCCGCATCGGCCGCTCGCAGCCGGCATAGACCGGCACCTCGGTCCGCCCGGAGAGTTCGACGACCTTGAGCGCGTTCCGCGCGTTCTGGGGGAGGCTGACATTTCCGGCTACGGCGACGATGCCGAGCACGTCGAAATCCTCCGGCGACGCCAGCGCCAGAAGGATGGCGACGGCGTCATCCTGGCCCGGATCGGTATCGATAATGATCTTTCGTGTCATGGGTTTATCGCGGTTCTTGTTGTCCGGGAATCAGGTGGATGATAGTGACCGCCCGGGCCGGCGTCGATCCATTGCCTGGCTGGGTGGGGAACCCGTCGTGGCGGCGTGGAGTTGCCGGGCCGGAGGAACCGATCTGCGCAGGACCCAGCCTGCCAGCCAATCGGCGCGCCTTCATCAGGAAATCTCAAACGCGGCCGCGGCCCGGTGGCCGCGCCTGACGCCGCACAGGCCGGCCAGCAACTCATCGGTCCTGGCGACTGATGGGAACGGGCGGCACTCCGCGACCCTTCACTGTCGCGGACCGGAACGGGCGTGGTCGCGCACAATCAATCAACTCTGGCAAACCGATGGCGTGTCATGCAAGACTGCGACTTCTAGAGGGGACTAGTCGATATGAAACCTGGATTGCGAAATGCCGCAAAAGCCAATCGTCTACGATGCCCCCAAGCCGCGCCCGCGTGAATTCACCGCTGAGGCCCTGCAGGCCGAGATCCTTGAAAGACTGACATACTCGGTCGGCAAGGATCCGATCGTCGCCCGGCCGCACGATTGGCTGAAGGCCGCAATCCTGGCGGTGCGCGCGCGCATCATCGATCGGTGGATGGAATCAAGCCGCGAGACGTGGCGCACGTCGCACAAGCGCGTCTATTACCTCAGCCTCGAGTTCCTGATCGGCCGGTTGCTGCGCGACGCGATGAGCAATATCGGCGTGATGGAGCCGGTGCGAACGGCGCTCAAGAACCTCAATGTCGACCTTGGCAGCCTGGTCGACCTGGAGCCCGATGCGGCCTTGGGCAATGGGGGCCTGGGGCGGCTCGCCGCCTGCTTTCTGGAATCGATGTCGTCTATCAAGATCCCGGCCTATGGCTACGGCATTCGCTATGCGCACGGTCTGTTCCGGCAGGAGTTGAGCGAGGGCTGGCAGGTGGAACTGCCCGAAGAGTGGCTGGCGCACGGTAATCCGTGGGAATTCGAGCGGCGTGAAAGCGCCTATGAGGTCGGCTTCGGCGGTCATGTCGAATCGGTCACCGAGCCGGACGGCTCGACGCGGCTGGAATGGCGGCCCTCCGAGCACGTGCTGGCGGTCGCCTTCGACACGCCGATCGTCGGCTGGCGGGGCGCAAGGGTCAATACGCTGAGGCTCTGGAGCGCGCAGCCGATCGACCCGATCCTGCTCGACAAGTTCAACTCGGGCGATCACATCGGCGCGCTCGAGGAGAGCGCGCGGGCCGAAACCATTACCCGCATCCTTTACCCGGCGGACTCCACGCCATCCGGGCAGGAACTGCGTCTGCGGCAGGAATTCTTCTTCTCGTCGGCTTCGCTGCAGGACATCGTGCGCCGGCACCTGCAGCAATATGGCGATCTCGGATCGCTCTCGGACAAGGTGGCGATCCAGCTCAACGACACGCACCCGGCGATCTCGATCGCCGAGCTGATGCGCATCCTGATCGATATCCACGGGCTCAAATGGGCGCAGGCCTGGAAGCTGACCAAGGGCACCTTCGGCTACACCAACCACACCCTGCTGCCCGAAGCGCTGGAGACCTGGCCGGTGGCACTGCTGGAACGTCTGCTGCCGCGGCAAATGCAGATCATCTACGCGATAAATGCCGACGTCCTGACCGAAGCGCGGCAGCGCGCCGGATTCAGCGACGAGCAGATCGCCAATGTATCGCTGATCGACGAGCGTGGCTCCCGCCGGGTGCGGATGGGGCAACTCGCCTTTGTCGGTTCGCACTCGATCAACGGCGTCTCCGCGCTGCACACCGAACTGATGAAAAAGACGGTCTTCCACGACCTCGACAAGCTCTATCCGGATCGCATCAACAACAAGACCAACGGGGTTACGCCGCGGCGCTGGCTGATGCAGTGCAACCCGGGACTGACCAGGCTCATCTCGGACCGCATCGGTCCGGATTTCCTGGACGACACGGGTTTGCTCAACGGGCTCGACAAGCACGCGGAGGATCCGGGCTTCCAGCAGCAATTCGCCGCCGCCAAGCGCGCCAACAAGGTGCGGCTGGCCGAAATCATCAAGGAGCGGCTGAACTTCGTCGTGTCGCCGGACGCGCTGTTCGACGTGCAGGTCAAGCGCATCCATGAGTACAAGCGGCAGTTGCTCAACGTCGTCGAAGCGGTGGCGCAGTACTCGGCGATCCGATCGCATCCGGAGAAGGACTGGGTGCCCAGGGTCAAGGTCTTTGCGGGAAAGGCCGCGCCCGGCTACTGGAATGCCAAGCTGATCATCAAGCTGATCAACGACGTGGCCAAGGTGATCAACAATGATCCGGCGGTGCGCGGGCTGCTCAAGGTGGTGTTCCTGCCCAACTACAATGTGAGCCTGGCCGAAGCCATCATCCCGGCGGCCGACCTCTCCGAGCAGATTTCGACGGCCGGCATGGAAGCTTCGGGAACCGGTAACATGAAGTTTGCGATGAACGGCGCCCTGACCATCGGAACGCTGGATGGCGCCAACATCGAGATGCTCGAACGCGTGGGCAAGGAAAACATGGTCATCTTCGGCCTCACGGCCGAACAGGTCGCCGAGAAACGCGCGCGCGGCGACGTGCCGCGGACGGCGATCGACGCCTCGCCCGCGCTCAAGGGGGCGCTCGAGTCCATCGCTTCAGGTGTCTTCTCTCCCGACGACCCGAACCGCTACCGCGATCTGATCGGCGGGCTTTACGAACACGACTGGTTCATGGTGGCGCGAGATTTCGACGCCTATGCCACGGCGCAGCGGGAGATCGACGCCATCTGGAACAATCCGCGCAAATGGTATTCGATGTCGATCCGGAACACGGCCCATATGAGCTGGTTCTCCTCGGATCGGACCATCAGGCAGTACGCCGAAGAGGTCTGGGGCGTTCCGGTAGCAAGTTCTTGAGGACAGCGCCGTGAACAAAGTGAAGTGGCAGGCAGGCGACAAGGAAGTCCAGGCGATCGTCGGCGGCCACCATGCCGATCCGTTTTCGGTGTTGGGATTGCATGAGGCGGACGGCGGCAAGTGGGTGGCCCGCGCGTTCATTCCGCACGCCGAGAGGGTCGAGGCCCTGGCGCGCGACGGCACCCCGCTCGGAGCGCTTGCCGAGCGGCACCCGGACGGTTTCTTCGAAGGGCTGCTGGAAATCGCGGACCGGCAGCCCATCAGCTACCGTGCCGCCAACGCGGGCGGCGAATGGGACATGCTCGACCCCTACAGTTTCGGTCCGGTGCTTGGGCCGATGGACGACTATTACATCGGGGAAGGCTCCCATCTGCGGCTGTTCGACAAGCTTGGCGCCCATGCGATGGAATTCGAGGGGGTGGAGGGCACGCATTTCGCCGTCTGGGCCCCCAACGCCAAACGCGTCAGCGTCGTCGGACCGTTCAACGATTGGGATGGCCGTCGTCACCCGATGCGCTGCCGCTTCGACTCGGGGATCTGGGAAGTGTTCATTCCCACGGTCGGCCCGGGCGCGGTCTACAAGTTCGAAATCGTCGGACAGGACGGGAAGCTGCTGCCGCTGAAGGCCGATCCCTTCGCCTTCCAGTCCGAGCTGCGGCCCAGGACCGCGTCGGTAGTGAGCGATCCCCGGCCATTCCCCTGGACCGACGCCCAATATCTGGATGAGCGCGCCAGGAAGGGCTGGCGGCGAACGCCGATGTCGATCTACGAGGTCCATCTGGGCTCGTGGCGGCGGCGCGCCGACGGCGGCTTCATGAGCTACGACCAACTGGCCGAGCAATTGGTGCCCTACACCGCCGACCTGGGGTTCACCCATATCGAGCTGCTGCCGGTCACCGAGCATCCGTTCGACCCGAGCTGGGGGTACCAGCCGACCGGATTGTATTCGCCGACGGCGCGCTTCGGCGACCCCGCCGGTTTCGCGCGCTTCGTCGATGCCGCACATGCGGCCGGATTGGGCGTGATACTCGACTGGGTTCCGGCGCATTTTCCGACCGACGAACACGGCCTCGCCCGCTTTGACGGCACGGCGCTTTACGAGCATCTCGACCCGCGCAAGGGCTATCACCCGGACTGGAATACGGCGGTCTACAATTTCGGGCGCAAGGAGGTGGTGAGCTTCCTCGTCAACAACGCGCTCTACTGGCTGGAAAAATTTCATCTGGACGGGCTGCGGGTGGATGCGGTGGCCTCGATGCTCTACCTCGACTATTCCCGCCGGCCGGGAGAATGGGTGCCCAACGAGTTTGGCGGCAATCACAATCTCGAAGCGGTCGAATTCATCCGCCGGGTGAACATGGAAACTTACCGGCTGCACCCGGGCACGTTCACTATCGCCGAAGAGTCCACCGCGTGGAGCGGAGTCAGCGCGCCCGTGCATGCTGGCGGGTTGGGGTTCGGTTTCAAGTGGAACATGGGCTTCATGAACGACACGCTGCGCTACATGAGCCGCGATGCGATCCACCGCCGCTATCATCATCACGACATGACCTTTGCGGCGCTTTACAACTATTCCGAGAACTATGTGCTGCCGCTCAGCCACGACGAGGTGGTGCACGGCAAGGGCTCGCTGATCGCAAAGATGAGCGGCGACGACTGGCAGCAGTTCGCGAGCCTGCGCGCCTACTACGCCTATATGTGGGGCTGGCCCGGCAAGAAGCTCCTGTTCATGGGCCAGGAATTCGCCCAGCGCGAGGAGTGGAGCGAAGCCAAGGGGCTCGACTGGTGGCTGCTGGACGCGGGCATGCATGAAGGCGTGCGGCGGCTGGTGGGGGACCTCAACGCGGCCTATCGCGAATTGCCGGCTCTGCATGCGCGCGACAACGAGCCGGAAGGCTTCGAGTGGCTGATCGGGAATGACCACACCAATTCAGTGATTGCGTGGGCGCGCCGCGCGCCGGGAAGCGATCCGGTGGTCGTCGTCTCCAATCTGACGCCGGTGCCGCGCGACAATTACCGGGTACCGATGCCGCAGGCGGGAAGCTGGGTCGAGCGGGTCAATACCGATGCCGGCTGGTATGGCGGCTCCAACACCGGCAACCAGGGCCAAGTAGTGGCGCATGCCGTCGAAGGTGAACATTGGCCAGCCTACGCCGACATCTATCTGCCGCCGCTGGCGACACTCTATTTGAAATACGACCCCGCATAAGCGAGGCAGTTCGAGGAGGAAATCATGGCTGACTACCGCACCCCATCGCCTTTGGCGCGCGAGGCGATGGCCTATGTTCTGGCAGGGGGACGCGGAGCGCGGCTATTCGAATTGACCGACAGACGCGCCAAGCCCGCCGTCTATTTCGGCGGCAAGTCGCGCGTCATCGACTTTGCGCTCTCCAATGCGCTGAATTCGGGCATCCGCCGCATTTCCGTGGCGACCCAGTATCAGGCGCACAGCCTGATCCGGCATCTGCAGCGCGGCTGGAACTTCCTCAGAACCGAGCGAAACGAGAGTTTCGACGTCCTGCCGGCAAGCCAGCGCGTCGCCGAGGACATGTGGTATGCCGGTACGGCCGACGCGGTCTACCAGAACATGGACATCATCGAGGACTATGGGCCGCGCTACATCGTCGTCCTCGCCGGCGACCATATCTACAAGATGGACTACGAAATCATGCTGCGGCAGCATATGGACACCGGCGCCGATGTGACCATCGGCTGCCTCGAAGTGCCGCGCATGGAGGCGACCGGGTTCGGTGTCATGGCGGTCGACGGGCGCGACCGGGTGCTCGATTTCGTGGAGAAGCCCAAGAATCCGCCGGGAATTCCCGACCGGCCGGATACGGCACTCGCCTCGATGGGCATTTACGTGTTCGAGACGCGGTTCCTGATGGAACAGCTGCGGCGCGATGCTTCCACGAAAGGATCGAGCCGCGATTTCGGCAAGGACGTCATCCCCTATATCGTCAAGAACGGCTCGGCCTGGGCGCACCGGTTTACGCGCTCCTGCGTGCGCTCGACCAATGAGGAAGTGGCTTATTGGCGCGACGTGGGAACGGTCGATGCCTACTGGAAGGCCAATATCGATCTGACCGATGTCGCTCCGCAGCTCGATCTTTACGACCGCGACTGGCCGATCTGGACCCATGCGGAGATCACTCCGCCGGCCAAATTCGTGCATGACTATGACGGACGGCGCGGCTCCGCCGTCAACTCGCTGGTCTCGGGCGACTGCATCATTTCGGGCGGCGCACTCACCCGGACGCTGCTCTCGACCGGCTCGCGCGTGCACTCCTATTCGGAGCTGCACGAGGCGGTGGTGCTGCCCTATTGCACCATCGGCCGCGGCGCGAGGCTCAAGCGCGTGGTGATCGACCGCGGCGTGAACATCCCCGAGGGGCTGGTCGTGGGGGAAGACCCCGAGTTCGACCGGACCTGGTTTCGCCGCACCGAGGACGGGGTCACCCTCATTACCCAGCCGATGCTCGACAAGTACCTGGCGAGCAAATGATCGAAGTCCTCTCGGTCACCTCCGAGATTTATCCTCTGGTCAAGACCGGCGGGCTTGCAGATGTCACCGGCGCGCTTCCCGGCGCGCTGGCGCCGCTGGGGGTGAGCATGCGGACGCTGATCCCGGGGTATCCGGCAGTCACGGGGCGGCTCGAAACGGGTCGCGTGGTGGCGGAAATGCCCGATTTCTTCGACGGGGCGGCACGGCTGATCGCCGGGCGCGTGGGCGGGCTGGACCTCATCGTCCTCGATGCGCCGCACCTGTATGAACGGCCCGGGAACCCGTATCTGGGGCCGGACGGACAGAACTGGGAGGACAATTGGAAGCGCTTCGCCGCGCTGGGCTTTACCGCCTATGAACTGGGGCGGGGGCTGGTCGACGGCTATCGGCCGCAGGTGCTCCACTGTCACGACTGGCAAGCCGGGCTGGCGCCGGCCTATGTCGCGTTCAATGCGCCGACGCCGGTCAAGACCGTCGTCACTGTCCATAACATTGCGTTCCAGGGGCATTTCGGCTGGGAAAACTTCAATGCTCTGCATCTGGATTTCAGGGCCGCTTCAGAAGGCGCGATCGAGTATTTCGGCGGCATCGGCTTTCTCAAGGCGGGGCTGCAATGCGCCGACGCGCTGACCACGGTCAGCCCGACCTACGCACATGAGATCCGGACCGCCGCCTATGGCATGGGGCTCGAGGGCCTCTTGCAGAACCGCGCCAACGATTTGCACGGCATCCTCAACGGCATCGACACACGTACCTGGGATCCGGCCCGGGACGAGGCGCTGGCGCAGACCTATTCGGCCAACTCGACGCATCTGCGGGACGTCAACCGGACGGCCCTGAATGAGAGGTTCGAGCTCGACGACAGTGCCGGTCCGCTGTTCGGCGTCGTCAGCCGCCTGACCTGGCAAAAGGGCATGGATATGCTCGTCGATTGCGCCGACGGTCTGGTCGCCATGGGTGGCAAGCTCTGCGTCCTGGGCGCCGGCGACCCCGAGGTGGAGAACGGCCTCATGGGCGCCGCCATGCGGCATCCCGGAAAGGTCGGCTTCATCCAGGGCTATGACGAGGGGCTCTCGCACCTCGTCCAGGGCGGCGCCGACGTGATGATGGTGCCGTCGCGGTTCGAGCCATGCGGGCTCACCCAGCTCTATGGCCTCCGCTACGGATGCGTGCCCTTGGTCAGTCGCGTCGGCGGCCTCGCCGATACGGTTATCGATGCCAACGAAGCCGCGGTCGAGGCGGGGGTGGCCACCGGCGTCGTCTTCGCCCCCGCCACCGAGGAGGCCTTGCTCGAGGGAATCCGCCGGACCGTTCACCTCTTCGCGCGCGAAAAGGTCTGGAAGAAGATGCAGCGCCGGGGAATGAAGTCCGAAGTCTCGTGGGAGGCGAGTGCGAAAAAGTACGCCGATCTTTATGCCAATCTGCTCGGGTTGAAACGCGATGACGATCAAGACGATTAGCACTACCCCCTTCATGGACCAGAAACCCGGCACCTCGGGCTTGCGCAAGCGCGTCAGCGTCTTCATGCGGCGCAACTATGTGGAGAACTTCGTTCAATCGGTCTTCGACAGCCTGGAGGGCTACCAGGGCAAGACTCTGGTGATTGGCGGTGACGGGCGTTACTTCAACGACGTCGCCATCCAGAAGGCGATCAAGATCGCCTCGGCCAACGGCTTCGGGGCGGTGCTGGTGGGGCAGGGTGGCCTGCTGTCGACGCCAGGCGCAAGTCACGTCATCCGGCGGCACCATGCGTTTGGCGGGCTGGTGCTGTCGGCGAGCCACAATCCCGGCGGCCCGGACGGCGATTTCGGCATCAAATACAATGTCGGCAACGGCGGACCGGCGCCCGAGAAGATCACCGAGGCGATCTTTGCCCGTAGCACGGTGATCGACCGTTACCTCATCGCCGATGCGCCCGATGTCGACCTGTCGCGGATCGGCACGCACCATTCGGGCGGCATGGTGGTCGAGGTGATCGATCCGGTCGACGACTATGCCGAGTTGATGGAGACGCTTTTCGACTTCGAGAAGATCAGGGTGATGTTCGCATCCGGCTTCCGCATGCGGTTCGATGCCATGCACGCAATCACCGGCCCCTACGCGACCCGGATTCTCGAGGAAAAGCTGGGCGCGCCCAAGGGCACGGTGATGAACGGAACGCCGTCGCCCGATTTCGGGGGCGGCCACCCGGATCCAAACCTGGTCTATGCCAAGGATCTTTACGACCTGATGATGAGCGCCGATGCGCCCGATTTCGGCGCCGCCTCGGATGGGGATGGCGACCGCAACCTGATCATCGGCAAGGGGCGGTTCGTCACGCCTTCGGATTCGCTGGCGGTCCTTGCGGCCAACGCGCCGCTGGCGCCTGGTTACGCCACGGGCATTGCCGGAATCGCGCGCTCGATGCCAACCAGCGCGGCCGCCGACCGGGTGGCGGAAAAGCTTGGGATCGAGATGCACGAGACGCCCACCGGCTGGAAATTTTTCGGCAATCTGCTCGATGCCGGACGGGTGACGATCTGCGGGGAGGAGAGCGCCGGCACCGGCTCGAACCATGTGCGGGAGAAGGACGGACTGTGGGCGGTGCTGCTCTGGCTCAACATCCTTGCCTCGCGTCAGCAGAGCGTCGATCAGATCGTGCGCGAACACTGGGCCACCTACGGCCGAAACTACTATACCCGCCACGACTATGATGAGGTCGACAGTGCGGCGGCAAATTCCCTTGTGGAAGACTTGCGCAATCGGCTTCCTGAGTTCGTCGGACAGGAATTGGCAGGCAGGCGAGTTACTTACGCCGACGATTTCACCTATCACGATCCGATCGACGGCTCGACCAGCGCCCGGCAGGGCATCAGGATCGGCTTTGCCGACGGCAGCCGGATCGTCCTGCGCCTGAGCGGAACCGGGACCGTCGGCGCGACGTTGCGACTCTACCTTGAACGGTATGAACCGGCGCATGGGCGACACGATCTCGAAACCCAGGCGGCCCTCCAGCCTCTCATCGACATTGCCGAGTCGATTGCCGCAATCCAGGCCCGAACGGGCCGTTCCGCGCCCAGCGTCATCACGTGAAGGCGTTTCCGAGTTGAAGCCCCAGCTCGTTGCCAAAGGCGGGACGCCGGATGCACTTGGCGCCACGGTCACGGCCGAAGGCGTCAATTTTGCCGTTTATTCGGAAACCGCGTCGGCGCTGTTCGTCTCGCTCTATGACGAGGCCGAGAGAGAATTTGCGCGCTTCGAACTGGATGGCCACGACAGCAACATCCATCATGGGCTGGTCGCCGGGATCGGGGCCGGCACGAAGTACGGATTGCGGGCAGACGGACCTTACGACCCCTCGCAAGGCTTCCATTTCGACCCGAACAAGCTCCTGGTCGATCCCTATGCCAAGCGGCTGGACCGCCCGTTCGTGCGCTCGCCGCGGCTGCGCCTGCCGCGCGAGGATGCGGTCGACACGGCACCCCTGGTGCCCAAGGGGGTCGTGGTTCGCGGCGGCAACAAGCCCGCGGCACCGCGGCGCAAGACGCCGAACCTCATCTATGAGATGAACGTGCGCGGCTATACCATCCGGCATCCGAGCGTGCAGGGGCCGCTGCGCGGCTCGATCGCCGGGCTCACGACGCGACACGTCATCGATCACCTGCAGTATCTGGGCGTCGACACGGTCGAGATGATGCCGATCGCCGCCTGGATCGACGAGGGGCACCTGCCCATCCTCGGGCTCACCAATGCATGGGGCTACAACCCCATCACCTATTTCGCCCCCGATCCGCGGCTGGCGCCGCGCGGCATGCAGGAATTGCGCAATCTCACCGATCTCTACCGCAGGAACGGTATCTCGGTGATCCTTGATGTGGTCTACAACCACACAGGCGAGAGCGATGCCCTGGGGCCGGTCCTGAGCCTCAAAGGCCTCGATGCGCGCACCTATTACCGGCATGCCGAAGTCGACGGGCGGCAACATCTGGTCAACGATTCGGGCACCGGCAACACGCTGCGCTGCGACCATCCGGCGACCCAGCGACTGGTGATCGACAGCCTTCGATATTGGGTGCAGGAGGGAGGCGTCTCCGGCTTCCGCTTCGATCTTGCGCCGATCCTCGGGCGCGAGCCCGGCTTCAATCCGGATGCCGGCATGCTCAACAAGATCAAGACCGATCCGCTGCTCTCCAAGTGCCTGCTCATCGCCGAACCGTGGGACCCCGGCCCGGGCGGCTATCAGCTCGGTCGATTCGGCAAGGAGTTCCGCGAGTGGAACGACTCGTACCGCGACGAGGTTCGCAGCTTCTGGCGGGGCGATGCGGGCAAGATCGGGGCGCTGGCCGGCAAGGTCGCCGGTTCGGCGGAGATCTTTGATTTTGCCGGCCGCAGGCCCAGCCACGGCGTCAACTTCCTCGCCGTCCACGATGGCTTCACGCTCAACGACCACGTCAGCTATGCCGAAAAGCACAATGAGGCGAACGGCGAAGACAACCGCGATGGCCACAATCACAATTCCTCGTGGAATTGCGGTGTCGAGGGACCGACGGACGGTGAAGCGGTCTTCGCCTGCCGCAGGCGCGACGTCCGCGCGCTGCTGGCCACGCTGTTCCTCTCGCGCGGCGTGCCTCTGCTGCAGCAGGGCGACGAAATGGGCCGCACCCAGCGGGGCAACAACAATGCCTATGCGCAGGACAACGAGATCACCTGGCTCGACTGGGAGCACGGCGATGGCGAACTGGTCGACTACGTTGCGGCGGTGCATGCCTTCCGCAAGGCCCATCCGGCGCTCACCCACGACCGCTTCGTTACCGGCCACGCCAACAAGGCCGGCGTCCGCGATGTCGTCTGGCTGCACCCCGACGGACGTGAGATGACGGAGGCGGACTGGACGGACTCGGATGCTTCGGTGCTGGGGATGCAGCTGGCTGTCGCCAACGATGCCGTGCTGATCTGGTTCAACCGCGGAATGGAGGCTGCCGCCGCAAAGCTTCCGGTGGGGAACTGGGCGATCGCGCTGGTCTCCGACGACAAGGCCGAGATTGCGGCCCCTGGTCGCACCGTGGTGCTGCCGGCACGTGCCGTGCTGGCATTGATCCCGGCTGACGCCGGGCAAGTGTCGCGGGCCGGAGCAGAATAGGGCGGCACGGCCGGCCGAGGTCGCGCCGCGGCATATCGGCAAAGACGTAAGGGCGGCCCTCGCGCATGCGCCTGGTGCCGGAAGAGGATCAGCGCGTCTTCTTTGGTGTAGATGCCGTTGGTGAAGACAGCCATCGAATAGCGGTCGCGCACGGCCTCGAGCAGCATTTCGCGGAGGTGGTCTTGCCCGCTCCGGCCCGACTGCCGGCGCCGATACGCAGGGGACCGTCTGGCGATTTCATACGAGCCTCAAGACAACCAGAATGAGAAAGCCGGCCCCGATGGCGAGGCATAGTGGAGAGTAGTTCTTCCGGTCCAGCGTGGCGAAGGGTTCTTCGGGAAATCTTGCCCGCCAGGCCGCGGTAAAGCCGATCGCGCCGCGGCCAAGAAAAACCATGGCCAGCAGGGCGCCAATGATCGTTAGCCACGCGCCGCCGCCGGAATCGTCGGCCAGCGCGAGCGCCGCGACACCAGCTGCGAGAGTGGCAAGGGCGACGCCGAAGGACATTATCCTGGGCGGCATCCGGGTGATGCCGGGCAGGCCCACGACGGTTCTGGCGAGCAGCGCCTCGTCGCGGATCGGCCAAGTGCCGCCAACCGACCAGACAAAATGGGCGATCGCCACTGCCAGCAACGGAACGAAAACCACGGCGGCGACAAGCATGCTCATGAGCGGAAGAGTCTCGGTTCGAGGGATTCGTGGCGCACCCGCGCGATGTCGGCGGCGCAGGCGATGCCGCCGGGATCATCAAGGGTCGCTATTGCCGCGTCCCGCGCCAATCCGGCGATCCTGGGTTCCAGCGCCGCCATGACCCGCGGCCCCTCGGTCTGTCCGAGCGGCGCCAGCCGCACGGCAACCGGTACTTGCGAATGGACGGCGGCGGTCAAACAGGCAAGCAGCGCGTGGTTGTGGCCGCCATGCCCGGCAGGCAGGTGGGAAACGGCGCGGAGGGTGGCTGTCATGATCGAGGATTTACCATAGTTTCCGGCTCTCTGACCAATTCTAGCCGCTCAGGTCACGGTATTGAAGAGGTGGAAGATCCATGAGGCTTGACAGCGCAGGTGAAAAATTACCAGCGCCCGGCGCAAGTGGCGGCTGGGTGTCCAGATGGCGATGGCGCACAGCAGGATGCCGCCCGGCGCCTGGATGAAATGTCCGGTGCTGACCTTTTCGACCCTATGGCGTTTCGGTGACTTCGAGGCAAGCCACCGGCCCGGTTCCTTCGGCGGCCGTGAAGTCGGTCAGAGTCGCGTCGCCGCCTTTGGTCCACCATTCGTATCGGCCGGACGCATACCGTACCCCCGACGCGGCAATGGTCGAGACGAAGACGAGCTTTTGATTACCCACGGGCAGGATGGCGAGGAAGTTGGGTTGCGCATTGATGTAGTCGACGGCGAAGGGTTCGAGGCCCTCGCATTCGTAGCGAACCACGTTCCGCTCGAAATTGCCTTGCAGCGACAGCACGATTTGTGCCGATACGTCCACTCCACCCATCATGGCGGCGGCAGCCAGCGGCAGCATTTCCATCGGCGGTCCCTCCGGGAGCAAATCAGCTGCCCGAGGCTAGACCAGTTTGGTCATCCGCGCCACCGCGGCCGGATGGCCGGGCCGAGCATGGTGGTGACGCCGCTCCCGCCGTTCATTTGAAGCGCCCAATTGTGAGGCCGCCCAGCGCTTCGCCGCAATGATCGCCGGATTCGCGGAACGTCAATTCGGCGGTTTTTCGAGATGCCGGTTTTTCCGGTAGACGAGGGTGGCGTACGCGATGATCTCGTCGAGCAGGGCCGCCCCGGCCTGCAGATGGGCATCCTGCTGGGTCCGGGCGATCAACGATATGCCGAGGATCTGGATGGCGTAGGCCTTCTTGCCGTCGCCGCGCTGGTGCAGGGCGTTGCCCTGGCTCTGGAAATCGTTGAGAAGGCCGTCATAGACCTCGCGGCTGATGTCGGCCTTGAGCGCTGGCCAGGATTCCTTTTGCGTCCTCTCCAGGATCAGGCTCGCAAGGCTCCCCAGCAGCCACATGGCCTCGGCATCGTCCTTGCCGTTCGTCTGCAGGTCCTTGAGCACTGCCACGAAACGTTGTTTGAATTCTGCTTCCTTGGTCGTCATTGTCCACTCGTGTCAAAATCGGCATTGGACGCCAGACACATCGAAATGGACATACGCGCAACCCTTTCCTCACGGAAAGCGTGTGCAATCTGGAGGAACTGGTGGTGAAACCTCTCGCGGCGATCGCCTTTGCCCTGGCGCTGAGCTTTGCCGGCGCGGGGCCGGCTCAAGCGCAATATGTGATGGATCTGGGCAGTCTGATCGCGGCCCTGCGCATTGGCGATTTCAGCGGCGACATCGAGAACTTGCAGAAGGCCAACAGGGTCTATGTCGAACGCGTCTCGCGCCTTTCCGGCATCCGCGTCAGCGGCGATCGACTCGACGGAACCGTCGCGGCGCGGCGCCGGGTGCTACGCTATCTGCACGCGATCATCCGGCAGGTGCCGGAGGCGATGAAGGCGCTCGACCGGCATGGGCAGACGCTCGACCAGGTGATCTTCCTCACCACGACCAACGACGGCACGGCGATGCTCTATGTCGACGACCGCTGAGCGCCGGGGCGGGATCAGGGCCTGCCCATGATCTTCTGCTGGAAGCCGTAGACGGTGCGGCTGCCCGAGAGCGGCACGAGCCTTGCTTCACGCGCCTGGCCGGGTTCGAACCGAACCGCTGTGCCGGCGGCGATGTCCGGCCGCATGCCGCGCGCCTTCTCGCGGTCGAAACGCAGGCCGCTGTCGGTCTCGTGGAAATGATAGCGCGAGCCGGCCTGGATCGGCCGGTCGCCGGTGTTGGCGACCTCGATGGTGATCTGCGCCGCCCCGGAATTGAGCTCGACATCGCCGGATTTCAGAAAAACTTCGCCGGGGATCATGGGGCGACTCCAAGGTGCATTCGTCGCAAGCCATCCGAAGGCATCTCGAGGTCTTCCCGCACCGCGAGCAGCGGAAAAATCTCCCGCCCCTGCGGACCATAGTCCAGGCCCGGCCGCGCGCGTTTGTAGGGCGGCGCCGCAGAGGGAGGTCATCCTTCTTCCTTGCCCCGCCCCTTGATCTCGTCCCTCAAGGGGGAAGGAGACGACTTAAAGACTCGGTGTGGTCATTCTCATCGTCCCCGATAGCGGATGAAGGACATCCGCCTTGATCGTTTCCCGCGCAGACGCAGGCACGGGCGCCAAGGCACCCATGGTCGTCGCCACCCCAGGCCGAGCCCGGTCAGACCGCGGTCTATTCCTTTCATGCTTGCCTCCGGCGGATAGGTGTTTGCGCCGGCAAGGACAATTGTACAGCCCATGCCAGCACTTGCCAGCGGCGCCTAAACTCTTGATTCCGCTGCCTCGCTGCTGCCGATCCGGATGCGGGCGCGCGGCTCCGCCGCATCGGTGCGCCGTTCGCCCGCCGGTTCTCCGGGCAAGACTGATGCGATTTGCCTAAATATAGCGCATCGGAAACCGGTGATGGCATTCCGGGCAGCTGCGGATCGGAAGCCAGTCGTGACGCAAGCGTGGCGTCGGACTATGATGAGTCTACCGGACGTTCACTTCCGGCAGCGGCTGTTTGCACCGGCAGCCCGGCCCCGTGCCTGCGACATGGCGCGGGGCTTCTTGCCGTGTCCCGGGTCTGCCGGTTCCGGCCGCATTGCTCCGCCCGAGCCGGGAACGATATCGAGCGTTCGCACATTGATGCTCCGACACTTGCAGGGTCAGCCGAGGTCCTCACGGGGCTTGGCGGGCAAGACACTCGCAAGGCTTCAGCCTGGAACGGATGTTCGGGCTGATCGATCGGTGGAGTTCGCAAGGGCTGACGCTCCCTTGCGGATGAAGCCGAAGGGGCGCGGGGCTTCGGTCTCGCGTCCTTTTGTTGCGCGCCGGTCATGCTTGCTGGACGATGGGGAGCAACCCAGGGAAAAGCGGATCGTGTCCCGCGCCCGGAGCAGGCGCGGTGCCGCGCCGCGCCTTCCGTTGCCGTCACGCCGCCAGCGCGGCTTCCGGGTCGAGGTGCTCGTAGTTCAGCGCTTCGGCCACCGGCTTGCAGGTGACGCGCCCCTTCCAGATGTTGAGCCCGGCGCGCAGGTGCGGATCTGAAGCAAGCGCTTCGCGCCAGCCGAGGTTGGCCAGCCGCAGGACATGGGGAAGGGTTGCGTTGTTGAGCGCATAGGTCGAGGTGCGGGCAACCGCGCCCGGCATGTTGGCGACGCAGTAGTGCACGATGCCGTCGACGACATAGGTTGGGTCGGCATGGGTCGTGGGACGCGAGGTCTCGAAGCAGCCGCCCTGGTCGATCGCCACGTCCACCAGCACCGCCCCGGGTTTCATGGTCTTGAGCATGGCCCGGGTGACGAGTTTCGGCGCCTCGGCGCCCGGGATCAGGACGGCCCCGATCACCAGATCGGCCGATGCGACCGAGGCCGCCAGTGCCGCCTTCTGCGAATAGAGCACGCGCGCCTTGGCGCCGAAATGGCCGGACAGCCGCTCCAGCGCGGCCGGGTTCTTGTCGAAGATGGTGACGTCGGCCTGCAGACCCACGGCCATCTCCGCGGCATGGAAACCGACCACGCCGCCACCGAGGATCACCACCTTGCCCGGTTGCACGCCGGGCACGCCGCCCAGCAGCACGCCGCGGCCGCCATGGGCCTTTTCCAGCGCCGTGGCGCCGGCCTGGATCGACATGCGGCCGGCGACCTGGCTCATCGGTTTCAACAGCGGCAGGCCGCCGAAGGCGTCGGTCACCGTTTCGTAGGCGATGGCGGTCACCCCCGACTTTACGAGGTCCCGGGTCTGCTCCGGATCCGGGGCGAGGTGGAGGTAGGTGAAGAGCACCTGGTCCGGCCGCAGCATGGCGCGCTCCGCGGCCTGGGGTTCCTTGACCTTGACGATCATGGCTGCCTGGCGGAAGACCGCCGCCGCGTCACCGGCGATCGCCGCGCCGCCGTCCCGATAATCCGCGTCGCTGGCGCCGATGCCGTTGCCGGCTCCGGTCTCGACCAGCACCTGGTGTCCGGCGTGGATCAGTTCGACGACGCTTTCGGGCGTGAGGCCGACCCGGTATTCATGATTCTTGATTTCTCTGGGTACACCAATCAGCATCTTAAGTCCCTTCGCGACAATGGCGCATTGAGCACCTCCCGGGATGGGAAATTCTTGCAAATCCATGGCCGCTGGATGCACAATTGCAACCTTGTTCGATTATCGAGGTTGTTTATCGAATGGAATTGCAGATCGACGCGATTGACCGCAAGCTGCTGCGGGTGCTTCAGCAGGACAGCCGGAAAAGCATCCAGGAGCTCGGCGAGGCGGCGGGCCTGTCGCCGTCGGCGTGCCATCGCCGGCTCAAGAGGCTCGAAGAGAGCGGGCTGATCAAGGGCTATCGCGCCGTGCTCGATGCCGGCCGGCTGGGCTTTTCGATGCAGTTTTTCATCGAAGTGAGCCTGTCGAGCCAGAGCGAGCCGACGCTCGATGCCTTCGAGACGGCGGTCAGGGACATTCCCGAGGTGCTCGAATGCCACCTGATGGCGGGGCAATCGGACTACATCCTGCGCGTCACCTGCCGCGACCACGAGGATTTCGAGCGCCTGCACCGCAGGTTGGTGGCCCGGCTGCCCGGGGTTGCCCGGGTGCACTCGAACATGAGCATCCGCACGGTAAAGGCATTGAGCGGCCTGCCGGTCTGACCCGCGCCTCTCGCCGCCACCCGGCCGGACCGGCCAAGGCGCTGGCCGAGGAACTCAGCTCCTGATCGGATAGGCGACGTAGGCGAAGCGCTGGCTGTCCGGTGCCCAGGAGTTGACGTTGATCGTCCCCTGGCCGCCGAACAAGCCGATGACGTCGCGCCGGCCGCCGCCGTCCGGCAGCATCAGGCGAAGCACCACGTCCTTGTCGGCCGGGTGCCCCTGCGTCCCCGGCGGGTAGCTGAGATAGGCGACCGCTTGCCCGTCCGGGGAAACATGCGGGAACCAGTTCACCCGTTCGTCGGAGGTCAGCTGCTCGACCCCGGTGCCGTCCGCCAGCATGCGGAAGCACTGCGCATGGCCGGGGGAGGCGCGCTCGGAATTGAAATAGATCCACTTCCCGTCGGGAGAATATTCGGGTCCGTCATGGGGGGCCGGGAGATCGGTCAGCCGCGTGTCCGGGCCGCCGGCCGCGGGAATGGTGAAGATGTTGACGCGCTTCCGTCCGGCGGGGCCCTCGACCGCGACATAGGCGAGGGTGGCCCCATCCGGCGAGATACCGTGCAGATAGTAGTGGTGCGGCGTGGCATGGGTGTTGGAGACGCGCCTGGGCTCGCCGCCGGTGATGGCTACCGAATAGAGGTGGCCGTCATTCGCGCTCAAATAGATCGTCCGGCCGTCGGGCGACAGCACGTGATCGTTGTTGAGGTCGCGGAGGGCGCCGGTCCCGATGCGGGTGGGACCCTCCGAGCCGTCGGCGGCGATGCGCCAGATCTCGCCGCCGGCGTTGAAGATCAGCGCGCTTCCGTCCGGCGTCCAGTTCGGCGCCTCGATCACCTCGCCGGCAACAAAGATCACCCGCCGGTTCGAGCCGTCGCGGCCGATGACCGTCAGTTCGGAGGTCTGGCCGGGCCGCAAGGCGCGCCCCTGGCGGGCGAAGGAAGACCTGATGGACATGTCACTCGTCCTTGCTGGGATGCACCGCAACTGAATTAACGATAATACGCCGTGATGACAACCGCCGATTTGCCGGCTCCCGCTTTGCCCGCGGGCCGGAGTTGCCGTTCCGCCGCTCTTCCCCTACATACGGCGCTCAATTCATCCGGGCCGTTGGGCCCGGCTCATCCTTGACCGAATGTCCGGACCGGCCGCCGCGGCCTTCCCGAACATGCTCCAGCGCAGGAAGCAAGCGTCCTCATGGCCCGCCAGTTCATCTATCACATGCACGGAATGTCCAAAGCCTATGCCGGCGGCAAGAAGGTGTTGGACAACATCAATCTCAGCTTTTACCCCGACGCCAAGATCGGCGTGCTCGGTCCGAACGGCTCGGGCAAGTCGACGCTATTGAAGATCATGGCCGGCATCGATACCGAATTCACCGGCGAGGCCTGGGTCGCCGAAGGCGCCAGGGTCGGCTATCTGGCGCAGGAGCCGCAGCTGGACGAGGCGCTCAACGTCTTGGGCAACGTCATGGTCGGGGTCAAGGAGAAGAAGGACATCGTCGACCGCTACAACGAGTTGATGATGAACTATTCGGACGAAACCGCCGACGAAGCGAGCAAACTGCAGGACCGGATCGACGCGGAAAATCTCTGGGATCTCGAATCCCAGGTCGAGGTGGCGATGGAAGCGCTGGGCTGTCCGCCGGGCGAGTCCGATGTCACCAAGCTGTCGGGCGGCGAGAAGCGCCGGGTGGCGCTGTGCGCGTTGCTGCTGTCCAGGCCCGATCTGCTGCTGCTCGACGAGCCGACCAACCATCTCGACGCCGAGACCACCGCCTGGCTCGAAAAGCACCTGCGCGGTTTCGAGGGCGCGGTGCTGATCATCACCCACGACCGCTATTTCCTCGACAATGTCACCGGCTGGATCCTCGAGCTCGACCGCGGCCGCGGCATTCCCTATGAGGGCAATTATTCGGCCTATCTCGAGCAGAAGACCAAGCGCTTCTCACAGGAGAGCCGGGAGGACGTGGCGCGCCAGAAGGTGCTGGAGCGCGAAAAGGAATGGATGGGGCAGAGCCCGCAGGCCCGCCAATCCAAGTCCAAGGCGCGCCTGCGCGCCTATGACGAGCTGGTCAAGATCAACGAGGCACGCACGCAGTCCTCGACCGCCCAGATCATCATTCCACCCGGCGAACGGCTGGGCCAGAACGTCATCGATATTTCCGGCCTCGCGAAATCCTATGGCGACCGGCTCCTCATCGACGATCTGAGCTTCAAGCTGCCGCCCGGCGGCATCGTCGGCATCATCGGGCCGAACGGGGCCGGCAAGACCACGCTGTTCCGCATGCTCACCGGCCAGGAAAAGCCCGACGCGGGCTCCATCACCGTCGCCGAGAGCGTCCACCTTGGCTATGTCGACCAGAGCCGCGACACGCTCAACCCCAACAAGACCGTCTACGAGGAGATCTCGGGCGGCAACGAGATCCTCTTGCTCGGCAAGCGCGAGATGAACGCCCGCGCCTACACCTCGACGTTCAACTTCAAGGGCACCGACCAGCAGCAGAAGGTCGGCAACCTCTCGGGCGGCCAGCGCAACCGCGTCCACCTCGCCAAGATGCTCAAATCGGGCGCCAACGTGCTGCTGCTCGACGAACCGACCAACGACCTCGACACCGAGACCCTGGCCGCGCTGGAGGAGGCGCTGGAAGAATTCGCCGGCTGCGCGGTCATCATCTCCCACGACCGCATGTTCCTCGACCGCCTCGCCACCCACATGCTCGCCTTCGAGGGCGACAGCCACGTCGAATGGTTCGAAGGCAACTTCGCCGATTACGAGGCCGACAAGATCAGGCGCCTGGGCGCCGACTCGGTCAACCCGCACCGGGTGACGTACAAGAAACTGACGCGGTAGGTTTCCTGCCGCGGCGCTAGCTAGCCCCGCGCGCTCCTCCCTTGCGAAGCGGGGAGGAGGACCACGCGTAGCGTGGTGGAGGGGGCGGCCCGTCGCGTCGTGTTCGGCCGCCGGCTCAGGGCTGCCGGATTGACGGATTGACGGCGAGGGCAACAGCCACGTCGAGCGGTTCGAGGGGAATTTCCAGGACTACGAGGCCGACAAGGTGCGGCGGCTGGGTCCAGACGCGGTTAATCCGAAGAAAGTGACGTACAAGCCGCTGACGCGGTAGTTGGGGCCATTAGCGCTCCTCCCGGACCATTTTTGGGGCAACGACCTTTTGGGGGCGTCGCCCGTGCTACGGGGGCGTCACCAGGCTCGGGAAGGGCGCAACCTCCAGCATTGACGTCAAGGTAGACAGTGTAAACACACGCCCGTCGGTGTCACGCACCACCGGCCCCAATGCGTCATTGATCCGCGCCCAGCCAATTCCACCCAGAACGGCGATTAGGGGGACGCCGCCGAGTCGCACGGACTCGGCCTTGAGGCTTCGGAACCTAAGGGCCTTGTCTCGTGCCGTGCCGCCATTGTTGGTGCCCTTGCATTCGAGCATCGCTTTTAGGCTGTCGTCGGCCGGGTCGAATACCACGAAATCAGGGGCGGGCGTCACGTGGACCTCGAACCGTTGAGCAATGTCGGCCTGGTTGTGACTGCCGGTACGGATGAACGAAACACCGCTGGCAGTAAACAGTGCTTCCACTGCATCTTCGATCAGGTCGCCTCGCAACGTCGATGTGGCATCGAGGACTTGGCGGAATGCGCCGCCATAGTGACGCTGATGCAGGAAGACTTGAAGCGGCACGCCGTTGGCGGCAAATGCCTGCACGCTAGTCCATCCGTCTTGTGTATCAGGCTTGAGCTGTTTGCTCTTGAGACCGGGTGGTGCGTCTCCGAACAACGCGCCACTCATTGCCATCGAGATGGTCTTCGCAGCCACCTTGGCCTGCGCCGTTGCCTTCGCTGAGTTGGGGCGCGGGATGTCGATTGCGCTGCGTTCCAGTGTGTCGATCTGTGCGGCGGATAGCGGGGTCAGATCATCCGGACCACCGGCGAGCAGCGTGGAATACGCGAACTCGTCCTTTGTTAGGCCCAGCAACGTGCGGAAGACCAGCAACGTGCGTGGGCACTTCAGCAACGCGGCTTGAATGTCCGTCTCGGTAACGCGGGTGAAGCTCTCAGTAAGTCTGGCAGCTTCGCCATAGGCGGCGAAAAAGTGTTCGGTCTCGTAGAACGGAGCCTTATGGACATAGGCGAAGTCGGGAGCCAGGTGGGGCATGTAAAGCTCGCGTGCGACAGCCGCGTAGATCGTGCCGTGATCCCCGGTCCCGTGCCGCTGAGGCACCAGGCGAATTTGCTGGATGCGCTGAGTCCAGGTATCGGCCAGGAGAATGGCCTGGATCGTTATTTCGATTGCCACCAGCCTATGCCCCCATGGCGCTAACCAAGCGCCCCGGGGTCTCCTCTGCCAGGTCTGCAGCGATGCGGCGCAGGCCCTCCATGACGAAATCCTTGTGCAGTTCGACGCCGCCGGCCCTCCGGCCGAGCCTGCGCCCGACCACGACCGTAGTGGCACCACCGGCGAATGGGTCAACCACGACGCCGCCGACCGGGCTCGCCGCCTTGATGAAGAATTCGGCAAGGCCCTCTGGCATCGCGGCCGTGTGGGCCACGCCCTTGTACTGGTTGTAGGTTTGAGACACCGACACCACGTTGCCAGGGTCTGCGGCGCCCAGGAGATAGGTCTTCGTGCGGTCCCGCCCGAAGCCCGCTTCGGTGCTGCGGCGGCCGAGCGTATCTTTCTTTCGACGCTCGATCTCTGAGGCGCCAGCCCTGTACGGGATGCGAATCGCGTTTAGGTCGAAGAACGGCCTATTGCCGCGCGCGAAGTGATAAACATACTCAAAACTGTCCTTGGTTCTCGGACCGAACTTTCCTGGCACTGCATTGGGCTTCGCCCAAATGTAGGTTTCCACCCACCGCCAACCCATGTTTTGGAGAGCAAGCACAAGCTGATAGACATATGGGTGACGCTGACCCTTCAACGGTCCCCGGTTTGCAACCCGGTTCTTGATGTTGATGACAAGATTGCCGCTTGGCTTGGCTGCGTCGTACATGGCACGCGCAAACGGCAAGAACCAGTCCATGTAGCGGTCAGGGTGGATTCGGCTGTACGCACGCGCATCTGCATATGGCGGTGACGTAAAGAACAGATCGACGCTTTGACGCGGAAGCGAAGGAAGAACCGACAACGAATCACCCTCGATCACGCCCTCATCAAGCATCCGGTCGAGAAGCTGCTGGCCGCTCTCCGCGATGTCCTGCGCGGACGTGACCATGGTTTCCGGAACAGATGAACCGAGTTGCTGCCCCGCGGTACCCTGAACTAACTTCAATGTTGGCTTCTTAATCACTGTTCGCAACTCCTGCTTTGCGCAACGCCATGTGGCCGTGTTCAAGGATGGTGCGAGCACGAGCCGACGCTCCAGGTTCCGGCCAAGCGTCAAAAAGCAGTTCGTCCATGCTGACACCATTTTCACTGTGCCGTCGTTGCCACAATAGCGTGAGAACAAAAATAGAACAATGGTACTTTGGAATTGTTAACCGAGTCGCGTTCATCTGTCTGTGAACGTGTGAAGGAGTCACGTGTGGTCAGCTGGTTCCCCTCCGTCTATCTCAAGTTCGAAGATGAGCGGACCCGCCCTGCGCGGGACCTGCTGGCGCTGGTGCGGCTGGACCTCTTTAATCCTCTGCTGCTGGAGTTCCTTGAGGCGGTGACGGGGCGGGGGAAGGGGATGAAGACAGGGAAGGGGAGCGCTGAGCAGCGTGGGGCAGCAGGCGACGCTGGTGACGGTTTCTCCAACAGCTTGGCCGTTTCAAACCTCGATCGATGGCATCCGGCGTGTAGGTCTCGCTTGGCCTGGGGTTGTGCAGCCCCGCGGCCTGCCTCGACGAATTTCGCTGTCTGTTCCGCCGTGTCGAATCTTGCGAGTTCCCGGTAGTCCGGGTCGTCCTCCGCGGTATCGGGCGAACGCATCACGACGTACTCCCCGTCAGATGTCTCAATGATCTCAGTCAGGTCATCGCTTTCGTAGGGCGACATGTGCCTTGCGCCGCAGTGGGGACAGTCGTCATCACACATGCAGGACCATTCGTCGGTCCAGCCGGCGTGGCATCTGCCGCACCTGTAGTAGTTCAGAAACCACGCCATTCCTGACGATCGCAGAAGCGGGACCTGCGCGTAATTCGGTCGACTACTTACGTAAGTGAGCTGAGCCGGTAGCGTCCCCGCGACACGAACTCGAGGTAGCCGCTGTCTCTCAGCACCTGAAGCTGCTGTCGAATCTTCGGCTTCACGTTCCGGTTGTTCGGATACAGAGCTGCCAGCCTGGCCTCGAAGGCGTAGACATCGTCGATAGCGAACTCCCTCCTGCCGATCATTTCGACGCACTTCATGACCTCGATCAGCCAGCCCCTGGCCTCGATATCTTCGTGCCGCAGGAACAGCGTTCGCTGCCATTTGGCGAGCACCGCCTCCTTGGGCTCGGGAACGCCGTTCCTAACTACGAAAATCTTCCCGGCTTCCGGGATAAGGCCCAGCAGGATGTTGCATCCGACCCAACCGGCGCGCCGGGCGGTCAGGGCCAGCGGCTTCCTCTGTTCTATGATCTCGGGAACAAAGAAGTGCTTCGGCACGACGCAGAGATTTTTCACGGTGGCGCCCGCCTGATCATAGTTCAGCAGCAGCAGGTTCGGGTTGTCGGACGACAGCAACCGCTGACTCATGGTCTTGAAGGCACCATCGACGACCCTGGCGCCAAACGTCGTCTTCTGGCTCTTGAGTTCGTACTGATCGTTGCAGGACGGGCAGAAGAAGTCGGCGACGGGCAGATTGGCGGTGAACTGTGTCACTTCCCGATTGCCGCAGTTTGGGCAGTAGACCCAGTCGGCCACCCAGCGTTCCGTCAAAATTCGGGCACGTTGCGTCCCGCTGG
>JAUXUM010000014.1 GCA_030680995.1 Devosia sp.
GATCTCTTCTTCAAGGATATGGACCGCTCCTTGCGCGAGATGGGGGCGGGGGACCTCGCCGTACCCAAGAAAATCCAGAAAATGGGCAGCATCTTTTACGGCCTGCTAACCAACCTCAACCAGGCCATGGACAACAAGGACGCCGCCGCGGTCGAGGCGGTTCTGGCCCGCAATCTGTTTGATGGCAGCGCGAGCCATTCGACCCGCCAACTTGCCGCCTACCTTTTCGCAGAAGCCACAAGACTCGATGCGCAGCCGCTAGACATCATCGTCTCAGGCAAGATCGAACTCGGAGAGGCTGCGTGAGCGCCGATCCGGAGACACTGCGGCTGGAGAATGCCAGCATACGGCTCGACTCGATGCCGCCCGCAGGTCGGGAGCTGAGCCTGTCCGTCGGAGAGAAGGAGCGGGCGCTGGTTGCCGATCGCCTTGGGGTGACCGAGATCCAGAATCTCGACCTCAGTCTTCATGCGGTCAAGTTCCGGGGCGGCATGCGGGTGACCGGACGACTGACGGCAGCAATCGTGCAGCCCAGCGTCGTGTTTTTCGATCCGGTACGGCAGGAGATCGATGAGCCGATCGACCGCGTTTTCCTCCCGGGCAGTGAGAAGCCTCATGCCGGGACGGCTGGGGCGGAAATCTTCGTCGACGTCGACGCTGAAGATGTTCCTGACCGTTTCGAAGGGCCGGAGGTCGATCTCTCCGAACTCATCGTCGAGACGCTGTCGCTCGCCATCGATCCTTATCCTCGCGCCGAAGGTGAGAGCCTTGAGGCTCTCGGGCTTCCAAAGCAGGACGAGGACGATTCCCCCTTCGCCAGCCTCAAATCGCTTAAAAACATCGGTGACAAGGGCTGATCCTGTCACTCTTGCGCGTGTTAGGCGTTTGGGTATCTTGGCGGCAAGCCCTCGCAGCAGGGCAACTGATAGGCAGACATGACCAATTCCATTCGCATCGCTGTAGACGCCATGGGCGGTGACAATGGTCCACGCGTGGTGTTTCACGGTGCCCGGCTGGCACTGCGTGAGCGCAAGCACACACGGTTCATCTTCCATGGCCGCGAGGCGGACCTTCGGCCCCTGCTCGATGAATTCCCCGAACTGAAGTCCGTCTCCCGCATCGTGCACAGCGACAACGTCATTGCCATGGACGACAAGCCGTCCAATGCGTTCCGAAAGGGGCGCGGCAATTCCTCGATGTGGGCGGCGCTTGAATCCGTGCGGTCGGGCGAAGCCGACGCCGCGATTTCAGGGGGCAACACCGGCGCCCTTATGGCCATGGCGACTTTCTGCCTGCGGCCGATGGAGGGAATTTCGCGGCCTGCGATTGCCGCGATCTGGCCGACGTTGAGGACCGATATCATCGTGCTCGACGTTGGCGCCACGGTAGGCGGCGACGCCAAGCAGCTCGTAGATTTCTCAATTCTCGGCGCAGCCCTGGCACGCGCCCTCTTCGACCAGGAGTCGCCGACCGTCGGCCTTCTCAACATCGGCACCGAGGAGTTGAAGGGACATGACGAAGTGCGAGACGCTGCGCGGCTGCTCGCCGACGCAAGCGGGGCAGGGTTCACCTATCATGGTTTTGTCGAGGGTGACGACATCGGCAAGGGGACAGTCGATGTCGTGGTCACCGAGGGCTTCACCGGCAATATTGCGCTCAAGACCGCGGAGGGCACTGCCCGTCAGGTCGGGACCTACATGCGTAATGCCTTGCGTGCCGATCTGTTGTCACGGCTCGGCGCCCTGATCGCCGGACAGGCCATGCAGGCGCTGAAACGCAAGCTCGACCCGCGCAACATCAATGGTGGTGTCTTTTTGGGGCTTAACGGCATCGTCATCAAGAGCCATGGCGGCACCGACGAAGTCGGCTTCAAGGCTGCGCTCAGCCTGGCCTATGAAATGGCCCGGCACCGTCTGATCGACAAGATCGGCGAGGGCTTGCGGCGCTTCCCGACCTTGCCTGCCGAAGCGCGGCCAACACCACAAACAGAAGGTAACCCGGCTTGACCGAAAAGCACTCCATCCTGCGCAGCGTTGGCGCCTATCTGCCCGCGCGCATCCTCACCAATGACGAACTGGCAAAGACCGTCGACACGTCCGACGAATGGATCGTGCAGCGCACCGGAATCCGTCAGCGACATATCGCGGCCGAGGGTGAGAATACTTCCGATCTCGCCGCGGCGGCGGGGCGCAAGGCAATGGAAAATGCGGGGGTGGGCATCGAAGACATCGACCTCATCATTGTTGCCACCACCACACCGGACATGACGTTTCCCGCTACCGCTGCGGTCGTGCAGCAGAAGCTGGGCATGCATCATGGCGCGGCCTTCGACATTCAGGCTGTCTGCTCGGGCTTCGTCTATGCGGTGGCGACGGCCGACAGTTTCTTGAAGAACGGCCTCGCCAGGCGCGTGTTGGTCATCGGGGCGGAAGCGACATCGCGTATCCTCGATTGGACCGATCGCACCACCTGCGTCCTGTTTGGCGATGGCGCGGGGGCCGCAGTCATGGAGTTGGGCAAGGACGCGGGGCCCGGCGAGGCGCGCGGCGTGTTGGCGTCGAGCCTGCGATCGGACGGACACTTCTGGAACAAGCTCTACACGGATGGAGGGCCGTCTTCGACCCAGAGCGTAGGCCACGTCCGCATGGAAGGTAAGGAGGTCTTCAAACATGCCGTTGGCATGATCACCGACGTCGTCCATAACGTGTTCGAGGCGACCGGCTACGGTGTCGACGATCTCGACTGGTTCGTACCGCACCAGGCCAACAAGCGCATCATCGACGGGGCCGGAGTAAAGCTCGGCATTCCACCCGAGAAGGTGGTGATCACCGTCGATCGTCATGCCAACACTTCGGCGGCTTCGGTGCCGCTGGCACTCTATACCGCAGTTGCCGACGGTCGTATCAAACGCGGCGATCTGGTGATGATCGAAGCCATGGGCGGCGGCTTCACCTGGGGCGCGTCGCTGATTCGCTGGTAGCCCAGCGCCTTGATTGTGAAGCACGATTGCCAGCGGCGGTTGCTCGCGGTAATCTTTTGTGGCCGTAGGTGGGGGCGCCTTGCGGGACTTGGAACCCAGTTTGGCGGAACGGAGGGTGCACATGGCACAGAAAACGGTGACGCGGGCCGATTTGGCAGAGGCCGTCTACGAGTCGGTGGGCCTCTCGCGCACCGAATCGGCGGAACTGGTCGAGCGTGTGCTTGACCTCATCGGAGAGGCCTTGGTCGCCGGCCAGAACGTCAAGCTCTCTTCGTTTGGATCATTTCAGGTCCGCTCCAAGAACGAGCGCATAGGGCGTAATCCCAAGACGGGTGAGGAAGTGCCCATTCTTCCTCGGCAAGTTCTGGTGTTTAAGCCCAGCAATGTGTTGAAATCGAAGATCAACAAATCTATGGTTCGTGCTGGAAAATAAGCCTTTCTCCGATGGGTGACGCTGGGTGGAAAAATCACCAGACGCCTTCCGCACGATTTCTGAAGCTGCCGAGGAACTGGACCTGCCGCAACATGTGCTGCGGTTCTGGGAGACGCGGTTCTCAAACATCAAGCCGCTGAAGCGCGGCGGCGGTCGTCGCTATTACCGGCCTGAGGACGTTCTTCTTCTTAAGGGCATCCGGCACCTGCTCTATGATCAGGGCTTCACCATCAAAGGCGTGCAGCGCATCCTCAAGGACCAGGGCATCCGCTACGTCATCGGCATCGGCGAGGGCCGGGTGATGGAACCCGTCGCGCAGCAGCCGGCCGGTGAGGACGAAGCCGAGACGCGTCCGTCGCTCTCCGCTCCCGCTCTCGGCATCCCCGTCCCCCACGGCTCCGGCGGGGCGCTGGACCAGGCGGACAGGGAGAAACTCGCCGACGTGCTTCGCGAGCTCCTCGACTGCAAGCGCATCCTGGAACGCGCCCGCGAGGGCTGAGGCCGGGCTACGCCCGTTTCGGGATGTGCACGTCCTTGAGCATCAGCGTCAGGGCATAGTGGGGAGAGTGGTCGGAGTGGCCGGATTTGAACCGACGACCCTTTGTCCCCCAGACAAATGCGCTACCAGGCTGCGCTACACCCCGACGGGGCTTTATCTAGTCGTTTGCCGGTGCCAAGGCAACCCTTTGCGAAGCTTCCATTCTCGTCGGTTGACGTCCCGCGCGTTCGAGCCCAAGACTGCCGCAAATGGCGAGCGCTCACTGGGAGAGGACACTGTAAATGGTCACCAGCTTTGCCAGGGGCCTTCTTTGCGGCGGTTCGGCGCTGCTTACGTTCGGATCGGTCCTTGCCGCGGGCGACGATGCGCTGAAACGCGTCGCCGAACCGGGCTCGCCGGTCGAGAAAGTGGGACAGGTGATCCTCTATTTCGTCGGTGACCGCACCCTCGAGGATGCCGGCGGCGCGTCCTTCAATCCATTCTCCATCGACGGAGAAGTGCTGCTCTACACCGCCGGCAGTTTTTTTATCAGCTCGGAGCCGGGAACGGGACAGGATCTGCATGAGGGCGAGTTTTCGATCTTGCCGCAATACCAAACGCCGCGCGGTGCCTTCGCACCGAGCGCGGAGCAGTCGCCAGTCATCCCGTTCGCCTTCATGAAAGGCGGCGTTTGCCAAGCCGGCTACGTTGGCGGCTACCCGGTTCCGGCTGTCGTCTACCATGTCGATCTGGCCGGTGCGAGTTGCCACGCCACGTCGGTTGAGGATCTGCTTCATTCCGCCTATGAGGCTGCTGCTTCACAAGCAGCCAGTCCCGAGCCTGGCCTTGACGAGTCTCCCGTCGAGCCGTCTTCAATGGCCTTCAATGCTGCCGCGCCAACTGACGGCGACCTGGAACTGGCGGTCTGGGCGGCCTACAACGGCGCCTACGACAAGGCGATGCAGCACCCTCGCTACCTCTTTTTCAACGGCACCGACTACGACGCCGTGCGACGGGCAATTGTCGCACGGCTCGAAAGGGAGGGCATGCGGGAGGTCGCCGTCAGCAGGGTGCCTGCTGTCGACTTGGCCTCCACCCGCGCATGCGGGGAGGCCGGACAGACGACGCTGAGGGTCGCTTTCACCAGCGACGGGGCGGGCATCGCCATTGCCGCTTCCTCGCCCCGCCGGGTCTATGCTTATGAATACGATCCCGCGTTATCGTCGGATCTGATCATCACCGAGGCGCGGGACTGCGCCACGTCGGGTTTGGGCAGGGCGCCGTCTGCCGGCAGCGGCTGACCGCGCTCCTTCTCGATGGTCGCGGGCAGTGGGCGTTTACGCCCGGCCCGTTCGTCGCTACTAAGCCCGCTCGTGAATGACTGTCGGAGCGCGCATTGGATTCGTCGCATATTGAACGCTGGCTGGCCCTCTGGAACGAGACGGCCGGTGGGCGCGCTGCACTGATTAACCTGTCTGAGAACCACACCTTCCGGATCGATGGACCGGGCGGTACCCGGCACATCCTCCGTCTGCATCGGCCCGGCTACCAGTCGCGCGAGGCCATAGAAAGCGAACTGGCCTGGGTTTCGGCCCTGCGAGAGACGGCTCTGCCGGTATCGCGCCCGCTCGCGGGGCGCGATGGAAATGTGGTGCAGCAGCTTGGTCCGGACCAGTTCGCCGTGCTCTTCGCATTCGAACAGGGCCAGGAACCAGTTCCGGGCGAGAATCTTGTCTGGCTCTTCAGGATTGTCGGTTGTTTCGCCGCCGCCGCCCACAAGCACGTCGAGGGTTGGATCAGGCCGCCCGCCTTCGTCAGGCCGGCGTGGACCGCTGCGTCGATTCTCGATGCCGACGGCTTGTGGGGCGATTGGCGGATTGCGCCCCATGTCGGCGGCGAGACTCTGAAAACGCTCGAACTGCTCGACGCCGAACTGCGTGCGCGACTGGGCGCTTACGGAACCGGCACGGACCGCTTTGGCCTCATTCATGCCGACATGCGCCTTGCCAACCTCCTTGTCGATGGCGAGGCGGTGTCCCTGATCGATTTCGACGACTGCGGTTTCGGCTGGTTCGTTTACGACCTTGCCGCCAGCCTATCCTTCTTGGAGACCAGTCCGGACGTGCCCGCGCTCAGGCGGAGCTGGATCGAGGGCTACACCGCCATCCGTCCGCTGTCGGAGGAGGACCTGGGAATGATCGATGCGATGAGCCTGCTGCGCCGCATGGCGCTGCTGGCCTGGATCGGTTCGCACGGCGAGACCCTGCTTGCAGCGGAGCACCGGGAGCATTTCGCGCG
Organism: Devosia sp.; assembly: GCA_030680995.1. Lineage (GTDB taxonomy): Bacteria > Pseudomonadota > Alphaproteobacteria > Rhizobiales > Devosiaceae > Devosia_A. Next base: position 6,190 of record JAUXUM010000014.1, read on the forward strand.
CGACACCGCACGGTTGGCCGAGGTGTGGCTCGGCAGCTAGAGCAATGCCGAGAGCCGCTGCTTCTCGTCCGGCTGCGCCCGGTCATAAGCGGCCGTGATACCCCAGATCAGCCCGGCGATGAGAAAGAAGTGCCGCCAGTGGTCGAGATCGATGATCGCTGCTTCCGCGGCGAGCGGGATAAATGTCGAGATGAGGGGGATAAGCAGCAGGCGGTTGGGCGATGGCCGACCCAGGCAGCGCAGCCCGCGCCAGATGGTCGCGGCGATGAAAAGAACGAAGATGAAGCCGCCGCCCCAGCCATATGAGAGGAAAACGTTGACGTAGGTGTTGTGCGGCTCCTCGGTGATGCGGAGGTTGCGGAACTCGAGCGGGCCGATCCCCAGTGGGTTGGAGAGTGCCAGTTCCAACGCATAAATCTGCCGCCCGAACCGTCCCGTCTCGCCTTCGTCGTAGCTCTGGGTGCTGGTGCGTTGCTCGAACAGCCGGTTGACCGCCGGGACGGCCAGCATTCCCGCCAACGCGACGGTCAGCGCCAGCGTGCCGGCCATGGCGATCAACAGCATCCGGACTTTGTCGCGCCCCTGGGCCTCGAGGAAGAAGACGAGCAGAAAGACCAGGGCGCTCGAGACCACCAGGTGTCCCCAGGCGGCACGCGAGAAGCTCGCAAAGACGCCGATGAACAGCACTGCGAACAGGAGCGCCGCCCAGACTGCCCGCCGGCCCCTTGCCAGGAGCAGCCGCTGCAGCAGGTACATCGCCGGCAACATCAGGAACGGCCCGTAAACATTGGGATCGTTGAAGAAAGCCTTGGCACGGTCATAGCGCGTGAAGAGGTCTGCCGCGGGGATGGCATGCAGATAGCCGAGGGTTCCGAGCAGCGCCGAGAGCACCGCCGTTGCGACATAAGCATTGACGATCAGCCGCATTCGCTTCTGCGGGGCGTCCGCCACATAATTGGCAACGAAATAGGCAGTGAGCAGCAGGAAGATCGTCACGGCCTGAAAGAGCAGGGTGTCGGTGAGCGCGTTGAACTTGACGTGGAACGCGGCGATCAGGGCGAAGGGGATGAAGCTCGCGAAGAGCACCAGCAAGCCCAGCGTCGAGCGATGCAGTCCGAAGCCCGCGGCGAGCGACACGCCGAGCACTGCGAGAAAGCTGAGCTCGTAGGGTGACGGCTCGGTGATGACCATGCCACCGGAGAAGACCCAGAGGGCGACCAGCCAGTCGAGCAGCCGTGCGGTGCGAGCGCGCAAATAGAGAAGGCCACCAGTCCGCCTGTCGGCCTCCGATGATGCGGCGGCGGACATGGCCTCAGAACGCGTTTTCGCTACGCGTCACCAGCGAGACTGGGGTCATGACGACGATATAGAGATCCAGGAAAAGCGACCAGTTTTCAATGTAATGCAGGTCGTGGTTGACTCGGTGCATGATTTTTTCGACCGTATCGGTCTCGCCGCGCCAGCCGTGGATTTGCGCCCAGCCCGTCATCCCCGGCTTCACGCGATGCCGGGCGAAGTAACCCTCCACCGCCTCGTAATAGAGCTGGTTGGCCGCCTTGGCCTGCAAGGCATGGGGACGTGGTCCAACGATCGACAACTCGCCTTTCAGCACGTTGAACAGTTGCGGCAGCTCGTCGATTGATGTCTTGCGGATGAACTTGCCCACTTTGGTGACGCGCGGATCGTCCTTGGTCACGAGCTTGCTCGCCGTCGCGTCAAACTTGTCGGCATACATCGATCGAAATTTATAAATCTCGATAAGCTCGTTGTTGAAGCCGTGGCGCTTCTGCCGAAAGAATACCGGCCCCTTGCTCTCGAGCTTGATGGCGATCGCGGTGGCGACCATTACCGGCGACAGGAGGACAAGCGCCGTCAGGGCGACCGACTTGTCGAACAGCCATTTGAAGACGAGGTTCCAGTCCGAGATAGGCCGGTCGACGACGTCGAACACAGGCACGTCGCCGACATAAGAATAGGCCTTCGAGGTGAAGCGCAGCTTGCTCATATGCGCGGAAAGCCGGATGTCCACCGGCAGCACCCAGAGCTGCTTGAGCATCTCCAACACCCGCTTCTCGGCCGAGAGCGGCATCGAGACGATCACGAGGTCGACACGCGTCCGCCGCGCGAATTCGATGAGATCGGCAACCTTCCCGAGCTTGGGCAGACCGGCCACCGATCCGGGAGAGCGCTCGTCGAAGCGGTCGTCGAACAGGCCTAGGAGCCCTATGTCGGTGTCCGCGCCCTCGTGTATCGCGTCGATGAGCACTTCCGCATCGTGCCCGCCGCCCACGATTACCGTCCGGCGCTTGAGCTTTCCCTCACGTGTCCATTGCTGCACCAGCGCGCGCAGCGAGAATCGGAACGCCAGTAGCAGGATGGCTCCCGTCACGAACCAGCCCACCAGCCAGACACGGGAGACCAGCCCGGACGCCTTGAACAGCACGAGGCCGGCCACGAGCACCGTGAATGCCAGCGACCAGGCGGCGGCGACACGTCCCGCCTGTTTCCGCAACGACCGGTAGGTGGCGATGCGATGCGTCCGTGCTGCGTTGAACAGGACATTGGCGAGCAGCACCGTGCCCACGATCAACGGGAAATAGAGCGCTTCACCTTCGGAAACATAGATCCGGTGGATGGTAAAGCCGAGCGTCGCCAGTAGCAGCGCCTCGACTGCTTGCGCGATGCCCGAGATTACCGCGCCCGAATAGGTCGGCTCCGCAGGGTCCCTGACGATCCGCTCAGCCGCTTCGGACAGCGCCGTCGCGCCATTGCGTGTGGCACCCTGCGTGGCGACATGGTCGAGAACGGCTTGCTTGGGGTCAAGGCGAAACATGGATCGAGAAACAATCCTGCATGTGGTCTGTGCCGCATGCTAGCGGCCAACCCATGAAAATCCGGTGAAAAGGCGCTGCCCAAACCATTCTAGCGGTTAGCAAGTGCCTGCCGGTACAGTGTTTCGATCGCAACCACCATGCGATCCACGGAGAAGTGCTTCCTTACGTGATCCAGTCGAACCTGCGTCTCGGTTTCCGCCGCGCCTGGATTGTCCAAGAAAGCCTGCATCGCGGCGCCGAGGGCGCTGGCGTCGCCGGCCGGCACGAGGCTTCCGGCGGTCGGCCCGAAGATCTCGGCGATGCCGCCCACATCGGTGGCGATCACCGGCCGGGCCGCGGCGGCGGCCTCGAGCACGACATAGGGCAGCGATTCCTTGAGCGAGGGCACGACCGCGCAACGGCCCTTGTGCAGGGTCGGCCGCGCCGGCTGCACACCCGGCAGCGTAACCCGATCGGCGAGGCCGCGGGTCTCGACCTGGTGCCTGAAGGCCTCGAAATCGGGGCCTCCGCCGGCCATCACCAGGGTCGCCGGCCGTCCATCCGGCGCCCGCACGCCGACCAGCGCTTCGAGCAGGATGTGAATGCCCTTGAGCGCGCGGAATTCGCCGATGAAGACGAAATCCTTGGCGTCCGCCGCTGGCGTGATCGGTTCGAACTCGGCTGCCCTGAGGCCGTTGTGGATGACCGGATCTGGGCAGCGCGGCACCCCGATCAGCCGGTGAAAGCTTTGCCGGGCGAAGGTGCTCTCGAAGATCGCCGCATCGGTGAGCGGCAGCAGCAGGCGCTCGAAGTTCTGGAACAGCAGGCCGCTCGGCGAGGTCGGCTTGAAGTGCAGAACTCCGCCATGCGGGGTATAGAGCGCAACGCGTCCCTTGATGCCTATCGCGCCGACCCGCGCATTGAGCCCGCCCTTGGCGCCATGGCCGTGTAGGACGTCGATCCGCAGCTCCCCGGCCAGGCTCCTCACTCGTAGCGGCGTCGTCAGGTCGCCGGGCCCGGCCACCCGCGGCATGGGCATTGAATGTATCCCGAGGGATGCCGAGGGCTTGAGCGCCTCCAGCCGTTCGGCGGTCAGCGCGTCGGCGCTCAGGCTGTCGACGACGATGCCGATCTGGTGGCCGCGGTCGGCGAGCCCCTGGGTGAGGTCGCCCACATGCCGGAACAGGCCGCCGACCGGCGCCCGCAGGATCTGCAGGATGCGGAGCGGCTCATCGGCCACCCTAGAACCAGCGCTCCAGGATGGTGATCGTATCGCCCGGGTAGATGGGGAAGTCGAGATCGACCGCGCCCTTGACCATCTGCTTGCCCTGCCTGCGATGGATGACCGCCCGGGTGCGGTCGGCGGTATCGCTGAAGCCGCCCGCGGTGCTGATCGCGGCGCGCACGGTCATGCCGTAGACATAGGTGAACTGGCCGCCGGTCTTGACCGCGCCCTGGATAAAGAACGGCCGGTATTGGTCGATCTCCACCGCGACGCTGGGCTCGCGGATATAGCCGTCCGCGAGGGCCGCCGTGATGCTCGCGGCCGCCATCTGCGTGGTCAGACCGCGCACCTTGACCGGGCCCACCAGCGGGAACGAGACCGCCCCGCCATCGTCGATCTTGTAGGTCTTGCTCAGCTCGGCGTCGCCATAGACGGTCACGCGCACGACGTCGCCGGTATCGAGCGCATACGGACCCTTGGTCTCGACAAGGTAAGTTGCCGGCCGCGCGTTGAGCGCGCAGCCGGCGAGCGGGACCACAATTAGGAGCAGAAGCAGCCGCAGCCAGCGCATGGGAATCCCGTAAGCGTGATTGCTGCAGTGTCGTCGGCCTATGGTTAACAATCCGCTTAAAATCGCCACTCGTCGTTGCGAATTGCGGCGCCAGTTTAACCGAATGCTTACCACGTTGGCTCCATAACATCGAGCGATGAGGAAGATCGGATCATGAGCGTTGAGTCGACGTCGCCGGAAGACCTGCGCATGGACATGGGCGCCATGCTCGGGGCGCTGCTGTCGCGCTGGCTCCGCATCCTGATCGTCACGGCACTGGTCCTTGGCGCGACCTTCGCCGTGCTGCTGTTCGTGCCGAAGATGTACGAGTCCTCTGCGGGCCTGCTGGTCGAGCAGCGGGTCAACGCCTTGACCCGCGCGCCCAACGAGCAACCGGCCACTCCGTCGATCCCGGTCGAAGCGATGATGTCGAGCCAGATCGAGTTGATCAAATCGCGCGATACGCTGCTGAGCGTCATCGATAGCGAGAATCTGCGCTCCGTGCCCGAGTTGACCGGAGCGGGGGCTTCCCCGGTCAGTCTGGTCATGCAACTCCTCGGCCGCGGGCCCGAGGACAAGAGCCTCGATGAGGTGGTGCTGCGGAACCTCAACGAGCGGCTGACCGTGGTGCGCGAGCGCGACTCCGCGGTCATCTCCATTCTGGTGCGCACCACCGACCCGGAACTCTCGGCGCGGACCGCCAACGCCATTGCCAATGCCCATGTGCGCCGCCGCGCCGCCCTCTCGCTTTCCGACACGGCAGAGGCATCGGGATGGCTCGAGCAGGAAATCGAACGGCTGCGCGTGAAGGTAAGGGAGGCCGAGACCGCGGTCGCCAACTACCGCGTCGACAACGACCTGTTCTCCGGCGGCAACAACACCAGTCTGCTTGACCAGCAGCTCTCCAGCGTCGCGACGCAGATCACCGCCGCCCAGGAGCGCAAGAATGCGGCGCAGTCGCGTGCCAACTTGATCCGTAACCTGCTCGACGCTGGTCAGCCGATCGACGGGGTGCCCGACGTCCGGTCATCGGTGGTCGTTCAGCAACTCACTCAGTCCAAGGCCACTCTGCAGGGCGAACTGGCGCAGCGATCTTCCGCTCTGTTGCCGAATCACCCGACCATCAAGGCGCTGACTGCGCAGATTCGCGAGGTCGGGCAACAGATTGCGCTAGAAGGCCGCCGTGTCGCCGATGCGCTGGAATCGGAGGCCGAAATCGAAGCGAATGTGGAAGCATCGCTGCGCGATGACCTGACGCGGTCGAAACTCTCGGTTTCCACGGCCACCAGGAACACGGTGGCGCTCGAAAGCCTGCAGCGTGAGGCGAAGGCGCAGCGCGACCTGCTCGAAAGTTATCTGCTTCGCCATGGCGACGCACAGTCGCGAACCGAAACCAGCTCGGCCTTCCCGGACGTGCGGGTGGTGACCGTCGCCGCGCCGGCGGTGCAGCCCGCTTCGCCCAAGACTGCCATGGTCCTTGGCGCCGTCGGCTTCGTTGCCCTGGCGCTGCAGATCGGCGGCATCCTGTTCGGCGAACTGATGTCGGGCAGGGCACTGACCGAGCGTTACCTTTCCAGGGAAACGGAGCCGCAGGAGTTCGGCGAAGTCGAGGGTGACGATCTTGAACCGGAGGAGGAGCGGGAGAGCGAACTGCCTCTCGCATCCGACATCGCGGACGAGGGAGCCGAAGCGCCGACATTGGAGCCCGAGTTCTTGGGCGGCGGCGACGGGGAGGCCGAACCCGTCTTGGTCGCCGAAGGGGCTTCGCCGGCAATGGCGTCCAAGAAGTCGGCCAGTTCCGGCCCGTCGGGTGAATTCGAACTCGGCACTCTCGCCGCCGATCTTGCCGCGGGCCGAGTCCCCGTCGTGATGCTGGCCGCGCTGGATGGCTTTGGAGATGTCCTCGCCGTTTCCGACAGCCTCGTCGCCAATTGCCTTGACAGCGGGCTCAGCGTTGTGTGCGTGGACGCGGGCAGCGGCTATCCGACGCCTGAACCCGGCCTTACCGATTTGAGCGCGGACCGCGCCGGCTTCGGCGACGTGGTGCACAAGGTGGCCGACGGGCTGGCGGAGGTGCCGTGGGGAAGCTTTGCGGTTCTCGAACGCCGCTCGATGAGGCCGGCAACCTTGCTGGCCGCGCTCACCGATCTCTATGACGTGGTGATTGTCGCCACCGGCCGCATCGGCATGGCTTCGGCACTTCCGATCTTCGCCGGCGTTGACTGCCGGCTCATCCTCGTTGGTCATAAATGGCCGGACCCGGCACTGCTCGAGGCCGCTCGCACGGACGCCGCGGCACTCGGTTACGAACTCGCGCAACTCGTCTCGGTGCCCCAGCGCCAGTCCAAAGTTGCCTGATTGATGCCGTCGTTCAAATACCTGGCATTACGTTCCGCGTTCGAACTCCTCTGGGTCTCGCGCCTTCCCATGCTCATTCGCCGGCTCTCCAGGTGTCGCGGTGTCATCTTCACGCTGCACCGCGTGTTGCCTGAGGATCCCGCCGATTTCGCCCCCAACGCGATCCTGCAGATCAAGCCCGCCTTCCTCGAATTCGCCATCATCAGGCTGCGCGAATTGGGGTTGGATATCGTCGATCTGGGCGAGGCCCTGCGCCGCGTCGAATCGCCGGAGCCGGCCCGGCCCTTTGCCGTCTTCACCTTTGATGACGCCTATCGCGACAATCTCAGATTCGCACTGCCCGTGCTCCGCCGCCAGCAGTGTCCCTTCACGCTCTATGTTCCCACCGCCCTCGTCGACGGGGTCGGCGAAGTGTGGTGGCAGGCGCTGGAGGATATCGTCGCCGCCCAGACCGCCGTTGCCGTCACCTATCTGGGCGAGACCGACTATCTGCCGACCGGAACGCACGCCGAGAAGATGCAGGCCTATGACAGCATCTATTGGCGCATGCGCGCCATGCCCGAACCGGATCGGGTAAACCTCATCCGGGAGATAGCCGGCCAGTATGGTTTCGACCTCGATGCGCATTGTCGCGAGCTTATCATGGACTGGACCGAGCTCAGGACCTTCGCGGCCGAGCAGCTCTGCACGCTGGGCGTGCACACCGTCCACCACCACGAATTGGCCAAGCTCGGCGCCGATGCGGCGCGCAACGAGATCGAGCAATCGATGCGGGTGATGCATGCCCAGTTCGGCGTCACCCCCATCCATCTGTCCTATCCGGTCGGCGGTCCGGCCTCGGCCGGTCCCCGCGAATTCGAAATCGCCAGATCGCTCGGGTTGCGCTCCGCGGTGACCACCCGTCCGGGCGGGCTCTATCACCATCACCGGCACAGCCTGCATGCGCTGCCGCGGGTCTCGCTCAACGGCTTGTTCCAGGAGCGGCGCTATGTCGATATATTCGCGACGGGCGCGCTGTTTTCGATGCTGCCCGGCCGCGGCTGACCGGACGCCACCCGAACTCACGCGTCGGGCTTGTCGGGACGCGCCATCCAGCGGATGATCCAGGCCGCCGGGAAGAACCACATGAGACCGGCTACGGCGAAATAAGGGATTAGCACCCACCAGGCGGCGCCGGCGAGGAAATTGGCATAGATCGCGCCGGCAGCGATCGAATAGACCACGATCAGCAATAGCGTCAGCAAGGTGCCGATCAGCTTGCGGGTGCTCTGCGTCATTGTCCGATCGTCGCCCCTGCGTCATCTCGGCCATTGCCAGCGCACTGGAGTTGGCCGTACCAGTCCGCCCGGATATGGAGACCAGATTGGACCTGAGCGCAACCGATCAAACTGCCACACCGGACGGCCTTGCCGATCGCCTGCGGCCGGTGCGCGTCTGGCTCTACGGCATCGCCGCGCTGGTCCTGTTGATGGTGGTGGTGGGCGGCGCAACCCGGCTCACCGGGTCCGGGCTTTCGATCACCAGCTGGAAGCCGATCGCCGGTGCCATCCCGCCGCTCTCCGACGCCGATTGGCTGGCCGAGTTCGAGGCCTACCGGCAGATCCCGCAGTTTCAGATACTGAACGCATGGATGAACATCGAGGATTTCAAATCCATTTTCTGGTGGGAATGGGCGCACCGCTTCCTCGGCCGCATCATCGGCTTCGCCTTCGCCATTCCGTTCCTGGTCTTCCTGGTCCAGAAGCGCTTCACCTGGGACCTGGCCATGCCGCTGGTGGGGCTGTTCGTCCTCGGCGGCTTCCAGGGGTTCCTCGGCTGGTGGATGGTGTCCTCGGGTCTGAGCGAATTGACCTCGGTCTCCCAATACCGGCTGGCCGCGCATCTGGGGGCGGCGTCGCTGCTCTTCATCGCCCTGATCTGGGTCGCCCGCAGGCTGCGCCCCGCGCGCGCCGCCGCCGCGGTGACGGCATGGCCGATCGCACTGCTGCTCGCGTTGGTTATCCTGCAGATCGTCGCCGGCGCCTTCGTCGCCGGACTCGATGCCGGCATGGGCTACAATACCTGGCCGCTGATGGACGGTGCGCTGATCCCCAGCGGTCTCGACGCGATCAGTCCGCTGTGGCGGAACTTCTTCGAGAATGCGCCGACGGTGCAGTTCACGCATCGGGCCATCGCCTATCTCATCCTGGCCTATGCGTCGTTCCTGCTCTGGCGGCAAAACCGGGCAGGGGGTCTTGCCGGCGTTCATGGCTGGCTGCCGCGCATCGCCCTTCTGGTCCTGCTGCAGGCGGCACTGGGCATCGCAACCTTGCTTGCCTCGGTGCCGATTTCCCTGGCTCTAGCTCACCAGGCGCTGGCCTTCATGCTGGCGGGAGCGGTGACGGCATACCTCGCCGACCTGAGGGAACCGCCCCGCAGGTGATCCGTCGGTGCGATCCAGATGCGCCAAGACTTTCGGCACGCGCGAGGCGCCCGGATTGTGCATCGGCCGGTGCCGACCTGAGGGAAGCGGCCGTGGCGAGACGCATCCCGCTGCGGGCAGGTCGGACAGGGCGGGACGGGTCTTGCCACGGCGATCGGGATTTTGGCTTGCCCCTGCGCCATGTCCGGGAAGATGGGCGTCCCCCGGCCGCATCGCCTGACGCGGGCCCGTGGCCGGTGTTTCCCCCCCGACATTCGCCGGGTGCTCTTGGTCCCGCCACATAGCATCACCACATGACGCCTCGACGCATTGACGTAAGGCAAGGTCTTTGAGCAACAAGAGCACGGGACGGATCAACCGTCAGTTCGATCGCATCCAGAGAAAAGTGCCGTTCTCGGCGCGGCTATTGGCGTGGCTGCGGCGTCCCGGCGCGCGGCTGATCCGCATTCCGCTGGGTATCCTCCTGGTGCTCGGCGGCATCTTCAGTTTCCTGCCGGTCCTCGGGATATGGATGCTGCCGCTGGGACTGTTGCTGCTGGCGCTCGATGTCGCCCTGCTGCGCGAGCCCGTGAGTGCCGCCGTCCTGCGTGGCAGCAGGAGATGGACGAA
>JAUXUM010000021.1 GCA_030680995.1 Devosia sp.
CATTCGAAAATTGCTCATCGCACAACCGGCACCTGGATGGAGAATCAATCGCTTGATTCTAGCCGATATCCCTCGCGTGCGCTAAGTCCGACAGGCTGCTAGGGTCGAACCGCGGCCACTGTCAGCCGCCGACCTTCACCCGTTCTCGCGCCGCGTGCAGGATCGGTTCGGTATAGCCGCTGGGCTGCGTCGCCCCTTGCAGCGCGAGTTCCAGCGCCGCCTGGAAGGCGATAGCACCGGGATTGCGAGCCATCGGCACATAGAGCGGATCGCCCGCGTTCTGGGCATCAACCACCTCGGCCATGCGTTCGAAGATGGTGGACAATTCTTCCCTCGACACAATTCCGTGACGCAGCCAGTTGGCGATGGCCTGCGAGGAAATGCGGCAGGTGGCGCGGTCTTCCATCAAGCCGACATTGTTGATGTCGGGCACCTTCGAGCAGCCCACGCCCTGGTCAACCCAGCGCACCACATAGCCCAGAATGCCCTGGGCATTGTTCTCGAGTTCTCGCGTTACTTCGACCTGATTGAGGCTGTTCCGGTCAAGCACCGGCATCGAGAAGAGATCGCGCAGGGACGGTACCGGCTGGTTGTGCCGTCGCTTCTGCGCATCGAACACATCGACCTGATGATAGTGCAGCGCATGCAGCGTCGCGGCGGTGGGCGACGGCACCCAAGCGGTGTTGGCGCCGGCGCTGGGATGGCCGATCTTGGCCTTGAGCATCGCCGCCATGTCGTCGGGCCGCGCCCACATCCCCTTGCCGATCTGCGCCCTGCCAGAAAGTCCGCAGGCGAGCCCGATCAGCACATTGCGGTCCTCATATGCCTGGATCCATCGCGCGGCCTTGATCTCGTCCTTGCGCAGGACCGGCCCCGCTTCCATCGAGGTATGGATTTCGTCGCCGGTGCGATCGAGAAAGCCGGTATTGATGAAGAACACCCGCCGCCGCGCGGCATGGATGCAGGCCTTGAGGTTGGCGGAAGTCCGCCGCTCCTCGTCCATGATGCCAATCTTGATGGTGTCGGGCGCGAGATTCAACATGGTCTCGACCGCTCCGAAGATGTCGCAAGCGAAGACGACCTCCTCCGGCCCGTGCATCTTCGGTTTGACGATGTAGATCGCTCCGGTCGTGGAATTGGCCTTGTCCGAAAGGGCGCAAAGCACCGTGACAGCCGCGTCCAGCAGCCCTTCGCCGATCGGCTTGCCTTCCGGATCGAGCACTGCGCGGCTCGTCATCAGGTGCCCGACATTGCGTACCAGCTGCAACGCGCGCCCCTTGAGCGTGAGCGTGCCGCCCTTCGCGTCCTGGTAGATCCGGTCGGGATTGAGCCGGCGGGTCATGGTCCGCCCACCCTTCTCGAATGTCTCGTTGAGCGACCCGTTCATCAGCCCCAGCCAATTGCGATAGACGCCGACCTTGTCCTCGGCATCGACTGCGGCGACCGAATCCTCGCAGTCCTGGATGGTGGTGAGCGCGGCTTCGACGATGACGTCGGCCAGACCGGCCGGATGCGTCCGCCCGATCGGATGCTCGCTGTCGATCACCAGTTCGGCGTGCAGCCCATTGTGCTCAAGCAGAATGACGGCGCTCGTTCCGTCTCCGGCATAACCGACAAACTGCGACCCATGCCTGAGCTTTGTCGGGCCATGGCGGGTATCGACGGCCAGCGCCGCGAGCCCGCCTGTCTCGGCCACCACATAGGCGGTAGCATCGGCATGGCTGCCCGTGGCCAGCGGAAAGGCTTCGTCGAGGAACTGCGCCGCGCGCGCCACGACCGCCGCGCCGCGCACCGCGTTGTAGGCTTTGCCGGGGGCGAGATCGCCATCGCGCGCAATCGCGTCGGTGCCGTAAAGCGCGTCGTACAGGCTGCCCCACCGGGCATTGGCCGCGTTCAGCGCGTAGCGGGCGTTGGAGACCGGCACGACCAGCTGCGGCCCGCACAGCGTAGAAATCTCCGGGTCGAGGCCCGTCGTTTCAATCTCGAAATCGGGGGGCTCGTCGACGAGATAGCCGACCTGGCGCAGGAAGGCCTCGTAACCTGCCGGGTCGGCCGCCACCGGTCCATGCTCGCGGTGCCAATCGTCGATCTGGCTCTGCATGCGGTCGCGGATGGCCAGAAGATGCCGGTTGCGCGGCATGAAATCGCGAACCAATCCTGCCAGACCGCGCCAGAACCGGTCGGCGGAAACACCGGTGCCTGGCAGCGCTTCCCGTTCGACGAAATCGACCAACAGCCCATCGACCTTGATGCCGGATTTTTCGATATGATTCGGCATTGACTATCGGGCCCCACTGAACGTCGGTGGCAGTTGCGATTTGCGGGCAATTCCGGAGACATAAGTCTCGACCACCGCCCTATCGTCGCCGCAGGTCTGCAGCAGGAACAGCTCCTCCGCAAGGGTCGATACGGTTTCCATCCGCAACGCCATCTGCGGCGTCGCGCGCGCATTGAGGACAACGACATCGGCGGCGGCGCCTGGGACCAGCGCACCGATATTGTCTTCCAGCGACAGCGCCCGGGCATTGCCCAGGGTCATGTGATAGAACGACCGTAGCGGATTGAGCCGTTGTCCGCGCAATTGCAGCACCTTGTAACCCTCGTCCAGGGTCCGCAGCATGGAGTAACTGGTGCCACCGCCGACATCGGTCGCCACCGCGATCCGGGCACCACGCCGATGCAGCCGCTCATAGTCGAACAGCCCCGAACCGATGAACATATTGGAGGTCGGGCAGAAGACCGCCACCGAACGCGTGTCCGAGACGATCTCGACTTCACGGTGGCTGAGATGGATGCAGTGGCCAAGCAGCGTCTTCGGCCCCAGCAGATGATAGCGCTCGTAGATGCCGGTATAGTCCACGAGGTTCGGGAAGAGTTCGCGGGCGAATTCGATTTCCGCAAGGTTTTCGGATAGGTGCGTCTGGATATGGCAATCGGGAAACTCGCGCGCGAGCGCCTCCGCCATTTCCAGCTGTTCGGGCGTCGAAGTGATGGCGAAGCGCGGCGTGATGGCATAGAGCGCCCTGCCCTTGCCGTGCCATTTCTCAATGCCGGCCTTCGTCTCGTCATAGCCAGATTGTGGAGTATCCAGAAGGCCTTGCGGGGCATTCCGATCCATCATCACCTTGCCCGCGATCATCAGCATGTCGCGCCTGGCGGCCTCCGAGAAGAAGGCATCGACCGATTGCGGGTGCACTGAGCAATAGGCCGCCGCGGTCGTGGTCCCGTGCCGGATCAATTCATCGAAGAACAACGAGGCGATGCGGGTCGCGTGCACTTCGTCACCAAATTTCTGTTCTTCCGCAAAGGTATAGGTGTTGAGCCACTCGAGCAGCGCAGCCGCATGGGAGCCGATTACCTGCATCTGCGGAAAGTGGATATGCGGGTCGATGAAACCCGGCAGGATGAGGTTCGGCCGGTGGTCGATAATCGTCGTCGCCGCGTCCCGTGCCCCATCGAACGGCCCGACGCCGACGATCCTGCCGTCGGCAATCTCCACCTCGCCATCCTCAATGTAGCGGTAGCTGGTTGCGTCATCGAGACTTTTCGGCTCGTCAGCGAAGGTCAGCACCCGTCCTCGCAGGATTGTGCGGCTCATTGCGCGACCCCCTCGCGATACCAGGCGACGAGCAGCGCCCGCTCCTGCTCGGTCATGTCGGTGACGTTGCCGGGAGGCATGGCGTGACTGTAGCCGGCCTGCAGCGCGATCTCGCGCGCATGATTGGCGATCACAATGTCGCCATCCAGATGAACGTCTTTTGGCGCCTGATGAACGCCTTCCCATGCCGGATCGGCGGTATGGCACATCGAACAGCGCGTCAGCACCGTATCGCGGGCAGCGGCGAAGTGTTCGGCGTTCAGATAGGGAGCGGCGCTGGCCGAAGCGATTTCTCCGCGCCCGTCGCCCAGTTTGGGCCCCGACGACAGCCAGGCGATGAGGATGAAGATGACGATGGCGGCAAGCCAGGTCCAGTGGGGGCTGCCCTTGCGCGCGTGGCGGGTATTGAACCAGTGCCGGATGATCGCGCCCTCGAGGAAGATCAGCGAGGCGATGATCCAGTTCCACTGCGTCGCGAAAGCGAGCGGATAGTGGCTCGAGAGCATGAAGAAGATGACCGGCAGCGTCAGGTAGTTATTGTGCAGCGAGCGCTGCTTGGCGGTCTTGCCGTACCTGGCGTCAGGCACCCGGCCGGCCTTGAGGCCGGCCACCACGATCTTCTGGTTGGGAATAATGATCATGAAGACGTTGGCGCTCATGATCGTGGCGGTGAAGGCGCCCATGTGAAGCATCGCCGCGCGGCCCGTGAAAAGCTGTGTGTAAGCCCACGCCATCGCCGTGAGGACGGCGAACAGCGCCACCATGAGCCCCCCGGTCGAATTGCCGATCGGCGACTTGCAGAGCCAGTCGTAGACCAGCCAGCCCAGGATGATCGAGCCGACGGAAATCAGGATGGCGGCCCAGTTGGGAACGTCGAGTACGTGCCGGTCGATGAGGAACAGGTCGGCCCCGACATAATAGACGATGACCAGCAGCACGAAGCCGGAAAGCCAGGTGGCATAGCTCTCCCATTTGAACCAGGTGAGATGCTCGGGCAGAAACTCCGGCGCCACCAGGTATTTCCGGATGTGGTAGAAGCCGCCGCCGTGCACCTGCCATTCCTCGCCATGGGCCAGCGGCGGCAGGCTCGGCGTCTTGCGGAGCCCCAGGTCGAGCGCAATGAAATAAAAGGACGAGCCGATCCAGGCGATGGCGGTGATAACATGCGTCCACCGCGCGGCAAAGCTCAGCCATTCCCAGAAAATCGCGAAATCGGTCATCAAGTGTTCCTGGCAAGAAACCCTCATCCGCCCTTCGGGCACCTTCTCCCGCAAGGGGAGAAGGCGAAGGAGCCGAGAGTTCTAGATCGGGTTTCCTTCTCCCCTTGCGGGAGAAGG
>JAUXUM010000022.1 GCA_030680995.1 Devosia sp.
GAGCCGGGAAAGACGATGACGGCGGATTTCATCGAGCGGTCCTCGCTCAGCCATGGAGACGAGGGACTTCTGGTGAAAATCGCCTCAAAAGGCAAGGGGCGGGATCGGAAATCCCGCCTCGGTCCCCGCGCTTTCGCCTTATTCTGCGGGAGCCGCCGCCGGTTTCGCCATGTAACCGCGACTGCCGGGCGCGCCGGACAAATGTGCCCGGGCGGGGCGCTCGAAGAGGAACCGGCCCATGCCGGTCTTCCGGATGAACCAGTAGAGAATCAGCGGCGATGCGAGGGCAACGGCGAAAACCACCGTACTGAGGACGCTGGTGTCATTGGTGACACCCAGCTTGAGCAGGAGCACGCGGGTTGCCGCCATGGGAATGGTGAAGCTCAGATAGACGACGATCGAACGAGCCCCCAGCCAACGCAGCCAATCCATGACCGGCAACTTGCTCAGGAGCGCGGCGAGAACGCACAAGCTGACCGAGCCGATGCCGGCAAGTGCCAGGTGCAGACCAGGGAGGCCCGCAAATCCCATCTCGACGTGAATAGGAAGCATGCGGAAGCCGCCGCCGAAGACCAGCAGAGCGTTGGCGATCGCGTAGACACCGAGGGCGGCGATCGAGACCAGCACGTGGCGCTGGGCCCAATCGACAATTCTGAAAATCTGCGGGGCCAGCGCATAGCCGGCGTAGAAATAGACGAAGTACTCCGCGAATTTGTCGACAAGGTCGCTGCCCACCTGGATGGGCGCGATCTGCAGGGCTGCGCCCGCGGCGAGCACAAGCCAGTGCTTGACCTTGAACTCGTGCAGGAGCTTGGCGGCAAGGCTGAACACCGCCAGCATGTAAATGAACCAAAGGACCCCATACGGCTCGATGATGGCCCAGGCGATCCCGCTCGCGGCGCTCAGCGGCTCGCCGGTTCCAAGCCCGACCTTGAAGACGATCTGCAGGACGGCCCAGAGCGCATAGAAATAGAAATAATGGATGACGCGGCGATCGGAGAAGCGCAGCCAGTCGCGGCCGATGACCTGGCTCAGGAAGAGCCCGGAGATCAGGAAGAATTCCGGCATCCGGAAGGGAGTGGCCCAGGCGATGACGTAATGCAGATAGCCTGCGCCGCCGGTTTCTTCCCCGACGCCGTAGGCCGAATGCATCATGACCACGAGAATGATCGACAGGCCCTTGGCGGTGTCGACCCAATCGAGGCGGTTCGTGTTACCTGACATGCCGCACGCTCCAGATATTTGGCCGCGCGGTGATACACCTGCGGCGCCCAATCCGCATCCGGAGTCGCGAGACAGGCTTAAGCAACTTGCTTAATGGCTAAAGCTTTAGCGATCTAGGCCCCGAAGGGCAGCTGACCGTAGCTGGCCAGAACCAGGCCGAGCGACAGGAAAAAAAAGAGCGGAAAGCGAAAAGGTGCGGATCATTTTTGACGTCTGCATAGTGAGCGTTGCACGGCCTGCTGCCGTGTTGCTGCAGATGCACCCAGGCGTCTGGATGGAGTCTGAACGCGCAGGGTTAACGCCGAAAAATCGCTTGACCCGGCTACCGCTCGACGCCGGACCGGATCAGAGCGGCACGGAGGCGTAGGCGGCGACGAGGAGCCCCAGGGCGAGGAAAAACAACACGGACAGCGAGAATGTCTTGAACATGGGCGGGTCTTTACAGGTACAGGCGCGATCAGGCAGCGCGGACGGCTACTATGCGAGCGAGACCTTAAGGGGTGATTTCGATGGTGTAGTTTTCGACGACGGTGTTGGCCAGCAGCTTTTCGCACATCGCCTTCAGATTGGCTTCGGCCCGTGGCAATTCGGACTCGCCGAGTTCGACATCGAACACTTTCCCCTGCCGCACCGACTCGACGCTGGCAAAGCCAAGGCTCTTCAGAGAGCCCTGGATCGCCTGCCCCTGTGGGTCCAGTACGCCGGCTTTGAGAGTGACGGTGACGCGCGCTTTCATCGGGAACTCCTCGAGAGGATGCGCCGTCGCCGCAGACTGCGCTCGCAGGTCACTGCACGAGTCGGGGCCCGGTGGTCAATGCGTTGTCGGTTTCGACCAGGATGCCAAGGCGCTGTGCAACCTCGCGATAGGCGTCGACCAGGCCGCCGAGGTTCTCGCGGAAGCGGTCCTTGTCCAGCTTGTTGCGGGTCTTGATGTCCCACAGCCGGCAATTGTCCGGCGATATCTCGTCGGCGAGCACGATGCGCATCAGATCGTTCTCGTAGAGGCGGCCGCACTCGATCTTGAAATCGACGAGCTGGATGCCGACCCCCATGAACAGGCCGGTGAGGAAGTCGTTGACCCGGATCGCGAGCGACATGATGTCGTCGAGTTCTTGCGGCGTGGCCCAGCCGAAGGCGGTGATGTGCTCTTCGGACACCATCGGGTCGCCGAGCGCGTCGTCCTTGTAGCAGAACTCGATGATCGAGCGGGGGAGCTGGGTGCCCGGTTCGAGGCCAAGCCGCTTGACCAGCGAACCTGCCGCGAAGTTGCGGACGATGATCTCGAGCGGGATAATCTCGACTTCCTTGATCAGCTGCTCGCGCATGTTCATGCGCCGCAGAAAATGCGTCGGAATGCCAAGGCCGTTGAGCTTGGTGAAAATGAACTCGGAAATCCGGTTGTTGAGCACGCCCTTGCCGTCGATCACTTCGTGGCGCGCGCCGTTCCCGGCAGTGGCGTCGTCCTTGAAGTACTGAATGAGCGTGCCGGGCTCGGGTCCTTCGTAAAGGACCTTGGCCTTACCCTCATAGATTTTCCGCCGACGGTTCATAAGCTTTGCCGTGTTGCCGATGTATGGGGAAGAATTTGGCGCGTTCATGCGCCAGAAAGGCGGAAGAATGCAAGTCCTTTCGCGCCGCGCCCGCAAAGGGTGGCGAGAGCGTGGCACATTCGGCGCCCGCATGCATCCAATGCGGGCCGGAGCCGTTAACGGGCGCTGACCAAATGCCGCGACCGCGGGCCGTTGATTTGCCTCCGCTTCCGGCATATGTCCAAAACTATCGCAGGCGCCCGGCGCCGAGGCACCACTGGAAGCGCGGAGAAACCAGATGAGCGGATTTGACGATCGCAAAAAGGGCCAGGAAGCCAAGTTCGCCCACGACGCCGAGTTGCGGTTCAAGGCCGAGGCGCGCCGCAACAAGCTCCTGGGGCTGTGGGCCGCCGAGCACATGGGACTTTCCGACGAGCATGCCCGCGAATATGCCGCCGAAGTGGTCGCCTCCGATTTCGAGGAGGCCGGCGACGAGGATGTGTTCCGCAAGGTCTCGTCCGACCTCAAGGCCAAGAGCGCCCCGGTCTCGGATGACATGATTCGGCAGAAGATGGCCGAACTGGCCCAGACCGCCCGCGACCAGGTGCTCAACGAGGGTTAAGCCCGCAGCCGCTGCATCAGCCGGGTGAACATCAGCAGCCCCTCGGGCCACGGCCCGTGGCCGGAGGCGGTGTTGATATGTCCGGCATTGCCGGCAAGATGCAGCTCCGATCCCCAGCAGGTCGCCATGTCGACCGCCCGCTCGACCGAGCACGGCGGATCGTCGGTCGAAGCCACAAGGAGCGACGGGAAGGGGAGCGGATCGCGCGGCACCTTGCCAAAACTCCGGGCTTCGGCAGGTATCGCATCGCCCTCGTGATCGGGCGGCGACACCAGGAAGGCGCCGCGGACCTTGGTGTCCTTCAGGCGCTGTGCGGTGTGGACAGCGGCGGACACGCCGAGCGAGTGGGCGATCAGCACCACCGGGCGCGTGCTCATCATGATCTCGCGCTCGATCGCGGTCACCCAGTCGGCGAGACGGGGCAGCTCCCATTCGGCCTGCTCGACGAAGCGGGCGGTGGAGAACCGTTCACCCCAGCGGCGCTGCCAGTGGCCCGGTCCGGAATTGCCCAGGCCCGGCATGATCAGAATGTCGGCTTCGGCTATTCTCATACGTTCGGTCCGAACACCCGCTCGAAGATCGCGTCGACGTGCTTCAAATGATAGAAATCGTCGAACATGGCGTCTATGTCTGAGGGGCTGAGTTTGGCCGAGACTTCGGGATCAGCCTTCAGATTGGCCGCGAACTGTCCCGTCCGACCCCCTCGCGATTCCCAGACACGCATGGCGTTGCGCTGCACCGCCGCATAGGCGTCCTCGCGGCTGAGGCCGGCCTGGGTCAAGGCCAGCAGCACCCGTTGCGAGTTGTGCAAGCCGCCCAGAAGGTCGAGGTTGCGCTTCATGTTCTCCGGGTAGACCACGAGGTTCTCGATCAGGCCGGCGAGCCGCACCAGGGCGAAGTCGAGCGTCACCGTGGCGTCCGGCCCGATCATGCGTTCGACCGAGGAATGCGAAATGTCGCGCTCGTGCCACAGCGCCACGTTCTCCATCGCCGGCAGCGCATAGCCGCGCACCATGCGGGCCAGACCGCTGATATTCTCCGACAGCACCGGGTTGCGCTTGTGCGGCATGGCCGAGGAGCCCTTCTGCTTCTCGGAAAAGAACTCTTCCGCTTCCAGCACTTCGGTGCGCTGCAGATGGCGAACCTCGATGGCCAGCCGCTCCATCGACGAGGCGATGACACCGAGCGTGGCAAAATACATGGCGTGG
>JAUXUM010000044.1 GCA_030680995.1 Devosia sp.
CCTCCCCCTTGTGGGAAGGGTGGCGCGAAGCGCCGGGTGGGAGTGCAACATGCGCCGGGCACGCCGCCGGCGCGGCCCGGGCGGCGGTTCGGCCGCACCGGCGCAACCGTGAACGCAACCAGCACAACGCCTTCACCCCCGGTTCAGCCACCCCCCGCTATCCCTCGCCACGACAGATGCTCACACCCAGCAGGAGAGTTCAGATGGCGACCCACCCCTACTGCACGCAGACCCCGGTTCCTGGCCGCGCTCCTCGTCACCAGTGCCCTGCTCCAGGCCCAGCCCACCCTGGCGATGGAGGTTCAGATCGGCGAGGTGCAGTCGAGCATCCGCACCAATGACGGGAGCGGCGGCGGCTACCTCGGTGGCCTCGTGAGAGCCGTCGTCAATGCGCTCGAGGAGGAAGCCGCCCGGAAAGCGCGACGGCAAGCGGGAGGCAATACGCCTCATTAGCCGCAGTAGACGCGGAACAGGCCCTGTCGAGCCGGAGGTTTTGGCGCGCCTTAGCGACCAAGTCGCAAACGAAGCCCCTCCCCCTCGCAAATCCCCCGCACTTCACCCCACATCGGAGGCCCGCCATGTCCACCACCGAGCGCGCAATCCTCGCCGGCGGATGATTCTGGGGCGCGCAGGATATGATCCGGCGCCCAGCCCGGCCCCTCACTCCTTCTTCCCGCCGCCCTTCGCCGCCGGGGCGGCCGGCTTCACCCGCACCCGCAGGTGCCCGCCTTCGGTCTCGCTCAGCTCCAGCGTCTCCAGCTTGCGCACCAGGTCGCTGAGTTTCCTGAAGCCGTAGGTGCGCGGGTCGAAATCCGAGGCGACGTTGGCAAGCTGCGTGCCCACCTGCCCCAGCGGCACCCAGCCGCCGTCGCTCTCGATCTCGCCGATGATGCGCGTGAGGATGCCGCTGGCGTGGCTCAGCGGCTCCAGCGCCTTGGTCTTGGCCTCGGCGCCCGCGGCGGCCGGCTGTGGCAACAGGTTCTCGGTGTAGATGAAGCGCCGGCACGCCTGCCGGAAACTCTCCGGCGTCTTCTGCTCGCCGAAGCCGTAGACGTCGACGCCCTCCTTCGCGTCGGCACGGATGTGTCCGGGCCCGTCGCCCGATCTCCCAATCGACAGGATTTTCGGTATTATCACGCTGGAACTGGGCTGAAATGACGGAGCGATCATGTTCGACCTTCTCGTGAGGAATGCCAATCTTCCGGATGGCCGCACCGGGGTCGACATCGGCGTCACGGGCGGACGCATCGCCGCGATCGAACCCGGCATCGAAGCCGAGGCAGGCCGCATTCTCGATGCGCAATCCCGCCTCGTGTCCCCGCCCTTCGTCGATCCGCATTTCCATATGGACGCCACCCTTTCCCTGGGCATTCCGCGCCTCAACCGCTCGGGCACGCTGCTGGAGGGGATCGCGCTGTGGGGCGAGCTCAAGCCGCTGCTGACGCACGAAGCCGTCATCGAGCGCGCCCTGCGCTACTGCGACCTCGCTGTTTCGCAGGGCCTGCTGGCGGTACGCAGCCACGTCGATGTCTGCGACGACCGGCTGCTCGCGGTTGAAGCGCTGCTCGAGGTCAAGCGCCTGGTCAAACCCTATCTCGATCTGCAGCTTGTCGCCTTTCCGCAGGATGGGCTCTACCGCTCCCGCAATGGCGAGGCGAACCTGTTCCGCGCCCTCGACCTCGGCGTCGACGTCGTCGGCGGCATCCCGCATTTCGAGCGCACGATGGCGGAGGGCGCCGCCTCCGTTCGCCGCCTCTGCGAGATCGCCGCGGATCGTGGCCTGCCGGTCGATCTGCATTGCGACGAAACCGACGACCCGATGTCTCGGCATATCGAGACTTTGGCCGCCGAGACCATGCGGACCGGTCTGCAAGGCCGGGTGGTGGGCTCGCATCTGACCTCCATGCACTCCATGGACAATTACTACGTGTCCAAGTTGATCCCGCTGATCGCCGAGGCGCGAATCCACGCCGTCCCCAATCCACTGATCAACATCACCCTGCAGGGCCGGCACGACACCTATCCGAAGCGGCGCGGCATGACGCGGGTGCCCGAGCTGATGGCCGCCGGCGTCAACGTCGCCCTCGGCCAGGACTGCACGATGGACCCGTGGTACTCGCTGGGCTCCGCCGACATGCTGGACGTGGCGCACATGGCGGTCCATGTCGGACAGATGACCTCGCTTGCCGCCATGCGGCAGGTCTTCGACGCCGTCACCGTCAACTCCGCCCGAGCCATTGGTCTCGATGACTACGGGCTCGAGGTCGGCCGCTCCGCCAGCTTCGTCATCCTGCAGGCGCGCGATCCAATCGAGGCGATCCGTCTGCGGGCGACACGATTGACGGTGGTGCGTTCCGGCAAGGTCATTGCGGAGACGCCGCCTCGCTTGTCCACGCTCTCGCTGGAGGGACGGCCGCAAAGCCTTGATGGTTCGACCTATGCGCCACCGGCCGGAACTTAGGCTGTTCACCAGCTGAATTGCCCATTTTGGTGGCAGCAGCGGCCCCTGCTTCGCCCGATGGAAAGAAATTCCAGCGCAATTCTCCGCCTCACTCACGTGGCCGCTTGACAAGCGTCGTGAACGCCAATGGTATTTTGACCATTCGGACAATTTTTGACCGAATGGGGCTTATCGGGACAGGCTTCCATCACGGGAGCAAATCCCAAAACGAAGGGATCCAAGTCATGTCATTCCCCCTTTCCCGTCGCCGCTTCCTCGCGGCCACGGCATCCATGACCGCACTGCCGCTGCTCGGCCATCGGGCCCTGGCGGCCGAGAAGATCAAAGTCGCCGGCATCCACGCTTCGCCCGTTGAAAACGCCTGGAACTCGCGGGTCCACGAGGCGCTGGGGGCCGCCGCGACCGACGGTACCATCGATTACGTCTTCTCCGAGGGCGTCTCGGGCACCGATTATGCCCGGGCCATGCGCGAATTCGCCGAACAGGGCGTCCAACTCATCTGGGGTGAGTCCTACGCGGTGGAGACCGAGGCCCGCCAGGTTGCCGCCGATTACCCCGACACCGCCTTCCTGATGGGTTCGTCCGGCGGCCCCTCGGGCGACAATTTCGGCGTTTTCGGAACGCGCAACCACGAGGCGGCGTACCTCTCGGGCATGCTCGCCGGCGCGCTGAGCAAAACCAATGTCTTCGGCTCGGTCGGCGGCTATCCGATCCCGGAAGTCAATCTGCTGATCAACGCCTTCCGCATGGGCGTCAAGGAAGTGAACCCCGACGCCAGATTCCTCAACGGCTTCATCGGCACCTGGTTCGATCCCCCCAAGGCGAAGGAAGCGGCGATCGCGCAGATCGACGCCGGCGCGGACATCCTCTTCGGCGAGCGCATCGGCACGGCCGATGGCGCCAAGGAACGCGGCGTGCGCGCCATCGGCTCGCTGATCGACTACACCCCGCGCTATCCCGGCACGGTCTTTGCCAACGCCATGTGGTACTACCGCCCGACGGTCGACGCCATCGTCGCCGACATCCAGGCCGGAAATCCCGTCGGCCGCGACTACACCGAGTACTCGTTCATGAAGTACGGCGGCAATGACATCGTCTATGTCGAGGCCGATATCCCGGCCGAGGCGATCGCGGCGATGGAGGCAAGACGAGCCGAGATCAAATCGGGCGCCTTTGAAGTACCGATCGACGACAAGGAGCCTGTCTGATCGTCGCCCGGAACCTTGCGAGCCAGCATGAGCGCCCGAGAACCGGCCGTTGATGCTCTGTCGCTGGCCGGGGCCATTCGCTCCGGCCAAACCAGCGCGCAGGCGGTGATGGAAGCTTCCATCGGCCGCGCCCGCGATCAGGCTGCGCTCGGAGCAATCTCAACCCTTGATGAAAATATGGGCCTCGAAAGCGCCAGGATGTACGACGCCCGGGCTTCGGATATCGCACCCTTCGGCGGTGTGCCCTTCCTCGGCAAGGACCTCGGCAACCACGCCGGGGGCCTCAAGGTCACGGCCGGCTCGTCCGCCATCGCCAGCCGCACCAGGCCCGAGAGCGCCGACAGCGATCTCTTCGCCCGTTTCCGCCAGGCGGGGCTGCTTCCGTTCGGGCTGACCACCGTGCCCGAATTCGGTCTCTGTCTCACCAGCGAACCGCCGGCGGGGCCGATCGCGCGCAACCCCTGGGACCCTTCGCTGTCGCCTGGCGGTTCCTCCGGCGGGGCGGCCGCGGCGGTTGCCGCCGGCATCGTCGCCATCGCCCACGCGACCGACGCCGCCGGATCCATCCGGGTCCCGGCGGCTTGCTGCGGCATCGTCGGCCTTAAGCCTACCCGCGGAGCGACGCCCAACGGGCCGACCTTCGGCAACCATCTGATGGGGCTGACCGGAGAGCTGGTGCTGGCCCGCTCGGTCCGCGACGTCCGGGCGGCCCTGGACGCCGTCAGCGGCCGCGCGGAAGGCCCCTTCCCCGATCCGGTCCTCGCGCAACCGGCGGATGCGGGCAAACCACTTCGCGTCGGCCTGGTAACGGCTTCGCCCGGCCTCACCGCGATCGGTCCCGATCAGGCCGGGGCCGCCCGTTCCGCTGCATCTCAGCTTGGTCGATCCGGCTGTGACATCGTCGAACTCGACGCGGCGTCGCTCGCCGACTTGAGCGCTCGATCCTGGACCTGCGCTGCAGCCGTCCTCGGCGCGTCCCTTGCCCAGTGGTTCGATGCCCTCGGCATTGGCGGCGACGAGATATCGCCTTTGTCCGCCGCCGTGGCCGAAGAGGGCCGGACCAAGAGCGCGGCGAGCCTTTTTGCCACGACAGTCGAGATGGCCCGCATTGCCCATGAGCTCTGGTGCGCCTTCCGCACCGTCGACATCCTGCTTGCTCCGGCGCTCTCCGGACCACCGCCCCGGATCGGCGCCTTCCCGGCCACCGAGACCGACCCCGTCCGGCATTGGGCGGCGATGGGGTCGCTCGCTCCCCATGTTGCCCTCGCCAACGTCGCTGGCGCTCCCGCCATCAGCCTGCCCCACGGCGTCGACGGAACGGGATTGCCGCTCTCGGTCCAGCTCATCGGACCGATGGGGGCGGACAGGCAGCTTCTTGCGCTCGCCGGGGTGCTGGCCGAGACGCGGCCATGGTCCTATCCATGGACGATTGCCGGAGCACCGTCATGACCGTGGATACCGTTCTGCAGCTGGAGCACATCACCAAGCGCTTCAGCGCCCTCCTCGCCAACGACGACATCTCGCTGACGCTGCAGCGCGGGGAAATACTCGCGCTTCTTGGCGAGAACGGTGCTGGCAAGACCACGCTGATGAACATCCTTTTCGGCCATTATACGGCCGATGCCGGCACCGTCACCGTCATGGGCAATACGCTGCCGCCTGGCAGGCCCGGCGCCGCGATTGCTGCGGGCATCGGCATGGTGCACCAGCACTTCACCCTCGCCGCCAATCTCACCGTGCTCGAAAACGTCATGATCGGCACCGAACCGTTGTACCGGCCGGCGACGCGCCGGCGCGAAGCCAGGCGCAAGCTGGTCGAGCTGTCCGAGCGCTTCGGGCTCGTCGTCGAGCCGGACGCCCGCATTTCGGAGCTCTCCGTGGGCGAGCGGCAGCGCGTCGCG
>JAUXUM010000050.1 GCA_030680995.1 Devosia sp.
GCGTCGGATGACCGGTAGGGCGTGTCTTCACGCCACCAGCGCCGCCGGCACGGCTTCGGCGATAAACCCGCCGCCGAGCACTTCGGCTGTGTCGCTGTCGTCGGCGTAGAACACGCAGGCCTGGCCCGGCGAAATCCCGTATTCGCCGTCGAACAGCGTCACGAACACCTCGCCATCGGCCATGTGCACCGCGCCCTGCTGCGGCGGCCGGGTGGAACGCACCTTCACCTCCACCGGCGCGCCGTTGCCGGGCGCCAGCATGTCGAGCGCTTGGTCGCCCAGCCAGTTGACGTCGCGCAGCCGCACCGTCCTGGTCATCAGCGCCGCGCGCGGCCCGACGACCACGCGGCCGGTCCTGTGCTCGAGCTTGATCACATAGAGCGGCTCGCCCGCGGCGACGCCCAGCCCCTTCCGCTGCCCGACCGTGTAGTTGACGATCCCCTCGTGCTCACCCAGAACGCGGCCGTCGAGATGGACGATCTCGCCGCGCGCCACCGCCTCCGGGTGCATCTTGCGGATCACGTCGGCATACTTGCCCCGCGGCACGAAGCAGATGTCCTGGCTGTCGTGCTTTTCGGCGACCTCCAGCCCCATCTCGCGCGCCAGCTCGCGCACCTCGGCCTTGCCCTTGCCACCCAGCGGGAAGCGCAGGAATTCAAGCTGCTCCCGCGTCGTCGCGAACAGGAAATAACTCTGGTCGCGATTGGTATCGACCGGCCGGTAGAGCCGCCGCCGCCCGCCTTCGAGCCGGGTCTGGACGTAATGGCCCGTCGCCAGCACATCGGCGCCGAGGTCCCTGGCCACTTCCATGAGGTCGACGAACTTGACGCTCTGGTTGCAGGCGATGCAGGGCACCGGCGTCTCGCCCTGCCGGTAGGCATTGGCGAAAGGCTCGATGACCGCACTCTTGAAGCGTTCCTCGTAGTCGAGCACATAGTGCGGGATGCCAAGCGCGGCCGCCACCCGCCGCGCATCGTGGATGTCCTGCCCGGCGCAGCAAGCGCCCTTGCGGTGCGTCGCTTCGCCATGATCGTAGAGCTGCAGGGTGACGCCCACGACGTCATAGCGTTCGCGGGCCAGGAGGCCGGCGACCACCGAGGAATCCACGCCGCCGGACATGGCGACGACGACGCGCGTGTCCTGGGGGCGCTTGGCGATATCAAGCGAATTCAGCATTTCTCTCTCATCCGGATGGGGTCAAGGGCCAGCGGACGGGCGGCTTTTACCGCGCGCCGGCCATTGAAGCAACCGGTAGGCCGAAGACGGGGTCACGCACCCGGCAGGAATTGCCGCCCTGACGGACATTCCTGCCCTGCCCACCTGTCCGTCGATCCGGCGAAAGCACGCATCGTTGCCACCAACCCATTGGGGTCGTTGGCTAAATCTCACCGCAAGCAAACTGGCACCGCGCTTGCATTGCAATGGCCGGATGAGTGTCTCTTTCCAGGGTTGGCATCTGTGGCAGGCAATTTGATCGTGGGGTTCGCTCCCGCCGCAACAGGCGGCGGCAAGGGCGTGACCGGATTTGCTCCAGCCGCCCAGGCTTCGCAAATCCCCGCCGCCTTCGGCGCGCTGCTCGGACTGATGAACCGGTCTGGGCCATCGACCGTCGAATTCGCCGTCTCGAGCGATGCCGCCCCGGACGTCGTCACAACCGGCCTGCTCGATATTCCGCTGCCGCTCGATGTTGAATTCCATTTCGAAACACCTGCCGAAACGCCTCCGGATGGCGAGGCGCTGCTTGCCGATCTGATGACGGCGCTGGCGGCCCTCGACGTGGCGCGCGGCAATGGCGAGCCGGTGCCCCCCGCTCTTGCCGGAAAGCTCACCGAAACGCTTGCCGCACTGGCCGGTATTCTTGGCCTTCCCCTGCCGGCCGAACCGGCTATCGATCCCATTATCGCGGCCGCCGCCAATCCGGCCGCAACCACCCCGGCCCCCTCCCGGGGCAAGGTCGCTGCCCTGCCGGCGCCTCCCGCCGACGCGGCCCCGCTGCCGGAGAGCCAAAGCCGCTTCGCCCCTGTTGCCGGTAACGGCGGCCCCAAGGCCGCGGCTTCTGTCGCTCTCATCATCCCCGCCGCCAATCCGGCCGCAACCACCCCGGCCCCCTCCCGGGGCGAGGTCGCTGCCCTGCCGGCGCCCCCCGCCGACGCCGAAACGGTACCGGCCGCGGCACCGTTGCCTGCAACGGCGGACGCCCCGGCCCCCGGGCCGGCAATCGATCCCGCCTCGGGTCTGGGCCAGTTGGTGAAAAAGATCACCGAGCTCGCGCCAACGCTCCAGAGCCACGCACCCGGCCTGGCGCGGCGTCTTGACGCGCTTGCGCAAAAACTCGTCTCGGGAGAGATCGGCACCCAGACCCTCGCCCGGCTGGGGATCGATACCGAACTCGGATTCACCGACGCCGATCTCGAACAGGCGCTGCAAAGGCTGATGTCGGCCAGCTCCGAGGCAAAGGGAACGCCCGCGCCCCAGGCATTCGCCGCCGCCGCGCTGAAGCTTCCCCAGATCATCGCCCCGCCGCCCGGAACCAAAGTGCCCTCGCCGCCCGAACCTGGCCCCGCCGATACCCCCGTCGCCGCCGAAGCCAAGCCCGGGACCGTCACCGGCTCCGCGCCGCGTCTCGCGTTCGAGGCGCGCCCTTCGGAACGGCCGGACAGTGCCGCGCCGCAACCTCCGACCCGCACCGCTTCGGGGGAAACGCCGAAACCCGGCGTCAAGCCCGACATGCCGGTCGAGCCCAACCCGCCTGCCCAGCACACCGCCCAGGCCGCTGCCTCCACCGTCAATGCCGTCGCCGGCACCAAGGCCATCCATGCTGCCTATCAGGCCCCGGTCCAGCAGATCAACGTTCCGCAGGTCGCCTTTGAGGTGGTGCGGCAGTTCCAGGCCGGCAACTCGCGTTTCCAGATCCGCCTCGACCCGCCTGAATTGGGCCGCATCGACGTCAAGCTCGATGTCGACAAGAACGGCAATGTGAACGCCCGCATGACCGTCGAGCGCACCGAAACCCTCGATCTGATGCAGCGCGACCAGCGGGCGCTGGAGCGCGCCCTCGCCCAGGCCGGCCTCGACAGCGCCAAGACCAATCTCGAATTCTCGCTGCGCCAGAACCCTTTCGCGCGCGAAGACGGCGGCAGCGGCCGCGGCAATGGTTCACCCTTCGGCGGCAGCGGCGAAGACACTCCCGGCTCTGTCGGCGAGACGCCGGACCAAGCCCCAGCCCTGTATCGCGGCTCGGCCAGTGCGAGCGGCGTGAACTTGTTCGTGTAAGGAGACCATCATGGCAGTCAGCGGCATCTCTGGCACTTCGAGCAGCGCGCTCTCCGGCTCGCGGCAGACCATCGCCGAGAACTTCGACACCTTTCTGCAGCTGCTGACCACGCAGTTGCGGAACCAGAACCCGCTCGATCCGCTCGATACCAACCAGTTCACCCAGCAGCTGGTGCAGTTCACCTCGGTCGAACAGCAGTTGAAGACCAATCAGTTCCTCGAGGCCATGATGCTGACCGGCCAGAACAGCAGCAATGGCCAGGCGGTGAGCTATGTCGGCAAGATCGTCACCGCGTCGGGCAACAAGTCCGAGATGGTCAATGGCAAGGCAACCTGGAATTTTGCCGTCGCCGAACCGTCACAGATCACCGTCAATGTTCGCGATATGAGCGGCAACGTGGTCTTCACCAAGCAGGGCGCGGTCGGCGAAGGCGAGAACATCTTCGTCTGGGACGGCGTCGGCAGCGACGGCACCAGAAAGCCCGACGGCTCCTATTCGATCACCATCGAGGCGCGCAACGGCAACGGCAAGCTGATCACGGTGGCCACCGAGATGACCGGCGAAGTGACCGGTGTCGATTTCACCGGCACCGAGCCCGTCCTGATCGTCGGCACCGCCCGGGTGAATCTGTCGAGCGTGCTCTCGGTGCGCGCGCCGACGGCGGGCGAGAGCTGACTGCCCCGCGCCCCTATTCCGCCCCCATCCCCGGCGGCAGCCCGTCGATGCGCGGCCTGTTCTCCGCGCGCCAGTAGGCCACGATTCCCTCCACCCCCTTGGCCAGCGCCCATTTGTCCATGGTCTCGCGCTCCTCGCGATAGTCGAACAGCGGCACGCCATAGCCACAGGACGTCCGGACCAGGTCGAAATCGAGCTGGATCATCTGCCGCGCACCCAGCGGTTCGGTCTCGCCGTATTCTGCCTCGAGCAGCCGCGCATATTCCGCGCCGCCCCGCTTCAACACCTTGCCGCGCCCATAGAGCCGCAGGATCAGCGGCGGCCCTTCCACGGCGC
Source organism: Devosia sp. (assembly GCA_030680995.1). Taxonomy (GTDB): domain Bacteria; phylum Pseudomonadota; class Alphaproteobacteria; order Rhizobiales; family Devosiaceae; genus Devosia_A. The sequence goes on from JAUXUM010000050.1 coordinate 4,286, forward strand.
AGAACATGATGGTGAGCCGCCCGTCGGCTCTGAGGTGCGCCGCCGTCTCGTTGCCGCTGCCGGTGCGGTCGAGATAGACGACGGAATTATCGCCGATCACCCGCAGCATGTCGGTCGAGCGCGGCGAGATGTTGATGCGCGTGCCGGCCGCCGCCGACGCAGTAAAGAACATGTGCTGCCGCGCGATGAACTCGCGATGATGCTGGGTGAGGCTCGGAAAGTTCTTGGCCATCGATCCACGCTCCTTGCACCGCCCGCCACGGCGACCCGACCGCGGTGTCCTGCGCCAGCTCACGCACCGCGTTTGGCGACGACCTGCCGCCAAACGAACCTTCGTCCTTCTGCCACCCGAAAATTCGCCCTACAAGTTCTTTACCGCTTGTAAGCTTCTCCTTAGCCGAATTTTAAGCGAGACCGGCTAGTGTCCTGAACCATGGTCAGGTTCAGTATGAGAGTAAAATGACCGTACAAATGCGTCCTCGCGTGAAGTACGTTATCGGCCCGGACGGAAGTCCGTTGACGATCGCGGATCTGCCCCCCAGGAATACTCGGCGGTGGGTCATTCGGAGAAAAGCTGAAGTTGTTGCCGCGGTTCGCGGCGGCCTGCTGAGCCTTGAAGAGGCCTGCGACCGCTACACGCTGAGCGTCGACGAGTTCCTCAATTGGCAGGCAGCCATCGACAAGCATGGTCTTGCCGGGTTGCGCACCACCTGGATTCAGCACTACCGCGAAGGGTGAGCCGCGACCCGAATGGGCAAATCGCTCCGGCGGAGCGATTTGAGCGGCGAACGCCCCGGGCCCGCGAAGGCCTCATCCTGGGGTGCGAGGCCAGCCGTCCCAACGCCCCCAGTCCGGTCATCTTCCCAATTCCTTAACGACACTCGGCATTTCCTGCCGCAATTCGCATTCTGCGACTGCAGGTTAAGAATTTCTTTACCATCAGCTAGGTAATTTTTGCCTGGGGGTGGTCAGGGCGTTCTGCGGCCATCGGCAAGGCAATAGGTCCGGGTGTGCGCGTGAACGGTCTGCTCGAATTCGTCAACCGCCTCGGGTTGGCGCGCATTGCCGCGATGGCGGTGGTCGCCGTGCTGATGCTCGGCTTCTTCGCCTTCCTCATCATGCGGGCCTCGAGCCCGCAAATGGCGCCGCTCTACACTGGCCTGTCGCTCGAGGATTCGGCCGCCGTCGTTTCCGAACTGCAGTCCCAGAACGTGGCCTACGAGGTCCGCGGCGAAGGCGACACGGTGCTGGTCGCCCGCGACCAGATCACGGCGCTGCGCATGTCGCTGGCCCAGAGCGGGCTGCCGCAGCGCGGCCAGGTCGGCTACGAGATCTTCGACGAGCAGAACACGCTGGGCGCCACCAGCTTCGTGCAGAACATCAACAATGTGCGGGCGCTCGAGGGCGAATTGTCGCGCACCATATCCTCGCTCGCCCGCATCAAGAGCGCCCGCGTGCACCTGGTCCTGCCGCAACGCGAACTCTTCCGCCGCGAGCGCAAGGATCCCACCGCCTCCATCGTGCTGCAGGTGCGTGGCGAGCTCACCTCCGCCGAAATCCGCGCCATCCAGCACCTGGTCGCCTCGGCGATCGAAGGCCTGACCCCGACGCGCGTCTCCGTCGTTGACGCCTCCGGGCGGCTGCTGGCCTCCGGCGCCGGCGGCGGTGAGGAAGCCGCGCTCGCGGGCGACGCCGAGGAGCGTACGCTTGGCGTCGAGAACCGGTTGCGCGCGCGCATCGAGGATCTGCTCGCCAATATCGTCGGCGCCGGCCGCGCCCGCGTGCAGGTGAGCGCCGAACTCGATCTCAACCGGCTGACCCGGACATCGGAGACTTTCGATCCCGCGGGCCAGGTGGTCCGCTCCACCCAGACCCGTGAAGTCGCGAGCGCGGCGACCGGTCCGGGCAATAGCGGCCAGGTCAGCGTCTCCAACGAACTGCCCGGCGCCTCCGAGACGTCCGGTTCCTCGTCGGCCGGTACGTCCGAGACCGGCAGCACCGCCGAAGAAACCACCAACTACGAGATTTCCAAGACCACCGAAGTCGCAATGACCGAAGCCGGCGGCATCAAGCGGCTTTCGGTCGCGGTGGTGGTTGACGGCCTCTATGCCGCCGATGCCGCCGGCAACTCGGTCTATCAGCCGCGCGGCGCCGACGAGCTGGCGCAGATCATGGCGCTGGTGCGTTCGGCGGTGGGCTTCGACGCGGCTCGTGGCGATCAGGTGGAAGTCGCCAATCTGCAATTCGCCGAACGGCCGGAATTGACCGCCGCCGGCACCGAGGGTCCGGGGCTGCTGGATTTCACCCGCGACGATCTGATCAAGGGCGCCGAGATGATCGTCACGCTCCTCATCGCCCTGGCGCTGGTATTCTTCGTCATGCGCCCGCTGCTGAGGCGCGTGCTGGCGCCGGAGGCCAAGCCGCTGCCGCTGCCCCCGAGCGCCGAACTGGCCGCGCAGCCGCTGATCGGAGAGGATTTCTCCCACATGCCCGAGGAAGAAGAACCGCGCCGGCCCCGCGTTCCCACCTGGATGAAGGACGCCAAATCCATGGGCGAGACCCAGGCGCGGACCCTGAAGACGGTCGGCACCCTGGTTGACGAAAACCCCAAGCAGGCCGCGCTGATCGTGCGCGACTGGCTGAGCAACGCAGCATGAGTGAACAGTAGACCGAGATGCCCGCGATCGCGCCACAACCAACGCAGCAGCAGATTCCCAGCAAGCAACTGGTCGTCGGCACCGATGCCGATCATCGCTCCCTTTCGGGCGACGAGAAGGCCGCCGTGCTGCTGCTCGCCCTCGGCCCCGACTTTGGCAAGCCGATCCTCGAGGAACTCGACGAGGTAGAGATCCGAACGCTGTCGCGCGCCATGGTGCGGCTGGGTCCGATCACCCAGGAAATGCTCGACGAACTGCTTGGCGAATTCGTGATCACCATCTCCTCCAATGGCGGCATCTCCGGCAATTCCGATACCACGCAGCGCTTGCTGCTCTCCTTCCTGCCGTCCGACAGGGTCGATTCGATCATGGAGGAGATCCGCGGTCCGGCCGGCCGCAACATGTGGGAAAAACTCTCCAACGTGCAGGAAGACGTACTCGCCAACTATCTCAAGAACGAGTATCCGCAGACCATCGCCGTCGTCCTCTCCAAGATCGCCACCGATCATGCCAGCAGGGTGCTCTCGGTCCTGCCCGAGGAACTGGCCATGGACGTGGTGCGGCGCATGCTGGCGCTCGATCCGGTGCAGAAGGAAATCCTGGAAAAGATCGAAACCA
>JAUXUM010000059.1 GCA_030680995.1 Devosia sp.
CGCCGATATTGATGGCGTTGGAGACGACATCGATGGGTTGCCGCGCCAGGGCATAGGCAGCGGCATATACGGCGACCGCGCTCGCGTCGTAGAAGAACTTGAGGATCAGCCGCTCGACGCTGTTGATGCCGAAGGCCAGGAGTGCCATCACCACCAGCGGCACCCCCAGCGTGAAGAGGTCGCGATAGGTGAAGCGGGGCGCTCCGGGGACGGATTTGGAGAGCGCGATGGCAAGCCCGATCGACCCGGCAACGAGCGCGCCGAGACTGCTGGCGAACGCGGCCACGAGGAAGGAACGCTCGATGAGCAGCAGGGCGGCGACCGGAAACAGAATTCCCAGCGCCGCGCGCAGGAACTCCAGCAGCGAGTAGACGGCGTGACGCTGCTGCATCTGCAGCACGCAGAGCGCAAAGCGGCCGATGCTGCCGACAACCAGGTAAACCCCTACCGCCAGACTGAATTCCTGCCATCGCTCCGGCACAATGGCCAGGGAGGCGGCCATCGAGAGCAGCAGCGCCAGCACCGTGGTCAGGGACAAGACGCGCGCGGCAAGGCGGAGGCTGCCATGGCTGATCGCACCCTTGCCGCCCAAGCGGATAAAGGCGATGCGCAGCCAGTTGGTGACCGCCATGTCGGTCATCTCGCCGATGGTCGCAACCAGGGCCAGGAGGCCGTACTCGGTCTGATCGAGCAGCCGCGTGGCGACGACGAGCAGCAGCAGCGCCGAGATCCGGGTCAGGAAGATGGCGGGGGCATATATCAGCGTCGAACGGAGCAGCACGTCCTCTCGTCCTTCCCGATTGTTGCCTCGCGCATCGCCCCGCCCGAACCCTGATCGAGTTTCGACCCTAAAGCGGCCGGGCAGACGGCAACAGCATTTTGCGAAAAGAGGGTGAATCCGCGCCTTCACGGCCTATCGGCACGGCAAGTAGGCAGGTAGGCAGGTAGGCAGGTAGGCAGGTGTGGACTTAACAAGTTTCCGGTAGGAGCGTCAGCATGATCCAACCGCCGCACGACCGCCTGCATGTGCTCGTCGCGACGCCTTCGGGAGAAGGCGGACAGGGTGGTATCGACCGGCTGATGGACTCGATCCGGGCCGAGTTGCTGCGGCGGAACCGCCCCGACCTCGTGGTCGATTTCATGCCCACGCGGGGCCGGGGCCACGTCGCCTTCTCACCCGTCTATCTCATTGCCTTCTGCACGCGCATGATCGGCAGGCGGCTCGCGCGAAGGCTCGACGTCGTGCATCTCAATGTCGCCAGTCGCGGCTCCACCTATCGGAAGCTGGCAATCGCCGCGCTCGCCCGGACACTTGGGGTACCCACCGTGCTGCATCTGCATGGCGGCAACTATCCGATGTTCTGGACGGAGAAGCGGCCGCGGCTGAGTGCGATGATCCGCACGATGTTCGCCACGGCCTCCGCCATCGTCGTGCTGGGGCGCGTCTGGCGGGACTTCATTGCCGGAAAGGTGCCGGAAGCGGCAGGGCGCATAGTCATTTTGCCCAATGCGACGCCGCGACCAACCCGCCAGCACACCGGCGGTGGCGATCATTCCCACATCCTCTTCCTGGGAAGGATCAATCAGGCCAAGGGAGTGCCAGAACTCGGCGAGGCACTCCACAACATGCTCCCCCTGCCTGGGTGGAGGGCGACGATTGCAGGCGATGGCTATGTCGAGATGGCGCGCGAGCGGGTCGTCGAACTGGGGCTCGAGGCGCGGGTGACCATCACCGGCTGGGTGGATGCAGATGCGGTCGCCGCGCTCATCGCCGAAGCCGACATACTGGTGCTGCCATCGCATGAGGAAAACCTGCCGATATCGATCATCGAAGGCATGGCATCCGGGCTCGCCATTGTCGCAACGCCGGTGGGTGCCATCGAGGACATTGTCAGCGATGGCGAGACAGGCCTGCTGGTTGCTCCCGGCGACGCCGACGCGCTGGCCGCGGCCCTGACACGGCTGGTGACCGATCGTGAGCTGCGGCAAAGGCTCGGGAACGCCGGGCTTGCGGTGCATCGCGCCCGACTGGATATCGAGCCATATGCCGAAAGGCTCGTGGCCACCTGGAAGCGGGCCGCCTCCGTTCCCCGGTCCGATCCGCCCCAGCGTTAATGGTAAGCGCAGGAAGCGGTTTGCATCCCTGCCCCCACGGTCTAGCTAGGGACCAATGGAAAACCCGCGTCACTGCGGGAGCCGTGAGGGTGGGACAGCCAGGCAATGAGCTACGACACGCCAGCGGGGATTGCGCAGGAGACGCATTCGGCGGACGGCGCTCTGCGGACCGCCGGCAGGCAATTGCGGGTCGTGCCGGTGACGGATGCCGCAACATGGGCAGGCCTGGTTGCGCAGGCGCCGAAGCCGCATCTCACCCAGTGTTTCGCCTATGGCGAGGGAAAGCGGGCCAAGGGCTGGACGGTCAAGCGGGTCAGCTTCCTCGATGGCGACAGCGTGGTGGCTTTCTGCCAGATCCTCGAGCTCAGGCTGTTTGGCCTGCGCCTTCTGTCGCGCATCAATCGCGGCCCGGTGTTTCTGGAAAGCGACCCGCCGGTTCCACGCATGCGCGATGTCTACCGGACGATCCGGCAGATCTGGGGCCGCGTTGCGGGCGGGCCCCTGTTGCTGGCGCCGGCGCTCGAAGCGAGCCCGATGCACCGGGACCTGCTTGTCGGCCTGGGCTTTCGCCCCAGAAAAGCAGCGGGCTGGAATTCCATGCGGATCGATCTCGAACCGGCGGGGGAAGCGATCCATGCGTCCTTCGCCTCGACCTTTCGCAACCGGCTGCGTGCGGCGGAACGGAGCGGCATCACGCTCGCCATCGTCAATGACGGCGCCGCCGTCGACTGGATGGTCGCTCGGCACGCCGACAATATGCGCAACAAGCGGTTCAGGGCGGCAGACGGCACTTTCATCCGCGAATTGCGCGCGGCTGCGCCGGACGACTATCTCGTCTTCCAGGCGCTGCTGGCCGGAAAGCCGGTGGCCGGCATGTCGGTCGTCCGCTTCGGCAGTGTCGCCGAATACCACACCGGCTGGTTTGGCCCGGAAGGCCGCCAGGCCAATTCCGGCAATTTTCTGATGTGGAGCATCGTCAGGGAGATGAAGCGGCGCGGATGTCTCCAGTTCGATGTCGGCGGTCTATATGACAGCCACCGATACACCCAGTTCAAACGCGGGATGCGCGGCACCGAGTTCTCATTGGCCGGGGAGTGGATCGCTCTTTGAGTGGTCGATGACGCGGCGGCCGCCCCGCCGGCCCGTCAAGCAGGAGGGGTTCGGATGCGATTGCTGGATGTGGCGCGAGGCGCATATGCAAGAAGCCCCGCCGTGGTGCGCCGGTCGCTCGCGCCGCTAATCTCGCTGGTGCCGACCCGCATGAAGTTCGGCGGCGCCTATCGGCAATGGCGCGAGATGATCGATCGGGGCCATGCCGACCCCGGGTATGCGCGCGAACGGCACCTTGCGGCGCTGCGCGGACTGCTCGTCCAGGCGCACGCGCGGAGCCCGTTTTATCGCCGGCTGATCGAGGCGGCTTTCGGACCCCTTTTCGATCCTGCGAGCGTCACGCCGGAGCAGCTGCAGCGCTTGCCCGTGTTGCGAAAGGCGGACCTTGCGGCGGCCGGCGACGATGTCCTCATCGCGCCCAAGGCCCAGCTGGACGAGGGCTATACCAGCGGATCGAACGGGGAGCGGCCCTTCGGCTTCTACCTCGACAAGGACCGCAGCGTCCGCGAGTTCGCCTTCGTCAACCATGTGTGGGGCCGTGCGGGCTATGCCGAGGGCGAACCGCGGGCCGTGCTTCGCGGGTTCAGGCTCCCAACCTTTTTCGGCAAAGTGTACGAATGGGAACCGGCACTGCGCGAGCTGCGGATTTCGGTGTTCCCGATGACGGCCGATGATGCCAGCCTCTATGTCGACCTCATCGACAAGCATCATATCCGCTATCTTTATGGCTATCCGTCGGCCATCGAGGTGATGTGCCGGCACCTGCTGCGTCTCGGCCGCAAGCCGCACCTGCCGCTCAAGGGGATCCTGCCGATTTCCGAGCCGCTGTTTCCGCATCAGCGGCGCTTGTTTCGCCAGGTGTTCGGCAACGCGGTGGTCGTTCCGTTCTACGGGTTGAGCGAGAAGGCGATCTTCGCGGTCGAGGTTCCTGGCCAGCCCGACGTCTACGAGTTCGAGCCGCTTTATGGCTGCGCCGAACTCGTCGATGAACAAGGCGAGCCCGTCGCCGCGATCGGCACCGAGGGGCGACTTGTCGGAACCGGGTTCATCTCGACCGGAATGCCGTTCATCCGCTACGACACCGAGGATCGCGCGACGCTGGTGGCGCCGGCAACCTCCGGAAACGGCTATCGCCTGCGGGTACAGGCGATCACGCCGCGACGAAAGCCCGGGTTTCTGATCGGCGCTGATGGCACTCGCGTGGTCACCACTGACTTTACCCCCGAGCAGCCGGTGTTCTTTGCCGGCATCGACGAATACCAATTCTACCAGGAGGAGCCGGGCAAGTGCACGATCAAGTATGTTTCCGGAGCCTCGGGGACCCGTGAGGATGTGGAGCGCGTGCGCGGCGCCCTTGAGTTCAAGGCGGAAGGCAAGATCGCTTTCAACCTGCAGGAGGTCGAGAGCCTGATCTCCGGCACCAACGGCAAGCGGGCGTTCATTGATCAGCGGCTCGATCTCTCGCGCTACTGATGCGCCGGCTCTTGCCGCAACGCCGGCGGCAGCCCCAGGGCCTTCACCAGACCGGCATCCGGTACGGCATGGCCGGCCGGCACAATGAAGCTCATGCCATAAGGATTGCTGTATTCCCAGAGCGACCAGGCGATGCCGTGTTTTTCGGCTTGGACCCGTGCGGCCTCCAGGTATCGATAGCGGTCGGCATCGAAGGCGCCCGCGCTCCCGTCCTCGGTCAGTGCAATGACCCCGAACTCCCCCATGAACAGCCGCTCCGAAGCAATGCCGTGCTCGGTCGCCCAGCCAAGCGCGGCATCGAACCGCGCCTGCAACTGTGCCTCGCTCCAGCCCTCCGCAAAATAGTCCTCGAGTGCCCCGCCGAAGGAGCGCAGCATCGCGTCCTGCTCCGCGGGACCGACACCCTTCGCAACCATCGCGGAACGCAGGAAGTCGACGACCGCACCAGGTGAGCCGCGATCGGCGGGCCACGGCAGCCCCGCATGCCAAAGCCCCTCCTCTCGCTGATGGGTGAAGCTGTGCGGTTCGTACATGTGGAAGCTGTAGAGAACGGCCGGATCGTCGAACGGCGTCGGGTCGACGTCGATCAGCCCGGTAACGCTGCCGCCGCAGGCTCCGGTGGCAATGATCGTGATGTCTTCGGATACCGCGCGGATCGCATTGATCTGCGCCGTGAGCACCTGCTGCCAGTCCTCGCCGCCGGAGGCATCGCAAGGGTAGTACGCGGGCTCGTTGAAGGGTTCGATCGCCACCCTGTCGATGCCTACCCGAACCAGCATTTGCGCTGTCTCGACCACCATTCGCCGATATGCGCCGATGCTCGGCGCATCGACCGGACCCTCGATTCCCTGCGGACTGAACGCGCGGACCTGGCTGTTGGGGTGGAAGTTGAAAACGACGTTCAGTCCGGCGGCAGTGATCTGACGCACCGCCTCGTCGAGCACGGCGAGCGCCTGCTGCCGTTCGGCCCCCTCGCTGCCGAGCAGCGGCCCCGGATCGACGGTGAGCCGGACGAAATCGAAACCATGGTCCCGGATCCGTTCAAGTTCATTGCCGGGCGGCCAGTCGGAAAGCGGCCGGTACTGCGTCAGCCAGCCGGTTACGTCGGTGTACGGAGGACGCCGGTAGCTGCCGTCCTCGGCCAGCGGGGACCAGTTGAGCCATTCGTGCAGCCCGACGCCGCGCTCAAGCGGCAAGGGATCGGCGGCCGCGGTGCCACAGATCAGCACAAGCAACGGTGCGAGACCGAGCCGATGCAATGGTGTCGCTCTCATCCCGGTCATCGTTCCCCACATCGCCACTACAGGCTTGGGCTGCATCATAGCGGCAGGAACAGGCAAAGGAGCGGCCGGGTAGCCGATTTTTCATCGTCATGGTGTATGGCGTTCCAACCGGCGGCGGTCCGGGGCAGCAGCAGGAAAAGGCCATGCGATGTCGCTGAGCTGGTATGTCAATCGCCTGCGCGGCATGGGACCGCGGGAGGCCGGGCACAGGCTCGTGGCCAAACTCAAGCAAGAGCGGTCGCGCAGGCGGCACGAAGGCTGGCATCGCTTCGAGCGGACCGGGAGCGGACCGCTGCCCTTGCCTGGCGTCCGGGCGGCGGTGTCCGGCGCATCGGCGGAAGAGCGAGCCGCGATCGCGGCGGCCGCGGCGGCCGTGCTCGGTGGCCGGTTTTGCGCGCTGGGGCAGGAATGGCCGAGGCGTGAGACCGCCGACCTTTTCCCTCGCTCCGTGTGGCGCCTCGATCCGGTGACGGGCGGCGCCTGGCCGGGCGCCGACGCCTATTGCTTCGATATCGACTATCGCCACACGGATACGCTGGGCGACATCAAATATGTATGGGAGTTCAACCGGCTGCAGATGCTGCAGCCGCTCGCCGCGCACGCCTTGCTCAGCGGCGACGAGGCTTCGGTTCAGGCGATCGATCGTGCCATCGCCAGCTGGCACGAAGCCAATCCGCCGTTCCGCGGCGTGGGCTGGAGTTCGGGGATCGAAGTGGCGCTGCGGGCGATCAGCCTGATCTTTGCCGCGTCCCTGGTCGGAGACGCCCTGCGGCCGGCGACCATGGCGCGGCTTCGCGCCATCCTTTCGGCCAGCGTCTTCTGGCTGGACCGGTTTCCGTCGCGCTTTTCTTCGGCCAACAACCATCTGACGGCGGAGCTGGCGGGCACATATCTGATCGCCTGGGCGATGCCGGACCTGCCGAACATGATCTCGACCAGGGCGGCGGCGCGCGAGAACCTGGTTGCGGAAACCCTCAAGCAGATCCTGCGCGATGGCGTGGGCGCCGAACAGTCGCCCAGCTATGCCGCCTTCAGCGTCGAACTGCTGCTGCTTTGCGCAACGGTCGCGAGGGAGTCGGGAACGCCATTTCCCGACGAGGCGGTCAGCCGGCTCGGCCGGTTCGCGGAATTCGCTGGCTGGATCACGAGCGCTTCCGGCACGACGGTGCCCATCGGCGACGATGACGAGGGGCGGGCGATAACGCTCTGCCAGCCAGAGCAGGCCTATGTTGCTTCGGTCGCCGCGGCGGCCGCCGCGTTTGCCGGCGGGCCTTCTGCTCCGCCGGCGTTGCCGCAATTGCGCAACCTGCTCCTCGGCAAGCCGGCGACGCGCCCGGGAGCGGGCGCCAGCTCCGGCCTGCGAACGTTCGAAGCAGGCGGATACACGGTCTGGCGCGGCGGCTGCAACGGCAGGGAACTCCATCTCGTCTTCGATCACGGGCCACTCGGCTATCTGTCGATCGCGGCGCACGCGCATGCCGACGCCCTGTCGATGATGCTTTCGGTCGACGGGCTACCGGTGCTGGTCGATCCGGGTACCTATCTCTACCAGTCGGGCGGGGTGTGGCGGGATTGGTTCCGCGGCACGCGCGCGCACAATACGCTCGGCATCGGCGGTGCCGACCAGAGCCTCATCTCGGGCCCGTTCAACTGGTCGCACAAGGCGGTCGCCCGTCTGGACGAGGTGCGCGATGGCGACAACTGGTTCGCCGCCGCCTCGCATGATGGGTACGAGAAGCGTTTCGGCGTCCGCCACCAGCGCACGCTGGAGAAGGTGCCCGAGGGGCTCGCCATCACCGACAGACTGTTCGGTTCCGGCGCGCCACAGGTCGCGGAAGTCCCGTTCCAGCTGGCGCCGGACCTGCGGGCCGAGCTCGATGGCCGCATGGTTTCAGTCTCCAGAGCGGGGGCGCCGGTCGTGCGCCTCGAGTTCCCGTCGCCGCGGATCGTCATGGCGGCCGGGGGGGAGCCGGGTGCGGGCGGATGGGTATCGCCCGGTTTCGGGCTGAAACTGCCGTCAGTCCGGATTTCGTGGCGGGGCCCGGTCGGGCCCGATGGGGTGCGCGTGAGCGTCCTGATCTGAGCTTTTGATCCGCCTCGCTTTTGCCGGCGTCGGATGGGAGCAGTTTAACTAAAATTGTAACGATCGCCGGAACCGCCGCGAAAACTATCCCATGCACTGTCCCCGCCAACGGGCCGCTACGGCTTTGGGGATTGACAGATGAACAACAAGCATGGACTGGCGACACGCCGTTTGGCCCCGCTGTTCGCGGCGGCCGTCATTGCCTTGACCGGAACGGTCGCGGCCAGCCCGGTGGCGGCGGGCAGCAAGGCGCCGCTCGGCTACCAGCTGATGTGCCTGAAAACGCCGGCGGAATGCCAGGGCGGCGGCGCCAGCAGCGTCAAGGCGACAACCGGCATGATGGCGACGCTGAAGCGCGTGAACGCGCGCGTCAACAGCGCCATCGCGCCCCGCAATGACGGCGCCGCCGATGTCTGGAACGCCAGCGCGACCTCGGGCGATTGCGAGGACTACGTCCTGGCCAAGCGCCGCGCGCTGATCAAGGCCGGCCTGCCCGCCAGCGCCCTTCGCATCGCTCATGTGAAGACGCGGCGCGGCGAGGGGCACGCGATCCTGGTGGTGAAGACGAGCAACGGGGATTTCGTGCTCGACAATCTCAACACCTCGGTCCGGCCGCTCAGCCAGTCGGGCTATCGCATCGTCTCCATGTCGGGTGCGAATCCCCGGGAATGGAGCTGATTTCCCGGACCACGATCTGACCGGGCACATGCGAGGCCGCCGCGTTCCCGGCGGGACCGGCGGCTTCAGATACTGGTCCTGGGGCCGTGCCCGGCCAGTACCCGCTCGACGATGGCGTCGCGGCGGGCGAAGCGTTCCAGCCTCGCCGGCACTTTGGCGAAACCCTCGCTCAGCGCCATAATGTCCTGGGCCTGCGCAAATATCGGCAGCGGATCGCTCCGCGTCTCCACCGCCTCGAGCAGCTGGTCCTGCAGGACATCGAGCCTGACCAGCGCGTCGTTGGCGTAGGAGCTCTCCGGGCGATCGCCCGGCCAGGCGGCGCCGCCGAGTTCGGCGAGGTAGCGCAGCGACACCAGATAATAGCTGCCCTCGGCGAGCAGATCGCGGTCGAGCCGCGCCAGCTCGCCTTCGCCCGGGCCGTTTGCACCGATGCGCGCGGCGTCCGCCTCCAGCGCGCGCGGCACCTCGTCATCGGCCAGCAGATTGAAGGTCGCCCGGATCAGCAGCAGCACGGCCCGGCGGCGCAGATAATCCTCCGCGGCCGCGATGCGGGCCGCGGCGTCGCCCGGGACGGCGGCAATGGCCGGCGGCGCGCCCAGGCCCATATCGGCCGCGCGGGCCGGAACAATGGCGGCCGCGCAAGTCAGGGCCGCCACCGCCGCCGCTAGCAGCATTCTCCACTTGCCCATCGGGCCGAACTCCGTCGTCGCACTCATGCGACAAGGCACTACCAGACTGGAATGAAAGTGGAGCGTTTACTTGTCGGTAAGGATAATGGGAAAGACAGGACGATCCCATCTAGGTTCTGTCGTCAGTTAATGGATTCCCAAATCGGTCTTTGAGTGATTCATAGACGGTTGGTTTGATTTGGGGAACCGACCGATGCGGCGATATGGCCTTCGCGACGATCAGTGGGATCGGATCAAGGACTTTCTGCCTGGCCGCGAGGGCCATGTGGGCGGGACGGCGGCGGATAACCGCCTGTTCGTCGAAGC
>JAUXUM010000064.1 GCA_030680995.1 Devosia sp.
ATCAGGTCAGGCTCATGCGCAGCCCGGGCGGGGACGACTCCCCATCCCCCGGTTGTCCCGCGCCAAGCCGTTCGTCGCGACTTCGCCCGTATCGGCGCGGAATGGGGGGAGTCTACAGGGCGTGGAGAGGGCGGGGATAAGTATCGGAGGGGCACCGGCTCCGCGGCCGTCTCCCTACCCGCAAAGGGGAGGGATCGAGGGTGGAGGTTGGCGGCGGACACCGGGCGTGCTGCTCCCCCCACCCTGCTCGCAATACGGACTTGGCAAGCCAAGTCCTTGCTCGCTTCCCTCCCCGCAAGGGGGATTATATACTTGACAACGGACAGGGGCGGCTCTCCGTCTCTGCGCCCTTTACTCGGTCGGCCGACCTCAATATCGTCCCCGGAATATTAGGGGGACAATTAATGGCCGCGATACCGTTGAAGATCGAGCACTTAGTGCTCGATAGCGATAATCCACGAATTACTCATGCGGCTGGCCAACAAGAAGCCCTCCAGAAGGTAGTCAAGGATCAAGGCGCTAAACTGGTGCGCTTGGCCGAGAGCATTGTCGAGCATGGCCTGAGTCCAATCGAAAGATTGATGGTGCTGGAAGTTAGCGCCAAGCCAAGACGATTTATCGCACTAGAGGGCAATCGACGCGTCACGGCCCTGCGGTTGCTGGTCAACCCGGCGGCAATGACCGGCCTCGACATGCCGGTTACGACGCGTAAAGCCCTCGAACGACTGGCCGCCGTTTTTGACAAGACCAAGGTCGAGCCGATCGATGCTTATGAGACCGAGTCGCGCGAGGCCGGACGCTATTGGATTGGGCTTCGCCACAATGGCGAGGACGAGGGCCGCGGAGTCGTCGGTTGGAAGCCAATCGTCGCTGCGAGGTTTCGCAAAAGGGAGCCTGCAATCCAAGCGCTCGACTTGGTTCTGGAACATGGCGGGTTTGGTGAGGATGAGGCGGAAACGATTAGGTCGAAGTTTTCCCTAACGACTCTTCGCCGCCTCATCGAATCAGAAGAAGTCCGAGCGCTGATGGGGCTGACTGTCGAGGACGGGCAGCTCATGACGACACTGCCCGGCAATGAGGTCATCAAGCCGCTAAAGCGGCTTGTCCGCGACATTGCGGCCAAAGAGGTCAACTCGCGAAGCTTCAACAAGACGAAGCAAATGGTCGACTATGTGCAGCGTTTCGGGAAGGCAGAGCGCCCCGATTTGGCGAAGACCCAAGCGCCCCGATCGGTGGAAGGTCTCCAAAAGAAAGAGTTCACGAAGACCGGGACGGCAGCCGCCAAGCGGCGGCAAAAAAGCGTGTCAGAGCGCCCGAACGTGGTTCCCAAGAACTGCCCCATCAACGTCACCGACAACCGCATCGATGAGATCTATGGCGAGCTACGCAGCCTGAAACTTGTCGACGCTCGCAACGCCATCGCCGTCCTCTTGCGGGTGTTTCTTGAGCTGTCGATTGATCATTTTCTCGAAGCGAATGGCAGCTCTTTACAGGTCACGTTCGAGACCGGGAAAACAAAATGGAAAACCCTCGACACCAAGCTGGCCGAGGTGGTGGACATTCTGGTAGGCATAGGTGTGCCGCGCGCTTATTTCGCGGCTGTCATCAGAAGTGTGAGCGACAAGGCCAGCCCCATGCACATCGATCTATTTCATCGATATGTCCACGACAGGTTCCAAACGCCTGTGACGACGGACCTTATCGCCGCATGGAACAACGCGCAGCCGCTCCTAGAGAAAATTTGGCCGTGAGTATGTCTGAGAGCCGACCGCGAAGGTTGGTGCACTTCACGCCGCTCCGCTACCCCGGCGGCAAAGGCAAGCTCGCTGCCTATGTCAAAGAGATCATTCGAGCCAATCAGCTATTCGATGGCGAGTACGTCGAGCCCTATGCGGGCGGGGCGGCTATAGCGCTTGAACTGCTGTTTCAGGAGTACGTCTCCAGCGTCCACATAAACGACCTGAGCGGGCCGGTTTACTCGTTCTGGAAGAGTGTTCTGAATGACACCGAGGCGCTGTGCAAGCTGGTCAAGAACACCAAGCTCACCGTAGCCTCATGGGACCGTCAGAAGCGCATTTTCAGCAATCCTGACGACCATAGCTATGTCGAGGTTGGCTTCGCGACCTTCTTCCTGAATCGAACGAACCGCTCTGGCATCTTGAACGCTGGGATCATCGGCGGACGCGACCAGACCGGCCCCTGGAAGATTGACGCCCGGTACAACGCCGACGAATTGATCTTCCGCATCGAGTCCATCGCCAAAATGAAGAAGCGGATCAAGCTCACGCAGAGCGACGCTTTAGCCCTGCTCAAGCATGGCATGACCAAGTGGACGGACAAGACACTGATCTACATGGACCCGCCGTATTTCGAGCGCGGGCGCGATCTCTACTACGACTTCTATCGCTCTGACGACCACGCCGACCTCGCGCAGTTCGTGGCAAAGAACCTTGCGGGGCGGAAGTGGATTATCTCATACGACAACGTCAAGGCGATCACCGACCTCTATGCGGGTTTCCGCAGCGTGGTCTATGATGTGGGCTACTCGGCGCGAGAAAATCGCGTTGGACGGGAAGTGATGTTCTTTGCACCAAAGCTGACGATCCCGGCTGTGGCTGGTCCGATCAAGCAGGTGGGCAAGGTAAGGGAGGCGGCGTAATGGCTAGAGCGCAAAAGCCCGCTGGGACTCGGACCAACTCTGGAAGAAAGCTGAACGAGCGTTGGAACATAGGCGCGGCTCACGCGCTCTATCATCGCGAAGGCACGTGGTTCAATCTTCTCGAGCGGTTCCCCGGCGCGCTGTGTGACCCCAATGGATATGTGCTTTTCTCTGGCAAGTCCGAGTACGAGAATTCGCCGGACGTTCATATCGGCCAACAAACGAATGTTCCGGGCGGAATTCATCGGATGAGCGGCTACACTCGGATGACAAGATGAAGAAGCCCAAGCTCGACCTTAAAACGATCGAGGTGCTGAAGCGGGTGCTAGCGATGCCGCCAAAGCCGCACGACGAGATGAAGGTTGGGCAATCGAAAAAGCGGAAGCCTAAAGCCCCCGCCTCTTCCTCCAAGCCGCCAGCCTCTTAATGAACTGCCGTTGATCGGTGATTTCCGTTAGTCGGCCGGTACGTGAGACGCTTGCCTTCGATACCCTTGGCAATCAGCGCGGCACGTTCTCCATCGGAGTTCTTGCGGGTGTTGTACTTAAAGTCCCATTCGACAAGGTAGCGAGAAAGGTGGGCGGCACTGATCGAGTGGTGGGTACCGTAAACCGCGCGCTTCATGAGGCTAAAACGACCTTCCGCCGTATTGGTGTATGCATCACCGCGAACGTACTCGTCCTTGCCGTGGTCAACCATCTCATGACGCGTAAACTCCTTGCCGACATGCAGGTAGCCGCCAGCGGTATCGGTCATCAGAGTTGACTTGCGGCTCACACGCTCATCGAGAACTGTCCGCAACGTCGCGCCGCTGATGTTGGCGATATGCTCAGACCGCGCGCGACCGTCCCGCTCGACCAGAGTGTGGACAATCTGCTTGCCTGCGCCGCCGATGTTCCCGGCCTTGCGCTTCCCGACGTGCTTGTTCTTCTCGCGACCACCAATGTAGGTCGTGTCCGCTTCAACAATCTTCCCTTCTCCACCAATGGGAGTGGGGTTGACCTCGGTCATTGCCTCGCGAATTCTGTGGCACAGAAACCATGCCGTCTTGTACGTGACACCAAGCATTCGGCTCAACTGTAGAGCGCTCATGCCCTTTTTCGATGCGCCCACGAGATGCATGGCGAACAGCCACTTTGAGAGGGAAATTTTGCTCCGCTCCATGACGGTGCCGACCGTGACCGTAAACTGGCCGTTGCACGCAGCACAGTAGTAGAGCCCGGCGCGGTGCGCAGTGCCTTGCCCCTTGGCGATCTTCTCCTGATCCAAATTGCCGCAATGGGGGCACACGGGACCGTCAGGCCAACGGACGGACTCAAGCGCTTCGCGGGCCGCGCCGTCATCGAAAAATGCAGGGTTCTGAATAGCGGCTTGGGCCATGACGATCTCCTATGACCTTAGAATCGTCATTCCGGTCTCCGTTGTCAAGTATATAATCCCCCCCACAAGGGGGAGGGAGACGGCCGAGGGATCGGGTCCAAACATGCCACTCCCACCGGCCGTCATCCCGGCGGACGCCGGCGTTGAGGCTTTCACGGGATTGCGCGGCAGTGTCCAACGCATTGCCCGAGCCGATGACCTTGCTTGCATGGTCAGTCGTGGTCAGTCGCGCGCGCGAGCGGGACGCCCTCGGAAGCAGCCGCAAATCCGGTGAGTACTGGGTCCCGGCTTTCGCCGGGATGACGGCCAGTGGGGGTGGCGGGATGAGCCTACAGCTCGAACTGTAGTACACCATCTGCCCGGCATCGCCCTTCATCGAGCGGTAGAGCCCGTTGGCCGCATCGTTGTCGAGTTCGGTGCCGAGCCAGGCTTCGCCGCAGCCGAACTCGCGGCCCCAGGCGAACATTTCGTCCATCATGGCGCGGGCGTGCGGAGATAGGCGCGCATCCGCTCCGGATGGATCGGTTCGCCGAAAACGTCCGGCGCAATGCGATCGAACACAGCCTCATCGCCGAGGGTCATCCGTTTCAGGATCACCGACATTTTAGCTCCTCTACCCCTCATCCGGCGCTTCGCGCCACCTTCTCCCGCAGGGGGAGAAGGGAACTCCGAGCATGCCGTGCCGCTGCGGCTACCCCGCCAGCGCTTCGCGGTCTTTCCGGCTCAGCCGCTCGGTCTCGCTCTTCAATTGCCCGCAGGCGGCGAAGATGTCGCGGCCGCGCGGCGTGCGCACCGGGCTGGCGTAACCGGCGGCGTTGACGATGTCGGCGAAGCGTTCGATGCGGGACGAGGACGAGCAATCGTAATTGGTGCCCGGCCAGGGGTTGAACGGAATAAGATTGATCTTGGCCGGAATGCCGGCCAGCAGCCGCACCAGTTCGCGCGCATCGGCGTCGCTGTCGTTGATGTCCTTGAGCATCACGTATTCGAAAGTAATGCGCCGCGCATTGGAGAGCCCCGGATAGGCGCGGCAGGCGTCCAGCAGCTCCTTGAGCGGCCACTTCCTGTTGATCGGCACCAGCATGTCGCGCAGATCGTCGCGCACCGCGTGCAGCGAGATCGCCAGCATGACGCCGATCTCGCGGCCGGCCGGCTCGATCTGGGGCACGACGCCCGAAGTCGAGAGCGTGATCCGGCGCCTGGAGAGCGAAATCCCCGCCTCGTCCGAGGCGATCAGCAGCGCCTGCTTGACGTTGTCGTAATTGTAGAGCGGCTCGCCCATGCCCATCATCACCACATTGGTGATGGCCCGGCTGTCGCCCTCCGACCCGCCCGAGCCGCGCGGCGCCGGCACCAGCCCGCCGTCACCGGGCCGCGACCCACCCGGAAAATCCCCCAGCCGCTCGCGCGCCATCAGAATCTGCCCCAGTATCTCCCCGGCGCTGAGATTGCGCACCAGCATCTGGGTGCCGGTGTGGCAGAACGAACAGGTCAGCGTGCAGCCTACCTGGCTGGAGATGCAGAGCGTGCCCCGGTCTTCCTCCGGGATGTAGACGGTCTCGATCTCGACCGGCGGCATGTTCGGATTGGCCGGATCGCGGAAGCGGAACAGCCATTTGCGCGTGCCGTCGGTGGAAACCTGCTCGGAGACGATTTCGGGCCGGTCGAGCAGGAAGTTGTCCGCCAGCGTCCGCCGGAAGCCCTTGCCGATATTGCTCATGCGCTCGAAGTCGGTGATCCCGTTATGGTAGATCCAGTTCCACAGCTGGCTGGCGCGCATCCTGGCCTCGCGCGCGTCGAGCCCTGTCGCCCCCAGCGCCACCGCCAACTCGGTCCTCGAAAGCCCGACCAGCGACGACTTGCCGCGGGCTTCGCGGTGTGCGGCATTGGCGGCATGGTCGAGATTGAGGGCAATGCTCATGGTGGTTCCGGTCAATCTTTGGCGCCATTAACATAGTGCGCGTCAGGACGCAAAGAAGGCCCCCTCACCCGGTTCCCCCGCTTCCCCGGGGGGGCAGCCGGGCAGACCCACCCACCGGCCGTGAGTTGTGGAGCGCTCAGCAGCCGCCCTCGATCGCCCGCGACGCCGCGGTCGCTCCGGAGAGCGAGAAGGTCTGCGCGATCCTGATGCCCTTGTCCGAGGTGCCCTCGACCACCAGCGTCGAGCCCGCGCGCATGGCGCTGGCCAGATTGCCGCTCTGCGCCGGATCGAGCAGCCAGGCCGCATCGTTCTCGGTGAACAGATCGAAGCTGCGGCCCGATATCGTCACCGTCGCCGGGCTGTCGGGCGCAAAGGCGAAGCCGGCAACCAGGTTGAATTCGTTGCGGACGCCCTCGGCCGGCCGGTTGGTGAGATAGAGATAGGCCTCGGCATAGCCGTCCGGGATCGGATTGATGTCCCGCGGCTTCGAAAGCGCGAAGCAGAGCGCCCCCGCGCCTTCGGACGTCGCATAGGCCGACCAGTCGCGGAAATCCCCGATCAGCCGCACCGACTGCGCCAGGGCGGGAAAAGTGCACAAAAGGCCGGCGGCGAGGACGCCGAAGGCAAGGCTGGCGCGATGGAACATCAAGTCCGGTCTCTCATTGTCCCGGTTCTTAGCAGGCCGATTGCGCCGATTCCAAGTCCTGTCGGCGCAAAGTCTTGCCGGTCAAGCCGGTCGACGGGCCGCGGCCCCGCCTGGTTCCGGACCGGACCGATCAGGCGCAGGCCTTGTCGATCTCGGTCATCGCCGCCGTCACCCCGCCGAGCGAATAGGTGTCGGTGGTATTGGTGCCGCGCTGGCTGGTGCCCTTGACCACCAGCGCCGAGCCGGCCTTGAGCGCGGCGACGAAATTTGCCTCGTCTCCGGCGCTGGCGAGCCAGGCCGCTTCGCCTTCGGTGACCATCGGATAGGTCTTGCCGTCGATGGTGGCGCTCGCACCGGCGCCGGAAGTGTTGAAGGGATAGCCGATCAGCGTCTGCACCTCGTTCTTGGTCCCCAACCCCTTGCGGTGAATGACCAGGAAATGGATGGGGCTGCGGTTGACCCCGTCGGGTGCGGACTTTTCAGGCTGGCTGGAAATATAGCACATTTCGCCATTGGCGTCCCTGCCCTTCCAGGCGGTCCAGGCCTTGAACGTTCCCAGATTGGTCGCTTCCTGCGCGATCGCCGGAGCGGCAAAGCTCGAAGCGGCGAGGCAGGCAACGAGGCTCAAAACGAGGCCAAGTCGAGATGATGTCATCGAAAACACCCCTAGTCCCTAAGGTTGCACCATCAGCATCCGCACCATGGCATCGTGCCACCGCATGGTTACCAAGGTCTCAAAGCCGAAGCGCATTTGAATTAATTGGCGACCATAGCGGCAATCGTGTCGGCATTTTGGCGCGCGCCGGCAGGTTATTGCCTGTTTGCCGTCCGAGGGTGAAGGAAGAGTTAACCAATTCGCAGCAGTCGGGCGGCCAGGGGATACGACTGTTCCACCAGATAGGGGCCGCCGCCGACCGAATCGCGGCTGGAAAACAGCACGAACCGCCCCACCGCAAATTCCAGCGGCTCGAAGCGCCCCGAAAAGGTCATCAGGCGCGCCAACTCCCCCGCCGAGGTGCCGCGCAGCCGCGCCAGCGACACATGCGGGACGAACTTGCGGCCCTCCGGCTCGAGGCCGAGCCGCTGCAGCACCCGTTCCTGCGCCGCCTGCAGCCGCTGCAGCGCGCCGTTGTTCTCGACCCCGGCATATAGCGCCCGCGGCTTGTCGCCGCCGAACGAGCCCAGATGCCCGAGCTTGATGGTGAAGGCTTCGCTGTTGGTCAGCCGGTCCAGCCCATCGGTCACCTCGTTGGCGGTCGCATAATCGACATCGCCGATGAAACGGAGCGTGATGTGGTAGTTTTCCGGATCGATCCAGCGGGCGCCATAGAGGCCGCCGCGTTTAAGCGAGAGTGCGAATGCCACATCGTGTGGGACTTCGAGACCAGTGAAGAGTCTGGGCAATTGCCCCTCCTCTTTCCAACCAGGGAACGCGATTCGCAGCACACGCACGACAACCCTAGCCGTCAACCCGGGGAGCCGCAATGGGGGTTGCGACCGGTTCCAGGGCGACGGGTTCAGGTTAACGCCGAATGTGGGTTGACGGTTTGGACCTGGGCTATCGGAGGGGGGACGGTTCTGATTCCATCTGGAGCTTCTGATTCTGGAGGTCTCGATGTTGGATGTTCCGCCCAAGCCGCGCCTGCGCAGCTTGCTCGAACACTTTGCGGTCATCGGCGACCCGCGCCAGTCGTGGAAGGTGATGTATCCGCTGCGGGAGGTCATCCTGCTGGTGGTCTGCGCCACCATCGCGGACTGCGACGACTATGACGAGATCGCCCTGTGGGGCGAGGCGCACCTTGATTTCCTGCGCGGGCTGTCGGAGTTCCACTTCGGGATCCCCTGCGAGGACTGGCTGCGCGATCTGATGAACCGCATCGACCCGGCCTTGTTCCGCGCCTGTTTCGAGGCCTGGGTCGCCGAGCGCTGGCCGCAGCCGGCCAGGCTGGTGGCGCTCGACGGCAAGACCTCCCGCGGCAGCCGTGACGACGCCGGCGAACGCAAGGCCCTGCATCTGGTCTCCGCCTTCGCCACCGACCGCGACCTCGTGCTCGGCCAGGAGGCGGTGACGGAGAAGTCCAACGAGATCACCGCCATCCCGCTGCTGCTGGAGCGCCTGGCGCTGGACGGGGCGCTGGTGAGCATCGACGCCATGGGCTGCAACCCGGCCATCGCCCAGAACATCCTCGACGCCCAGGCCGACTACCTGCTGGCCGTGAAGGACAATCAGCCCACCCTGCACGCCGAGATCGAAAGCTATTTCGACACCGCCCCCACCCAAGAGGTCCAGGTCTTCCAGGATATCGACAAGGGCCATGGACGGATCGAGAGCCGCACCTGCCGTGTCTCCAGCACCATCGACTGGCTGCAGGCCGACCGCGCCTTCCCCGGCGCCTTCCGCTTCCCCGAGGCCGCCGCCATCGCCGTCATCGACACCCGCGTCGAACACAAGGGCCGGATCGCCACCGCCCGGCGATCCTACATCACCTCGCGCCCCCTGTCGGCATTGGACCTCGCCCAGGCCGTGCGCGGTCACTGGGGCATCGAAAACAAGCTGCACTGGGTGCTCGACGTCGACTTTGGCGAAGACCGATCCCGACTGACCGGCCACGGCGCCCACAACATGGCCATCGTCCGCCACTTCGCCATCAATCTGGTCCGAACCAGGACCGACAAAAAATCCATCAAGTCCCGCAGAAAATGCGCCTCCTGGGACACCAGATATCTCCTCGGCATCCTCTCTCAATCCACCGTTAACCTGGACTCGTAGCCCTGCGACCGGTTCCCGGACGCTCCTTCACGGGTGAGCGGGCAGGCGAAGTTTCCCCTCTAAACTCAAACGGCTGCGCCGCATTACAACGCGGTAAGGACCGCGTAGCTCTCTTGTAATGCGGGCCGCGCGCCGCCATATTAGCGGCCAGGATCGAGTGCGCCCGTTGCGACGCTCTCGATGATGCGTCGCCAGCAAAGGGATATGATCATGGCTGAATTCGACCGATCGACAATTGCCGCGCGGGCCGGAACCGCCGCGGTCATGGATGAGGGCCTGCGCAGCTACATGCTGCGGGTCTACAATTACATGGGCATCGGGCTGGCCGTGACCGGCTTCGTCGCCTATTTCTTCAATCGGTGGCTCGAGACCACGCCCGGCATGATGGAAGCGTTCTACACCAGCCCGCTGATGTGGGTGGTGGCGCTCTCCCCGCTGGCCTTCGTGCTGGTGCTGAGCTTCGGCATCCAGAAGATGAGCGTCGGCGCCGCGCAGCTGACCTTCTGGGCCTTCGCCATGGTGATGGGGCTTTCGCTGTCGTCGATCTTTGCGGTCTATACCGACGCTTCGATCGCCAAGGTGTTCTTCATCACCGCCGCGACCTTCGGCGCCATGAGCCTCTGGGGTTACACCACCAAGCGCGATCTGACCGGCATGGGCAGCTTCCTGTTCATGGGTCTGATCGGGCTGATCATCGCCATGGTGGTCAACATCTTCCTGGCGTCGAGCATGCTCGAATTCGCCATCTCGGCGATCGGCGTGCTGATCTTCGTGGGCCTCACCGCCTACGACACGCAGAAGATCAAGGAAAGCTACTCGGAGAACCACGGTGCCGACGCCCTGGCCAAGGGCGCCATCATGGGCGCGCTGCGGCTCTATCTCGACTTCATCAACCTGTTCATGATGCTGCTGCGCCTGTTCGGCAACAGGGAATAGCGATAGCAGCAATCAGCAAGTCCGATTGGAAATCGGAGGGGCCGCGGTCTACAAAGGCCGCGGCCCTTTCATTTGGAAACTCCAGACTTGTCCGAGCTTTCGATCCGTCCCTTCGCCTGGCGCGACGTCCCCGGGATCACCGCCATCTACCGTCACTATGTCGAGAACTCCGTCGCCACCTTCGACCTCGAGGCGCCGGGCGAAACCTTCATGGCCGAGAAGTTCGGCCATATGGTCGAGCTGGGGCATCCGGCGGTGGTCGCCGAGCGCGACGGCCGGCTGCTGGGCTATGCCTATGCCTCCATCTACCGGCCGCGGCCGGCCTATCGCTTCACTTGCGAGGACACGGTCTACTGCGCGCCCGATGCGCAGGGCCAGGGCATCGGCACCGCGCTCGTCTCGCACGTCATCGAGCTCAGCCGCGAGTTCGGTTTCAAGCAGATGATCGGAGTCATTACCGGAGAGAGCACGGGCTCTATCCGGCTGCACGAAAAGCTCGGCTTCCGGGTGGTCGGCACCTATGACCAGGTCGGCTACAAGTTCGATCGCTGGCTCGACATCGTGCACATGCAGAAGGCGCTGTAGGCGCTCGTCACTTCACCAGCGCCAGCTGCGGATCGAGCACGCGGAGCACCGCATCGAGGTCGTGCCCGCGCTTGAGCACCCGGCCGTCCTGGCTCATGACTATGTATTGCCCCTGCCGCTGCCTGAGCCTGGGGTTCTTCTCGATCACGTAGACCGGATGCTCGGAGTTGCGGCAATAGACGGAGAACAGCGCCCGCTCGCGCAGGAAATCCATGGCGTAATCGTGCCAATCGCCTTGGGAAACCTTGCGGCCGTAAAGATTGAGGATGGCTGTCAGTTCGAACCTGCTGAAGCTCACGGCCGGCAGGCCCCTTGAGAGCTGGCCTGTTCGCGATCGGCCCGCGGCATGCCCGAAATCGATGAGCAGGCCCGAGCCGCGCTGCGAAGGTTCTTCAACCATTCCGCATCCTCGTTGCACAGACCTCATGATCGCGGGATTTTCCGCGGGATGCAAGCGGCTCAAAACCTCCGCAACCGGCTATGGGACAGCGCCAAATACCTAATTTTGGTCACAATCCCTCCCTTGTTGCGCCAGAATGGATTTCTACAAATGGAACATTGCCTCCAGTGGCTGGCATCCGGGCTGACCGAGCCCCCAAACCACGATGCCCGGGTGCCAGCCGCCCCTACATGCACCAGTCATTCTTGCTCCCGTCTGCCTCCGGCAGGCGGGAGTTCTGTTTTGGCCCTGTGGACAGCCCCGCTCAGCGCAGGAACGACGCCGCGCCGATGATGCGCCCGGGCAGCCCGTTGCGCTCTTCCTGAACAAGGATCACGGCGCCGTTGGAGCCTTCCCGCAGCACCTCGGCGAGCGGCAGCTTGAGCCTGGCGCCGGTTGCCGGCTCCCACATGCCCAGCAGCTGCCGGCCGGTGACGATCTGCGTATAGACGATCTTCTTGCCTTCGTTCTCGCCCCGCTCGATCGCGACCTCGGCCCGGTCGACGAAGGTCACCAGCCACACCACTGATTCGTTGAGGCCCGCCTTTGGAGCGATGCTGATCCTGAGCATGCCGCCATGGCTCCTGAACTCGACCGGCAGCACCAGTTCACTGTTCTGGATGGCGATGTCGACTTCCTGCCGGCGCGAACCGACCACCCCCTCGGCGCCGTTCACCACCAGCTGCGGCGTGAAGATGCGCGAGGAGCCCCAGCGCTGCGCATAGGCGCGCTGGTGATCGGAATTGGCCTTGTCGCCGAAGGTATCGGGCCAGCCGATATAGTCCCAGTAGTCGACATGATAGGCCAGCGCAATGATGTCGGACTTCTTGCCCAGTTCCGCCAGCACCGCGTCCGCCGCCGGGCAGGAGGAACAGCCCTGGCTGGTGAACAGCTCCAGCACCGCCTTGGGGTTTTGGCGCACTTCGCCCGCCCCTGCCGGTGAGGTGAAAACGATCGCAAGGGCGACTACGGCAGCAAGGAGTCGAGGAAACATGGCGACCTTCTTAGGCACGCCCCTCAACAAGTGCGAGTCAATTTGGCGTTAGCTCGACGGCCGAACGCCCGGCGGACCCCGCCTCTCAGGCAGCCACCAGATTGCGCAGCACGTAATGCAGGATGCCGCCATGCCGGTAATAGTCGAGCTCGTTGACCGTATCGATGCGGCAGCGGGTTTCGATCACTTCCTTGCGACCGTCGTGATAGACGATGCTGACCGGCACCGTGGAACGCGGCGAGAGCCCTTCCAACCCCTCGATGGAGACAGTCTCGGTGCCGTCGAGCTTGAGGCTCTGCCAGCTCTGTCCTTCGGCGAACTGCAGCGGCAAAACGCCCATGCCGATGAGGTTGGAGCGGTGGATGCGCTCGAAGCTCTGCGCCACCACCGCGCGCACGCCGAGCAGCCGCGTGCCCTTGGCCGCCCAATCGCGGGAGGAGCCGGTGCCGTACTCCTTGCCCGCGAAGATCACCAGCGGCGTGTCCGACTTCTGGTAGGCCATGGCCACATCGTAGATCGGCATGACCTCCGCGTTCGGCCCCTTGGTGAAGCCGCCCTCGACGCCCGGCACCATCTGGTTCTTGATGCGGATATTGGCGAAGGTGCCGCGCATCATCACCTCGTGATTGCCGCGCCGCGCCCCGTAGGAATTGAAATCGCGCGCCGCCACCTGCCGTTCCACCAGATACTTGCCGGCCGGGGTGCTGGCCTTGAACGAGCCGGCCGGCGAGATATGGTCGGTGGTGATCGAATCGAGGAACAGCCCGAGCACCCGCGCGTCCCTGATGTCGGTCACCGGCTCGGGCTCCATCTTGAGGCCTTCGAAATAGGGCGGGTTCTGCACATAGGTCGACGAGGAGTTCCAGGCGTAGGTTTCCCCACCCGCGACCGCGATCCCCTGCCAGCGCTCGTCGCCCTTGAACACGTCCGAATAGCGCCCGAGGAACATTTCGGGCGTTATATGGGCGCGCACCAGTTCGGCGATCTCCTTGTTGGTGGGCCAGATGTCCTTGAGATAGACCGGCTTGCCGTCCGCGCCGGCGCCGAGCGGATCGGCGGTCAAATTGACATGGAGCGAGCCGGCGATGGCGTAGGCGACAACCAGCGGCGGCGAGGCGAGGTAGTTCGCCCGCACATCCGGGTTCACCCGGCCTTCGAAATTGCGGTTGCCCGAAAGCACTGCGGCAGCAACCAGATCGTTCTCGTTGATGGCTTCGGAAATGGCGGCCGGCAGCGGCCCCGAATTGCCGATGCAGGTGGTGCAGCCATAGCCGACCAGGTTGAAGCCGAGCGCATCCAGATCGTCCTGAAGACCCGCAGCGGAGAGATAATCGGTCACCACCTGCGAGCCCGGCGCCAGCGAGGTCTTGACCCAGGGCTTGACCGTGAGACCCAGCGCCCGCGCCTTGCGTGCCACCAGCCCCGCGGCGATCAGCACCGACGGATTCGAGGTATTGGTGCATGAGGTGATGGCGGCGATCACGACGTCGCCGCTGCCCAGATCGAAGCTTTCGCCCTTGACCGTGCAGCGCGCCTCTTCCGGGATATCGTCCACCCCGGTGGCGCCTTCGTCCACATAGCGCGATTCCCCGACCGAGGCGGGGATCCTGGCGCGATCCTTGCGGCCGCCCCGCAGTTCGATCAGCGCCTCGCGGAATTTCGGAGCCGCCTCGGCCAGCGACACCCGGTCCTGCGGGCGCCTGGGGCCGGCAACCGAGGGCACGACCTCGGAGAGATCGAGTTCGAGGGTATCGGTGAAGACCGGCTCTTCGCTGTCGGTTTCGCGGAACATGCCCTGAGCCCGGCAATAGCCTTCGACCAGCGCCACGCGGTCGGCCGAACGTCCCGAGGTGCGCAGGTAGTCGAGCGTGTCGCGGTCGACCGGGAAGAAGCCGCAGGTGGCACCGTATTCGGGCGCCATGTTGGCGATGGTCGCCTGGTCCTCGAGGCTCAGGTGATCGAGGCCGGGGCCGTAGAACTCGACGAACTTGCCGACCACGCCCCGCCTGCGCAGCATCTCGGTGACCGTGAGCACAAGATCGGTGGCGGTGATACCCTCGTTGATCTTGCCCACCATCTTGAAACCGATGACCTCGGGGATGAGCATGGTGATCGGCTGGCCGAGCATCGCCGCCTCGGCCTCGATGCCGCCCACGCCCCAGCCCAGAACGGCCAGACCGTTGATCATGGTGGTATGGCTGTCGGTGCCCACCAGGGTATCCGGATAGGCGATCAAATCGCCCGTTTCCTCGTCCTTGCGCGTCCAGACCGTCTGCGCCAGGTAGTCGAGATTGACCTGATGGCAGATGCCGGTGCCCGGCGGCACCACGCGGAAATTGTCGAACGCCTTCTGACCCCAGCGCAGGAACTCGTAGCGCTCGCCGTTGCGCTCGTATTCGAACGCGACATTCCGCGCGAAAGAGAGTGGCGAACCGTAACTGTCCACCATCACCGAATGGTCGATGACCAGATCGACCGGCACCAGCGGGTTGATCTTCTGCGGGTCGGCGCCGAGCGCGGCGGTGGCGTCGCGCATCGCCGCCAGATCGACGACAGCCGGAACGCCGGTGAAATCCTGCATCAGCACCCGCGCCGGGCGGTAGGAGATCTCGTGCTCGGAAGTGCGGGTGGCGAGCCACTCGGCGATGGCGAGGATATCCGCCCTGGTGACCGTCACCCCATCCTCGAAGCGCAACAGGTTCTCCAGCACCACCTTCATCGAATTGGGCAGTCTCGAAATCCCCTCCAGCCCATGCTTTTCCGCCTCGGAGAGGGAAAAATAGGTGTAGTCCTTGCCTTGCACCTTGAGCGTGGCGCGGGATTTGAAGCTGTCGACGGATTTGGTCACGGGGTTCGCCTGTCTCTTGTCGTTTTCGTGCGCCTGCTAGAGCCGCGCGGCGGACCGAAAGAGGGGCCCGTTGGGGCATCGGGGCGCAAGCGCCTGACTG
The DNA here is from genome assembly GCA_030680995.1 of Devosia sp. Lineage (GTDB taxonomy): Bacteria > Pseudomonadota > Alphaproteobacteria > Rhizobiales > Devosiaceae > Devosia_A. Next base: position 15,279 of record JAUXUM010000064.1, read on the forward strand.
GAGGCATTCCAATCTAGGAGGGCTTATAGAGAAACAAATTCCCGCTTGCCAGCCCGGACTTTCTTCCAATACGAGATGGGAGCCATGAGCCCGTCCCACGCCCTCCCGCAGCGCCGTTTGAAAGTTTCCGGCCTTTGCTGCCGGCGCGGCGAGCGCCTCCTGATCGACCAGCTCGACTTCGAGGTGGCTGCCGGAGAAATCCTGCTGCTGCGCGGTCCCAACGGCGCCGGCAAGACCACGCTGTTGCTCGCCCTGGCCGGCGTCGTGCGGCCCGAGGCCGGCAGCATCGCGCTGACCGGCGGCGAGGCCGACGCGGGATCCATGTCCGACCTGCATCTGCTGGGGCATCGGGCGGCGGTCAAGCCGCGCCTGACGGTCGCCGAGAATCTGCGATTCTGGGCCGACATGAACGGCGGCGAGCGGGCGCTGATCGAACCGGCACTGGTCGCCGCCGGCCTTGCCCATGCCGAAGCGCTGGAGGCCGGCCACCTCTCCGCCGGGCAGACCCGCAGACTGGCGCTGGCACGCCTGCTCGTCGCCGAGCGGCCGGTCTGGCTGCTCGACGAGCCGACCGCCGCCCTCGACAGCGATGGCGAATTGCTGGTCGGCCGGCTGCTCGACGCCCATCTTCTGCGCGGCGGCCTGGTCGTCGCCGCCACGCATCACGATCTGGCGCTCCGGCCCCCGGTCCGTCTCAGAACCCTCACTCTGGGAGTTCCGGCATGAGGGCGTTCACCGCGCTGATCGCCCGCGACCTGCGGCTCAGCCTCCGCATAGGCGGGGAGGCGCTGACGCTGGTGCTGTTCTTCGTGATGATCGGGGTGATCGTTCCCTTCGCCATCGGGCCGGACAAGGGGCAATTGGCGCGGCTGGCGCCGGGTATCGTCTGGATCGCCGCCTTCCTCTCGATGCTGCTGGGCCTCGACCGCCTGTTCCGCAATGACGACGACGACGGTTCGCTGCTCCTGTTCCGGCACGCCGCCATCCCGCTCGAAGCCATTGTTGCCGCAAAAACAATCGCGCACTGGCTCCTCACCGCGCTGCCGCTGCTCGTGGCGACGCCGGTGCTGGCCATCCTGCTCGCCATGGATTTCGAGAGCTGGTGGCGCACCACATTCTCGCTGCTGCTGGGTACGCCGGCGCTGGTCGCCTTCGGAGCGCTCGGTGCCGCCGTCACCGTAAGCCTGCGGCGCGGCGGGCTGATCGCCCCGGTGCTGATCCTGCCGCTTTGCGTGCCCGTCCTGATCTTCGGCGTGGGCGCTATTTCCGGCGGGTCCTCGGGGCCGGCGCTGCTGTTTCTGGCCGCCATCAGTCTCGTCGTCTCGACCTTCGCGCCATTCGCCGCAGCGCTTGCCTTGCGCGTGGCCGGAGACTAGACGGTTCTGAATTGATTCTGATCAATCGACGCATCCCGCTTTGGCGGTAAGGACAGTGGACGCAGAGGATCCGGCACGAGCCGGAAAGATATCCATGACCCTCGACGCAGCAGCCAAGAAGTCCAACTGGTTCAGCCGGCTGGCCCATCCGGGCCAGTTCCTGAGCTGGTCGCGCCCACTGGTGCTGCCGCTGGCGGTGCTGTCGGCGCTGCTCTTTGCGATCGGCCTCTGGCTTTCGTTCTTCGCTTCGCCCGAGGACTATCAGATGGGCGACATGGTGCGGGTGATGTATGTCCACGTGCCCAACGCCTGGCTCAGCCAGTTCGTCTATGGGGTGATGGCGGTCTCCGCGCTCGGCACGCTGGTCTGGCGGCACCCACTGGCCGACGTCGCCGGCAAGGCCGCCGCGCCGCTGGGCGCGGTGTTCACGGCGCTGGCCCTCTATACCGGCGCGCTCTGGGGCCGCCCCACCTGGGGAACGTTCTGGGAATGGGACGGGCGCATGACGTCCACCCTCGTCCTCCTGCTCATCTATCTGGGCATCATCGCGCTGTGGCGCGCCTTTGACGACCAGTTGCGCGCCGCGCGCATCGTCGCCATCGTCACCCTGGTCGGCGCCATCAATATCCCGGTGATCAAGTTCTCGGTTGATTGGTGGAACACGCTGCACCAGCCAGCCAGCATCTTCACCGCCAAAGGACCCAGGATGCCGCTTTCCATCCTCACCCCGCTCCTGATAATGGCCATCGCCTTCACCCTGCTCTTCCTCACTCTCCATATCGTGAGCATGCGCACCGAGATCTTCCGCCGCCGCGCCGAGACGCTGTCGCGGCAGGCCGCACTTTCCGCCGAGGCGAATTGATGGAACACGCAGTTTTCATCCTCTGGGCCTATCTGGGCGTCGCCGTACTCGTCGCGGCGCTTGTCCTTTATGTCGCCTGGGACGCGCGCCGCGTCGCCGCCAGGCTCAAGGCGCTGGAAGCCAGGGGCATCCGCCGCCGTTCGGCAGGGAAGGCTTCTTGACCCGCATCGTCCTGCTCGTCACCCCGCTGGTCGCGCTCGTGGCGCTGATCGTCGTCTTCGCGCTCAGCATCGACCGCGATCCCTCGCTGATTCGCTCGGTGCTGATCGACAAGCCGGCACCGGATTTCACCCTGCCGCCGGTCGAAGGTCTCGATGTGCCCGGCTTCGATACCGCAGCGCTCAAGGGCCGGGTGACGGTCGTCAACGTCTTTGCCAGCTGGTGCGTTCCCTGCCGCGACGAGCACCCGGTCCTCACCGCGCTGAAGGCGCGGACCGGGGTGACGCTCTATGGCATCAACCAGAAGGATGCGCCGGAGAACGCCCGGGCCTTCCTCGACGAACTCGGCAACCCCTATGACGCGGTCGGCGCCGATGCCACTGGCCGCGTCTCCATCGACTGGGGCGTCTATGGGGTGCCCGAGACCTTCGTCGTCGACGCCGACGGCGTGATCACCTTCAAGCATGTGGGACCGCTATCGCCGCGAAGCCTTGAAGAAGAGCTGTTGCCCGCGATTGAACTGGCGAAGGGGTGAAGCGTCATTCCCCCGGCGTTGGCACCACCGGGTCGGGCGCATACTTGGACAGCACCGGCAGCTGGAACATCGAGAACACCACCGTCAACGGCATGATGCCCCAGACCTTGAACGCCACCCACAGGTCGGTGGCCGCCTTTGCATCGGTGATGAACGCATCGGCACCGCGCCAGACCACCTCGTTGGCGATGGCGAGGAAGAAGAAGAACAGCCCCCAGCGGATAGTCAGCACCAGCCAGCCCGCGGGCTTGAGCTTGTAGACGTCGCCGAAGACGTAGCGCAGCAGCGACTGGCCGAACACCAGCCCGCCCAGCAGCACGGCGCCGAACAGGGAATTGACGATGGTGGGCTTCATCTTGATGAAGGTGTCGTCCTGCAGATAGAGCGTCAGCCCGCCGAACACCAGCACCACGACCCCGGTCACCAGCGGCATGACCGCGACGCGCTTCAGGATGAACCAGCTCAGCGTCAGCGACGCCACCATCGCGCCCATGAACCAGGCGGTGGCGGCGAAGATGTCGGCATTGGCGTTGACGAGGAAAAACACCACCAGCGGGCCGAGCTCGAGCGCGATCTTGATGAGCTGGGGGCGCAGTTCGGCCCAGTTGACCTGCTCGGCTTTGGTTTCTTCGGTGGCCATCAGTGCTTTCCTGCAATCGCCGCGGCGAAATCGGCGGCCGCGAACGTCTCTATGTTATCTACGCCTTCGCCCACCCCGATGAAATGCACGGGCAGGCCAAATTTCTGCGCGATGGCGACAAGGATGCCGCCGCGCGCGGTGCCGTCGAGCTTGGTCATCACGATTCCGGTGACGCCGGCACGTTTACCGAAGATTTCGACCTGATTGAGAGCATTCTGTCCGGTCGTCGCATCCAGCGTCAACAAGGTTGCGTGCGGCGCGGTCTCGTCCACCTTCCTGATGACGCGGATCATTTTCTCCAGTTCGCTCATCAACTCCTCGCGGTTGTGCAGCCGACCGGCGGTATCGATGATGAGGACTTCGGCATCCTCCTCCCTGGCCCGCGTCACCGCCTCGAAGGCCAGCCCCGAGGCGTCCGAACCGGCCGGCCTTGCGATCACCGGAGCCCCGGTGCGCTCGCCCCAGACCTGCAACTGCTCGATCGCGGCGGCGCGGAACGTGTCGCCGGCCGCGAGCATCACCCTCCGGCCCTGCGCCCGCAGCAGGCTCGACAATTTGCCGATGGTGGTGGTCTTGCCCGAGCCGTTCACGCCCACCACGAGGATCACGAAGGGTTTCCTGCCCGGCTCGATGACGAGCGGCCTGGCCACCGGCTCCAAGACCTTCCGCACCTCGCCGGCGAGCACCGCCCGCACCTCGTCGGTGGTGATGTCGCGATCGAAGCGGTCCCGGCGCAGCGTGGCGGTGACGCCGGCCGCCATCTCCAACCCGAAATCGGACTGGATCAGCAGATCCTCGAACTCTTCGAGCATCGCCTCGTCGAGCTTCTTCTTGGTGAAAACCGAGGTGATGCCGCTGGTGAGCTGATCGGACGAGCGCTTCAGCCCGGAGGCGAGGCGCTGGAACCAGCCCAGCTTCCGTTCCGGCTCCGGCGCCGCGGCCACCGGTTCGGTACCCTCCTCTTCGGCCGCCTCGACTTTTTCGATGTAGTCGACGGTGGTCTCGGGCGGTCCGGCGAGCGCACGCTCCTCGGCGGAGGCGACTGGAGGTTGCGGTACTTCGACCGGAGGCGCCGGACCCTCGTCCGGAGGCCACGGAATCTCCAACGGCCGCTCCGGCGCCGGTTCGGCCGGCCTGGCTTCCCCCGGTGGAAATGGCGGCGGAGTCTCGGGCGGCGGCTTGGGGCCGCCGCCAAACAGCCTTTCGAGCAGACCCGGCTTCTTCTCCATCACGCTGCCGTCCTGACGGCCTCGCCGACGAGGCCGGCGCCACCGATCCCGACGACCCGCACCGGGACGATCTGCCCGGCGGCAAAGCCGGGCACATCGATTGGCACGAACTGCTCGGTGCGGCCCATGCCGTCGCGTTCGACCAGCACATTCTCCATCGCGCCCAGCCGGCTCTCGCAATGCTTGCGGAACTGCCGTTCGCCTTCAATGCGCAGCAGTGCCGCCCGGTCCCTGGCCAGCTTCCGGCCGACCTGCGGCATGCGCGCTGCCGGCGTTCCCTCGCGCGGCGAGAACGGAAAAACGTGGAGATAGGCGAGATCGGCCTCGCCGACGATCTTCAGCGAATTCTCGAACATCGCGTCGGTTTCGGTCGGGAAGCCGGCGATGATGTCGGCGCCGAACACCATGTCGGGCCTCCCGGCGCGCACTTGGTTGACGAACTCAAGCGTGTCGCCGCGCAAATGCCGCCGTTTCATCCGCTTCAAGATCATGTCGTCTCCTGACTGAAGGCTCAGATGCAAATGCGGCATCAGCCGGCGGTCGGAAGCGATCGCCTCGTGCAGCGCCTCGTCCGCCTCGATCGAATCGATCGAGGAAATCCTTAAGCGCGGCAGGTCCGGCACGTGCCGCAGGATCGCCTGTACCAGCCTGCCCAGGTTGGGTGCGCCCGGCAAATCCGGGCCATAACTCGTTATATCGACCCCGGTCAGCACCACCTCGCGGTAGCCGTTGCCGGCCAGTTTCCTGATCTGCTCGACCACCAGCCCCATCGGCACCGAGCGCGACGGCCCGCGGCCATAGGGAATGATGCAGAAGGTGCAGCGGTGATCACACCCGTTCTGCACCTGGACGAAGGCGCGCGCCCGCCCGTCCATCCCCTCGATGAGATGGCCCGCGGTCTCGCGCACGCTCATGATGTCGTTGACCTGCACCTTGTCGTTGAGCGGCGCCCCGAACGCCATCGGCGCGTAGCTCTCGGACTTGAGCTTGTCGTTGTTGCCGATGACCAGATCGACCTCCGCCATGTCGCCGAAGGAGCGCGCCTCGGTTTGCGCCGCGCAGCCGGTGACGATGATCTTCCGGTCCGGGTTGTCGCGCCTGGCCTTGCGGATCGACTGCCGGGCCTGGCGCACGGCTTCGGCCGTCACCGCGCAGGTGTTGACGATCAGGGCGTCGGCAAGCCCGGCCTTCTCGGCCTCGGCCCTCATCACCTCGGATTCATAGGTATTGAGGCGGCACCCGAAAGTGAGGGTTTCGACGCTCATGCCGCCTTGCCTTCGACGAGTTCGGCGGGCAGCACGCCCTCACCGTCCAGCGACCAGGTGCCGGTCATCAGGATATGGTCGTCGCTCTCGCGCCATTCGAGATCGAGCGGGCCGCCCGGCAGTTCGATCGTGACCTTGCGGCCGCTCAGCTTCTTCCGCGCCGCCGCCACCGCGACCGCGCAGGCCGCCGTGCCGCAGGCCCTGGTCAGCCCGGCGCCGCGCTCCCAGACGCGCACCTTGATGCGGTTGGGCGAAATCACCCGCGCCAGCGAAATATTGGCGCGCTCGGGGAAGATCGGATGGTTTTCGAGCAGCGGCCCGAAGCGCCCGAGATCGTAGCGTTCGACATCGTCGACCCAGAAGATGGCGTGCGGATTGCCGACATTGACCACCGAGGGCGTATGCAGGATCGGCGCATCGATGGGCCCGATCTGCAGCTCGATGCCGGTGGTGTCGGCGAATGCTTCAGCCAACGGGATCTGGTCCCAGGCGAACCGGGGCTTGCCCATGTCGACGGTGACCACGCCGCCCCTGACCTCGGCGGCGAGCAGCCCGGCATTGGTTTCGAGCGTGACGGCATTGCGGCCAGCCTCCTCGGCGACCAGCGCCGCAATGCAGCGGGAGGCATTGCCGCAGGCGTCGATCTCGCCGCCATCGGCGTTGTAGATGCGCATGAAGACGTCGGCGCCGTTCGCCTTGGGCCGCTCCAGAACGATGAACTGATCGGCTCCGATGCCGGTCGCCCGGTCGGAAATCCTGCGCACCGCATCGGCGGAGAAATGCCGCCCGCTTTCCCGCGCATCGACGACGACGAAGTCGTTGCCCAACCCGTTCATCTTCAGAAACGGCACGGTGCTCACTTTTTCCTCTCGGAACCTGTTTGGGCCCTATATGGCGGATGTTCCGCCCAATTGCCAGTCTCGGCGGCTATCGCCGGCTCATAGCATCCCAATCCGGGCATTCTAATGTTCGCAAGGTTCACCAGCGCTTAACCAGGCTGCAAGCGCTGCGGACCTGTCCCGGCAAATTAGGGATTGAGCAGGATCGGGGGACTATCCTCGGCGCCAACAGCACGAGGAGCGGCAGGCGTCATGCACTCGACGGCCACGGCACGGCGGGAACCGATCCGGGATGGGACGGGCGAGCAAGGCAGCGGGCGCGCCGGCGACGCCGCGGCCGGGGAACCGATGCGGCATGACGCCCAGGGCCATGCCGCCGCCGGCCCGCTCCGCATCACCGTTTTCGACACCATCGAGGCGGCCGAAGCGCCCTGGCGCGCGCTCGAAAAGACAGCGATTTTCACCCCCTATCAGCGTTACGACTGGATCAAGGCGCTGTTCGACAGCCGCGGCCTCGACGGGAAGCGTTGCGCCGTTGCCGTCATCGAGAACGAGACCGGCCTCGCTGCCTTGTTTCCCTTCGCCATCGGGCGCCGCTTCGGCGTCTCGACCGCCGAGATCATCGGCGCCGATATCGGCAATGCCGGCTGGCTGCCGGTGCAGCGCGGCGCCGCGTTGCGGTTCACGCCTGCCGTGCTGATGCAAATCTTTGCCGCGATCGGTCGGGTTGTGGCCGGCCTCGACATGGTCTTCCTGCGCAACCAGCCAGGGACCTGGCTCGGCCTCGACAACCCCCTGCTCGCCTTCCAGCACCAGCCGGCGCCCGACCATCTTTACGTGGCGCCGATCGACCCAGCCACCCCCCGCGCGCACCTCAACGGCAAGCGCATCCGCAACCTGCAGCGCGGACGGCGGCGGCTCGAGGAGGCGATGGGCCCGGTGACGCTGCGCCGCGCCAACAGTGTCGATGAGATCGAGAGGGTGCACGCCGCCTTTCTCCAGCAGCGGGGCGCGCGCTTCGCCCAGATGGGGGTCAGGAACATCTTCGCCGAGGATTGGTTCGTCGCCTTCTTCAAGCGCGCCGCCGCCATCTCGCTCGGCAGCGACCTGCCGGCACTGCGTTTTCACGCGCTCTATGCCGGCGACCAGATCGTCGCCACCTCCTGCGGCGCCTGCGCCGGGACGCACTATTCGCAATACATCAATTCGACCGCTTCGGGTCCGGCCGCCAGGTACAGCCTGATGGGCATTCTGATGTACGAACTCGTCGCCGAGTTCGCCGGCATGGGCATCACCTCGCTCGACATGGGCCTGGGCGATTTCGATTACAAATCTGACTGGACCGACAAGCAGCTTGTCCATGACAGCGTGATTCCAGTCACCGCCGCCGGCAGGATCGCCGCGCCGGTCGTGCGCGGCCTGCGCCGGCTCAAGCGCGCAATCAAGCAGAACGAGACGCTGTTCGGCCTGTTCAAACGGCTTCGCGCGATGATGCTCAAGAGCAAAGACCAGGACGACGGCGCCACGACCGCGCCTGCGCCGGACTCCGAGGAGACGAGATAGAAATGGCACTGCAAACCTTCTCCGAATCCCATCATTCCCCCGTCGCAGCGGTTGATGCCGGCGGCCCGCTGGCGGGCAAGACACTCGGGCATCGCAGCCTCGATGCCGAGGGCCTGCGCGAACTGGACGCCGCGGCATGGGATGCGCTGGCGACGAACGCCCTGGTCGAGAACCCGTTCTACGCCCGTCAATATGTGCTGGCCGGGCTGGCCACCATCGACAGGGACGCCGGGCTCCGCGCGCTCGCTATTTCCGATGCCGCCGGGACTTTGCTCGGCCTCTTCCCCTTCCGCAATCGCGGCATGGTCCCTTCGCCCCTCCCCACCGCCTTTGGCGCCGCCAACAAGTACCAGTTCTGCGGTACGCCGCTGGTACACAAGGACCATGCCGAGGCGGTGGTTGGCGCCTGGCTCGACCTTTTGGCGCAGGGACAGCCGCGCGGGCTCTGGGCGCTTCCCGACCTCGACATGAATACCCCGCTCGCCGAGCTGATCCTCGACGGGGTGCTGGCGCGGCAGATGCCGGCGCAGCAGGCAAACGCCTATCGGCGCGCCTTCCTCACCCGCCTGCCGGGCGGTTTCGAGGCCCATCTGGAAACCGTGCTGTCCAAGAACCGGCTCAAGGACGTGCGCCGCACCATGCGCAGACTGCAGGAGGCGGGGACTATCGCGCTCGAGCATGTGAGTGGGCCGTCCTCATTGCGCGCGCGGCTCGAGGATTTCCTAGCGCTCGAACATGCCGGCTGGAAGGGTGAGAACGGCACGTCCTTCCTCTCCAGCGCCACAGATGCCGATTTCGCGCGGCAAGCCTATGTCGTGCCCTTCGCCGCGATCGACAGCCTCCTGCTCGACGGGCGGCCGATTGCCATGAAGCTCTCGATCCACACCGGCGACACCGCCTTCACCCCCAAGATCGCCTATGACGAGACGCACAAGAAGCTTGGCCCCGGCATGGCGCTAGAATATCTGCTGATCGAGGAATTCTACCGCTCCGGCCAGCCCGGCGCCGTCGACGCCGCCGCCACGGCGGAAGGACATTCGGCGCTCAACTTCTTCAATGGCGAAAAATCCATGGCGACGCTGATCGTCGGCAGAAGCGGCTGGCAGGTGCGGCTGCTCGCCTGGCTGTACGAGAGCCGCGAGAGCGTGAAGCGCCGGGTCAAGGCGCTGCTGAAGATCGGTTAGCCCCTTTTCCTTGACTCCCCGGCCCATCCCGCCTAAGGGGACGCCACATTCTGTCAGGCTGAAACCCTGAGCCACCGACCGGGACCCGCAAAGGTCTAAAGAGATCCCGGAGGTCAGCATCCGCCAGCGCAAGCGCCCGCGGGTGTGTTTGGCGTTTGGCGTGATGGAGCGTTTTGAGGAAAAGTCGCTTGCGCTTTTCCGGCTCGAAAACGCGACAAATGAAGATCCGCTTCCCATATCCCGGCTGTGCCGTGATCCGGGAACAAGGGAACAAAGATGTTTGAAAGCCTAAGCGACCGGCTTGGAAAAATCTTCGAGGGCCTGCGCGGCCGCGGCGCCCTTTCCGAGAGCGACGTCAACGAAGCGCTGCGCGAAGTCCGCCGGGCGCTGATCGAGGCCGACGTGTCGCTCGAAGTGGTGCGCGCCTTCGTCGAACAGGTGCGCGAGCGCGCCGTCGGCGCCGAGGTCACCCGCTCGGTGACGCCCGGCCAGCAGGTGGTCAAGATCGTCCACGACGAGCTGGTCCGCGTCCTGGGCGAGACCGCCGTCCCCATCGATTTCAACGCCACCCCGCCGGTCACCATCCTGATGGTCGGCCTGCAGGGCTCGGGCAAGACCACCACCACCGCCAAGCTCGCCAAGCGGCTCAAGGAGCGGCAGAACAAGAAGATCCTGCTCGCCTCGCTCGACACCCGCCGCCCGGCGGCCAAGGAGCAGCTGCGCGTGCTCGGCGAGCAGGTTGGCGTTGCCACCCTCTCGATCATCGCCGACGAGACGCCGGTCGAGATCGCCCGCCGCGCCCTGCGCGAGGGCAAGCTCGGCGGCTACGACGTGCTCATCCTCGATACCGCCGGCCGCATCCATATCGACGAAGAGCTGATGGCCGAGACGGCCGAGATCAAGGCGATCTCGAACCCGCACGAAATCCTGCTCGTCGCCGATGCGCTGACCGGCCAGGACGCCATCAACCTCGCCCGCTCCTTCGACCAGCGCGTCGACCTGACCGGCATCATCCTGACCCGCGTCGACGGCGACGGGCGCGGCGGCGCGGCGCTGTCGATGCGAGCCGCGACCGGCAAGCCGATCAAACTGATCGCGACCGGCGAAAAGATGGACGCGCTCGAGGATTTCCATCCGTCCCGCATCGCCGACCGCATCCTGGGCATGGGCGACATCGTCTCGCTGGTGGAAAAGGCGGCGCAGCACGTCACCGCCGAAGACGCCCAGAAGATGGCCAAGAAGCTCAGGAAGGGCAGCTTCGACCTCGAGGATCTGCGCGGCCAGCTGCTGCAGATGAAGAAGATGGGCGGCATGGGCTCGCTGATGAACATGATGCCGGGCATGGGCCAGGTGAAGAAGGCCATGGCCGGCGCCAATATCGACGAGAAGGTGTTCGACCGGCAGGTCGCCATCATCAACTCGATGACCAGGAAGGAGCGGGTCAATCCGGACCTGCTCAACGCCTCCCGCCGCAAGCGCATCGCCGCCGGCTCGGGCACCGAGGTTTCCGACGTCAACAAGCTGATGAAGCAGCACCGTCAGATGGCGGACATGATGAAAAAGGTTTCCAAGGGCGGCATGGGGAGCCTTGCCGGGATGTTCGGCGGCAAGATGGGCGGCATGATGCCGGGCCTGGGCTCGATGCCCGACATGTCGAACATGGACCCCAAGCAGCTCGAGCGGATGGCGCGGGAAATGGGCATCGACCCGGCCTCGCTGCCGCAGACTCCCCCCAAGGACCTCTCCGAAAAGCTGCCGACCGATGTCGGCCAGCTTCTGAAATCCGGCCCGGGCCTCCCCGGGCTTGGCGGCGCGCCCCGCTTCCCTGGCCTCCCCGGCCTCGGCGGCGGCTTCGTGCCCAAGAAGAAATAGCCCCCAACCCGAAGACACCCAGGAGACTACCAGAATGGCACTCAAACTTCGTCTCGCCCGCGCCGGCACCAAGAAACGCCCCTACTATCACGTGGTGGTGGCCGATGCCCGCTCGCCCCGCGACGGCCGCTTCATCGAGCGTATCGGCACCTACGATCCCAGGCTCGCCGACACCGAAAAGCGCGTGAACTTCATCATTGAGCGGGCCCAGCATTGGCTGAGCGTCGGCGCCCAGCCGACCGATCGCGTGCTGCGCTTCCTCGATGCCGCCGGGCTCCTCAAGCGCGCGCCGCGCAACAACCCGGAAAAGGCCAAGCCGGGCGCCAAGGCGATCGAACGTGCCGCGGCCAGGGTCAAGGCCGAGGCGGACGCCGCCGCGGCAGCCGCTGCCCCCGCTCCGGCCGAAGCGCCGGCCGAAGCAGCAGCCGCGACCGAGTAGGCCCGTGGCCAAGGATGGCGCAGCATCGCAGAGACTGCTCATGGGCCGGATCGGTTCGGCCCATGGCCTCAAGGGCGAGGTGCGCATCCAGTCCTTCACCGAAGACCCGCTGGCGCTGGCGGATTACGGTCCGCTGGCGACCAACAAGCCCGGCCTTTCCGTCACCATCCTCTCGGCCCGCACCAGCACCAATGTGCTGATCGCCATGATCGAGGGAGTGAACGACCGCACCGCGGCCGAAAAGCTCAACGGCGTCGAACTCTATCTCGACCGGGCGTCGCTGCCTGAAACCGAAGATGAAGACGATTTCTACCATGCCGACCTGATCGGGCTCGAGGCCCGGCTGGACAGCGGCGCCGTGCTCGGCGAGGTGATCGCCGTGCCCAATTTCGGGGCCGGCGATCTCATCGAGATCCGCGATCCGCGCAGCGGCGACACCTACCTTTATCCCTTCACCCGCAAGGTGGTGCCCGAAATCCATCTCAAAGCCGGTTATCTCGTCATCGAGGTGCCGATCGAGGCCGAGCCCGGTGACGAGGAACCCGATTGAGCTTCTCCGCTGACGTCGTCACGCTTTTCCCAGAACTGTTTCCCGGCCCGCTCGGCGCCTCGGTGATCGGCCGCGGCCTTGCCGATGGCCTCTGGTCGCTCAGAACCACGCAGTTGCGCGATTTCGCCGCCGACAGGCACCGCACCGTCGACGACACCCCCGCCGGCGGCGGCCCGGGCATGGTGCTCAAGCCCGATATCCTCGCCGCCGCGATCGACGCCGTCTCGCCCCCGGGCGACCCCCGCCCGCGGCTGCTGATGTCGCCGCGCGGCACCCCGCTCGGCCAGGCCCGCGTGCGCGAACTGGCGCGGGGGCCCGGCGCGGTCATCGTCTGCGGCCGCTTCGAGGGCGTCGACCAGCGCGTGATCGAGGCCCGCAACCTCGAGGAAGTCTCGATCGGCGACTACGTGCTGGCCGGAGGGGAAGTGGCCGCCATGGCGCTGCTCGAAGCCGCGGTGCGGCTGATCCCCGGCGTGCTGGGAGCGGCCGAGAGCCACGCCGAGGAAAGCTTCGAGGGCGGGCTGCTCGAATATCCCCAATACACACGGCCACAGATCTTCGAGGGCCGTGAGATACCGGCGGTGCTGACCTCCGGCGACCACGGCAAGATCGCCAGGTGGCGGCGCGAGGCGGCCGAAGCCCTCACTCGCACCCGCCGCCCGGACCTGCTCAAGCGCTGAGCCCTGACGAGCGTCTCAAAGTGCGCCGCGCAGATTCCTCCACGCTGGACGTTCTCATATCAGGTCGTCATCGACCATTACGGTGCCGTCGAAGGCCGAAAACTGAGCCAGCAAGGCCGGATCGAGCGTCGATTCGGCCTTCGCGAGGTCGGCGGCAAGCTGCTGCGCGTCGGCGTCCGGGACCCCGATCCGGACCAGGTTGCCCGCATCCTTGAGCCCGTCGCCAGAGCAAAGATGTACCGCCCAGCCCGAAGCTGCCTTGCGCAGCAGGGCTCGCCCGCCGGAACCGTCTTGCGACCAGCCGGCGATGGCATATTCGCCCGAGACGACCACCGGGGCGATCAAGAGCGGCGAGGCCGGTGTTTCGAAAATACTCTTGAGCAGCGTGGTGATGGCGTCGACATCGCCGGGGCCGGCCTGATCGACGGGAGTTGCACCATGGTCGTGATGCATCGGGGCATGGGTGCCCGTGGCGGCATCCGCTCCAACCGCCCCAACCTGCAGTTGCACCTCGACCGTCCCGGCCTTCTCGAAGGTCAGCGTCACCGGGATGGCCGAGCCTTCCTCAAAGGCTTGCTTCAGTCCCATGAACATGATGTGCAGTCCGCCGGGTGCCAGCACCACCGTTTCGCCGGCCGGAATCTCGATGCCGTGTTCAAGCTCGGCCATCTTCATGACGTCGCCCTCCATCTTCATTTGGTGCAACTGCACCTTCTCAGCGACGGGCGAGGCCGCACCGATGAGCCGGTCAGCTTCGCCGCCCTTGTTGACGATGGTCAGGAAGCCGCCGCCGACCTTGGCCGAGGGCAACGTCGCGCGGGTGAACGCGCCACTGATCTCGAGGTCTCCGAGCGTGATCGCGGCGGGCGCATCCATGCTCATGCCGCCATGGTCTTGCGCCGCCGCGCCGTGCTTGTGCGCTACCGCGCCATGCTTGTGGTCGGGCGCATCGACAGCGGTCGGCGTGACGGTGAGCACAGGCGCCGGGTGTTCCAGGGAATGGGCGTCCCGGCCTTCGGCCGGCACCTGGTCCCAGGCCACCGAGGCAACGCCGCAGAGCTGGGTGGTCGCGAAGGGCAGCGCCGCCCCGGCATCGAAGCCCTGGACTGTGCCCCGGACGACGAACTCGTCGAACTGGTCGTCGGGCACCGAGCCGCCCGTCCATTTGATCTCAACCGGGCCCGAAGTCATCTTCTTGCCGTGGAGTTCATAGCTCTTGGCGTAGTCGGCCTTGGTGATCTCGATCGTCCAGCCGGCTTTCACCTGCGGTTTGACACTCACAAAGCCCTCGGGGAGCTTGATGATCACCGTGTCGGTTGGAGCGCCATCGCAGCCGTGCGGAATGGCGATGGCGACTTTCACCGATGCGCCGTTCGCCGCCTCCCTGGGCGTGAGCGACGCATGGGCGAGCGCAAGACTGGTTGAGCAGATGAGCATGGTTGCTGCCAGCGCCGTGGCAGAAGCGATCTTGGTCATGGTTGGTCTCTCGTTGTTTCGGCTGCGCCCGCGGCGGGGCGTCAGCACGGTTGATCTCGAAGCTGTGGCAGGGGATCAGACGAGAGCGGGAGGAGCGCGTTGCGCACAGGCGCGCCAGTTGGCGCGGAGCACGATCGCACGGCGATCGGTTGCGTCGTGAACCGGGGGGGCGAGCCCGCGGCCTGGTTCGATGGAACAGGGCGGGGGCGGCAGATCGGCACCACTGCCGATACGGCAAACTTGGCACGGATTGGCCTTCGCCTCGGCCGGGCCATCGACCGGATCACCGCAGAAATTGACGCCATGCCGCGCGGCAGCCGCTTCCGCCCCCGCCGCCAGCGGCACATGGCCGAAATTGAGGAAAACCAGCGCGATCACGCAGAGCGCACGCAACAGGTCCTGCAATTTGGCGTTTCCTCGTGCCACCGCTTGCCCCCGAGCCAACAACGCCGATCCTAGCGCATCCGCGACATCCTCATCATGCGGCAAATGCAGCACGGATCAGTTGATCTAAATCAGAAGACCTGCCAGAGATAGCGTGATGGTGCTCGCCGTTTGCGAGTGAAACGGGAAGCAGGATCGAGGCGCGATCGGCGGCGGTGGTTTCCACTCTTGCGGATCGAGAGCGCGAAGGAAAGGGATAAGCCTGCGCCGCCCCCGCGACTGTAACGGGTCAGCTCCTCCAACGTGCCACTGGTTTGCGACCGGGAAGGCGGAGTCAGGCGATGTCCGGAGCCAGGAGACCGGCCGTCGTAACGTCAAACTGCATGCGGGACGGTGGGTCCCAAAGGAGATATTCATGCGCGCGCTTCTGGCCCTGGCCCTCACCCTCGTTTCGACCGCAGCCTTCGCCCATGCCGGCCATGCCGGCACGTCCGGTTTCCTGCTCGGCGTCGAACACCCGATCGGCGGGCTCGATCACGTCCTCGCCATAATCGCGGTCGGCGTTTTCGCCTATGTGCTCGGCGGCCGCGCGCTGTTCCTCGTGCCGCTGAGCTTTGTCGCCATGATGGTGGTGGGCTTCCTGCTCGGCGCGGGAAGCGTTGACCTTCCCCTCGTCGAACTGGGGATCGCACTCTCGAGCATTGTGATCGGTGCGGCTGCTGCGCTTGGCCGGCCAATGCACGTCGCCGGCGCGATGGCGCTGGTCGGCGCCTTCGCTGTCTTCCACGGCCACGCCCACGGCGCCGCGATGCCCGCCGACGCTTCCGGTCTCCAGTACGCGCTGGGCTTCGTCGCAACCACCGCATTTCTGCACGCCGCCGGCGCCGCCGCGGCGACAGGGGTGGCCAGCCTCGCCGGCAAATATGGCAGGCCCGTCGCGCAGGTCGCCGGTAGCCTTTTTGCCCTGGGCGGCCTCGGCGTGCTCGCCGGCTGGCTCTAGCGCAGGTCAAATCGACGCTGGAGCCGGCCCCGGCTGGCCGGCTCTTTGCTTCGACAACTGGACTCCGCCGCGTTCTTGCTCTATACGCGCGCTCGCTGCTGCCTACGGCGGCGGCCAATAACAGCCAAAAACTCCGTGCAACCAAGACCGGGCGGTCGGCAAAGCAGCCGATGAAACGCTCCATTGAAAAGATCAGAACGGATCGACGAAATGAACATCATCGAACAGCTCAACAAGGAGCAGTACGACGCGCTTTCCGCCAAGAACGCGCGCCCCGACTTCACCCATGGCGACACCGTCAAGGTCTGGGTGAAGATCCGCGAAGGCGACAAGGAACGCCTGCAGGCCTATGAGGGCGTCGTGATCGCCCGCTCCGGCACCGGCATTATGGAAAGCTTCACCGTCCGCAAGATTTCCTACGGCGAAGGCGTGGAACGCGTGTTTCCGGTACTCTCGCCCAATATCGACCGCATCGAGGTCTTGAAGCGCGGCAAGGTGCGCCGTGCCAAGCTCTACTACCTGCGCGACCGCCGCGGCAAGTCGGCCCGTATTTTCGAGTCGACCAGTGCGCGCACCCGCAAGATCGAGGCCGGCGAGCGCGATGCCGCGCTCGAGGCCAAGGCCGCCCGTGAGGTCGAAAAGATTGCCGCCGCCTAGGCGCTGGCGGTCGAACTGGCCCAGAAGGATGCCGAGGAAGCGGCCGCTGCCGCGGCGGCGGAGCAGGCTGCCGCTGAGGCCGCCGCCGCCGAACAGGCAGCCGCCGCCCCCGAAGAGCAGAAGGGCGAATGAGCCAGGGCTTCATAGCAGCCCTTGCTTCGCAAATTCAGGAAGCCCGGCCCCGCGAGGAGCCGGGCTTTTCGATTCAATCGGGAGGAAACGAGATGAGCGACGAGCAACGCGCCGCGTGGGCGGCAAAGTTGCGGCAGGAAGCAGCCGCCCTGCTGGCCGGGACGGGTCTCTTGGATTTGCTGCTGTCTCGCTTCGGCGAGGCCGTGGTCACCGGCAGCGCCGGCTACGATTTGATGGTCTGGCGCGATATCGATATCCACATGCCGATCGAAGCCGAGGCCTGGGCCGGTTGGGCCAACCTTGGCGGCGAGATCGCCGCCCGGCTCGCGGCTGCGGGCCTCGCGCTGCACAAGGCGCAGTTCCTCAACGACTATGTCGACCCGCACCCGCTGGGCGCCGGACTCTATTGGGGCATCGAGTTCCGCGACGCGGCGGGCAACCCGTGGAAATGCAACATCTGGGGCTGGGACCCCTTCGATTTCGCCGTGCGCCAGGCGCGCGACGCCAATCTGCGCGCCGATCTCTCGACCGCCGACCGCGACCTCATTCTGCGTCTGAAGCACGAGGCCCGCACCCGCGAGGGTTATTATGGCGCCATAGTCTCGAGTTTCGACATCTACCAGTTCGCCATCGACGGCGCCGGCCAGACGCTGGATGAACTGGAGGCCTGGAAGGAGGCGCGCTGACCTCGACCCTGGCAACGCGTGGAGTCGGGGATGCCATCCTTCATCCGCACCACCTGCGGGGTCGGCTACGCGCCGATCCATCCGCATGCGATCAACCGCGACTGGGTGATGCGCCCCAGCGAGCGCATCGCCTGCCGGACCAGCGAGAACCGTTCCGGTCAAGTCACTACGACCTAGTGTCGACTCCCTATTTCGATCAAATCGCTCTAACATATCGGCCTCTTTGGAAAGGCAGGACCGCAATTGAACGACATGGCGCCGCTTGCGGTGGATCGGAAGGCCGCGGCAGCGGGGGTTGTCGCGCGGCTCAAGGGCATCATCCGGCCCGAGCGGATCATGACCGATCCGCTCTACACCTATGCCTATTCGAGCGATGCCAGTTCCTACCGGCTGATCCCGGCGGTCGTCGTCATCATCAATTCCGAGGACGAGGTCCGCGCCGTGATCGAGGCGGCCCGCGCCGAGGACCTGCCACTCACGTTCCGCGCCGCCGGCACCTCGCTCTCCGGCCAGACGGTGACCGAAGGCGTGCTCGCCGTGCTCGGCGACGGCTGGCGCAAGCTCGAAATCCACGACGGCGGTGAGCAGATCACGCTGGGCCCCGCGATCATTGTCGCCCAGGCCAACCGGGCGCTGAAGCCCTTCGACCGCAAGATCGGGCCGGATCCCGCAAGCCAGGCAACCTGCAAGATCGGCGGGGTGGTCAACAACAATTCGTCGGGCATGTGCTGCGGGGTAGCGCAGAACACCTACCATACCATGGCGCGGCTGCGGATCGTCCTCACCGACGGCA
Source organism: Devosia sp. (assembly GCA_030680995.1). Taxonomy (GTDB): domain Bacteria; phylum Pseudomonadota; class Alphaproteobacteria; order Rhizobiales; family Devosiaceae; genus Devosia_A. Next base: position 33,600 of record JAUXUM010000064.1, read on the forward strand.
CCATGCTCGATTCGGGCGACGAGGCCTCGCGGGCCGCGTTCCGCGTCAGGCGCCGCGACCTGCTCGAGGCGCTCCACACCCTCCACCACCAGGTGATGGCGGACGAGGAATTGGTGGCGCTGATCCGGCGCAAGTACCGGATCAAGAACACCGTCGGCTATTCGCTCAACGCGCTGGTTGATTTCCACGACCCGCTCGATATTCTCATCCATCTGATGGTGGGCTCGGAAGGCACCCTCGGCTTCGTCTCCGAGGTGACCTACAACACCGTGCCCGACCATCCGTTCAAGTCGACGGCGCTCGTCCCCTTCCCCGATCCCTATTCGTGCGCGCGCGCCATCACCCGGCTCTCCAGCGGCGGCGTGCATGTGACCACCGGCGTTACGGCGGCCGAATACATCGAGCGGCGGGCGCTCGCGACGGTGCAGCACCTGCCGGCGATGGCGCCGCTCCTGCCGTTCCTCACCGACGATTCCCCCGCAGTGCTGATCGACGTCACCGCGCCGGACGGCGAGGAATTGGCGGCGGAGGTTGCGAAAGCCGAGGCGATTCTCGCCGGCGAAGGCGCTACCTCGATCGATTTTTCCACCGATCCGGCCAGATCCGATGCGCTCTGGGACGTGCGGAAGGGTTTCTTTGCCTCGGGCGGCGCGGCGCGGCCCAAGGGCACCTCCATGCTCACCGAGGACGTGGCCGCGCCGATCGACCGGCTGGCCGAATTCGTCATCGATATGCGCAAGCTCCTCGACCAGCACGGCTACGAGGACGCCATCATCTTCGGCCACGCGCTCGCGGGTAACCTGCATTTCCAGATGAGCGACAACTTCATGCTGCCCGGCGCGGCGGAAAAGTTCGACACCTTCTCCAAGGCGCTCTCGGAGCTGGTTTCAATCCGCTACCAGGGCTCGCTCAAGGCCGAACACGGCACCGGCCGGGCCATCGCTGCTTTCGTCGAAGCCGAATGGGGCACCAAGGCCTACCTCCTGATGCGCCGCATCAAATCGCTGTTCGATCCGGAGGGGCTGCTCAATCCGGGCGTGCTGCTCAACGCCGACCCGGACATCCACATCAAGAATTTGAAGCTGATGCCGCTGACCGATCCACTGATCGACATGTGCATCGAATGCGGCTTCTGCGAGCCGGCCTGCCCTTCGGCGCAGATGACTCTGTCGCCGCGCCAGCGCATCGCCGTTACCCGCGAGCGCGCCCGGCTGCACCAGACCGGCGACGATCCGGAGCGGCTGGCAGCGCTCGACGAGGGCTTCCAGCATGCCGGCCTCGACACCTGCGCCGCTTGCAACCTCTGCTCGCTCCGCTGCCCGGTGGGCATCGAGACCGGCACCATGATCATCGGCGAGCGGACGCGCCGGCGTTCGGACGCCGACCGCAAGGTCGCTCACTTCGCCGCCTCCCATACCGGCGCCATCGAGATGGCGATGGGCCTGGCGGTCGGCGCACAGGCCCTTTCCCGCGCCGTCATCGGCGACGGCGCCACCGACGCGCTCGCCCGCACGGCGCGGAAACTCAGCGGCAAGCGCGTCCCCCGCGTCTCCCGCGCCCTGCATCCAGGGCCCGGCGCGCCGAAACCCGGTCCCGCCGCCGCCACCGCGCCCAATGGCCGCGTCGTCTATTTCCCCTCCTGCGCCACCCGCATGTTCGGCGCGCCCAGGACCGAATACGATCTGCTGCCGACAACCGAGGCGATGCTGGCGCTGCTCCGCCGCGCCGGCTTCAGCCCCGTCATGCCGGAGCATCTCAACGGCCAGTGTTGCGGCCAGCCCTTCCTCTCGAAAGGTTTTCCCGAGGAAGCCGCCCGCGTCGGCGGCAAGCTCGATACCGAGCTGACGGCTCTTTCCGGTGCCGGCCGCTTCCCGGTGGTGACCGATGCCTCGACCTGCGCCAAGCATATGCGCGGCGGCGATGGAACGCCGGTTGCCGACAGCGCCGAGTTCCTGCTGGCCGAAGTGCTGCCGCGGCTCAGCGTCACCCGGCCTGTCCCGGTGGTGGCGGTGCATCACAATTGCTCGGCCCAACGTTTGAAGGAGCAGCCGATCATCGAGGCATTGGCCCGGGCGATGGCCGAAAAAGTGGTGGTGCTCTCCTCCCTCACCTGCTGCGGTTATGCCGGCGACAAGGGGCTGTTCGTGCCCGAACTCAACGCGCACGCCACCCGCTTCGTGAAAAACGACATTCCAGCCGGCGCCAGGATCGGCATCTCAACCGTCTCGACCTGCGCCTCGGGCCTTACCGAACACGCCGGCATCCCTTTCGTGTCGCTGGCGAGCCTGCTGGAAGCGGTCAGCCGCCCCTGATGGTCAGAACCACAATCACCGCCCTCGGTCAGCGCGGCGAGGGCATCGCCGAGGTCGGCGGCCAGCGGGTTTACGTGCCCTTCACCCTGCCCGGCGAAGCGGTCGAGATTTCCGTCGAGGGCGAGCGCGGCGCGCTGCTCTCGATTCTCTCGCCCAGCCCCGATCGCATCGACCCCTTCTGCCCCTATTTCGGCACCTGCGGCGGCTGCGCGCTGCAACATGTGGCGCCCACCGCCTACGCTGCGTTCAAGCACGGACTGCTGGTGACCGCCCTCAGCCATGCCGGCATCGACGTTGCCGTCGGCGAACTGGTCGACGCGCGCGGCAATGGCCGCCGCCGCGTCACCCTCCACGCCCGCGCCGCAGGGGCCGGTTACATGCGGGCCCGCAGCCACGACCTGCTCGCGATCGAGGCCTGCCCGATCCTGGTGCCGGCGTTGCAAAAGACCGCGCCGCAGATCGCCCGCGCGCTGCACGCCGCGGTCGGCGACAGCGACATCGGCTTCACCGCCACCGCCACCGGCCTCGATGTGACGGTCCGCAACGGGCGGAAGCTAAAACCCCAGAAGCTCGTGCCGATGGCACAAAACCTCAAGCTGGCGCGGCTGGCGCTCAATGGCGAACTGGTGCTGCAGGCGCAGCCGCCTTCCGTGCGCATGGGCAAAGCGTTGATCGAGCTGCCGATCGGCAGCTTCCTGCAAGCCACCGAGGCCGCCGAGGAGGTGCTGGCGAGTCTCGTCCTTGCGGGCCTCAAAGGCGCGAAAAACGTCGCCGATCTGTTCTGCGGCGTCGGTCCGTTCGCCCTGCGGATTGCCGAGAGCGCCAGGGTCCTGGCCGCCGACAGCGACAAGCCGGCCGTTGCCGCGCTTGCGAACGCGGTCAAACACACGATGGGCCTGAAGCCGGTTACGACGCTGAGCCGCGACCTCTTCCGCGATCCGCTGGCGCCAGCGGAGCTCGCCCCGTTCGACGCCGTGGTCTTCGATCCGCCGCGCCCCGGCGCCGAGGCGCAGGCGCGCGAACTGGCCCGCTCCAAGATCAAGACGGTTGTCGCCATCTCCTGCGAACCGCGGACATTCGCCCGCGATGCGGCGATCCTCACCGCTGGGGGTTATCGCCTGCAAAGTGTGACGCCGGTGGATCAGTTCGCCTATTCGACCCACGTGGAGCTGGTGGGCGTGTTCCGCCGCTGAAGAGGAGCGCAGATGCCCAGACATCGCCCCGCCAGAAACCATGCGGACCTGGGCGACGGCTTCTTCGACCTGGCGCAGCCAGCCGAGTTTCCGCGGCATATCCTGCGCTACCGCAACCAGCGGGCGGCCGCGCGGATGGGGCTGGACGACCTGACCGATGAACAATGGGCCGCCCATTTCGGCAAGTTCGAGCCCTTGCCGGGCAGCTTCGAGCAGCCCCTGGCGCTGCGCTATCACGGTCACCAGTTCCAGACCTACAACCCCGGTCTCGGCGATGGCCGCGGCCTCCTCTTCGCCCAACTCATCGATCTCGAGGACGGGCGCCTGCTCGACCTCGGCACCAAGGGCTCGGGCCGCACCCCCTGGTCGCGCGGCGGCGACGGGCGGCTGACGCTGAAGGGCGGGGTGCGCGAGGTGCTGGCGACTTCGATGCTCGAGGCGCTGGGCGTCGATACTTCCAAAAGCTTCTCGCTGATCGAGACCGGCGAGGAGCTGGAGCGCGGCGACGAGCCCTCGCCGACCCGCTCCTCGGTGCTGGTCCGGCTTTCCCACAGCCACATCCGCATCGGCACCTTCCAGCGCCTCGCCTTCTTCAAGGACGCGGAGCGGCTGGGAAAGCTGCTCGATTATTCGGTCAGGACCTATATGCCCGAGCTCTGGCAGGAGGGCGACAACGCCCGGGCTGCCGCGTTTCTGGGCGAGGTCTCCGAACGCGTGGCCCGCACCGGCGCGCGCTGGACCGCCGCCGGCTTCGTGCATGGCGTGCTCAACACCGACAACATCAATATCACCGGGGAGAGCTTCGACTATGGACCCTGGCGGTTCCTGCCCACCTACGACCCGGCCTTCACCGCCGCCTATTTCGACAATACGGGACTTTATGCCTTCGGCCGCCAGCCCGATACGCTGGCCTGGAACCTGACGCGGCTGGCCGAGTGTCTCTCGCCGCTTGGCGAGCACGAAGCACTGGAAAGGGCGCTCAACCGCTTCTGGCCGGCGTTCCAGAAGGCGATCCGGGCGGCCACCCTCGACCGGCTGGGCCTCGTCTCGCTGGGTGACGAAGCCGATTCCGGGCTGGTGACCAAACTCTTCGAATTCCTCCATGCGAGCCAGGCGCCTTATGAGCAATTCTTCTTCGATTGGCGCGGCGGCAGGCGCGGCGCCGGCCGCGCGGCGAAGAGCCCGTCTTCGGCCCATTATGCCTCGGAGCTCTTCGCGCCACTGCGCGTCCTGATCGAGGCCCACGAGCCGGCCCCCGGCGTCAATCTCGACCATCCCTATTTCGCCCGCGAAAAACCCCGAACCATGCTGATCGAGGAGATGGAGGCGCTGTGGGCCCCGATCGCCGGAAGCGACGACTGGTCGGCGTTCGAGGCTGCGTTGGCCGGGATCGAGGAGATGCGGCAGGCCTATTCGGCGACCGCAACGACCTGATCGGGCGCGAAATCGGCGCGGCGGCCGGTCAGTCTCTCGTAGAACGGAACCAGACGCGGATCGACCGAAGCAGCCTTGAGCCCGCAGCTAGCGACCAGAGCCGTGGTATCGCGACCATCGCGCAGCGCTCCCAGCAACCGCTCATGCCCGGCCCGCAGGGCAGCGAACTCGGCGGATTGGGCGAGGGCCGGGTCGCCGACCAGGATATGGATCGCCTCGCGGCGCCTCTTGCCCTTGAGCAGGATCGACCCGGCTTCGAGCAAGGCGAAGTCGGCGGCCTCGGCCCGCGTCGTCTCGGCTACGACGATGTCGTAGCCGATCTCCTTGCAGGCGCCCTCGATGCGCGAAGCGGTGTTGATGGTGTCGCCCACCGCCGAATAGTCGAAGCGGGTTTCGAGGCCCATATTGCCCACCAGCGCCTCGCCGGTCGCAATGCCGATGCCGATGACGATCTCGTCGATGCCGGCCTCGC
>JAUXUM010000072.1 GCA_030680995.1 Devosia sp.
AGCGACAGCAGCAGCATGAAGGCGGTGACCAGCAAGGACCACGGGAACAGCGGCATCTTGTGCATGGTCATGCCCGGAGCGCGCATGTTGAAGATGGTGGTGATGAAGTTGATGGCACCCAGGATCGAGGAGGCACCGGCAAGATGAATCGAGAGGATGGCGAAATCCATCGCCGGCCCTGGCTGGCCAGTGGTCGAAAGCGGTGGATAGATGGTCCAGCCGCCGCCGACGCCGTTGGCACCGGACGGTCCTTCGAAGAACATCGAGAGGATCAGCAGCAGGAATGCCGGCGGCAGCAGCCAGAAAGAGATGTTGTTCATGCGCGGGAAGGCCATGTCCGGCGCGCCGATCATCAGCGGCACGAACCAGTTGCCGTAGCCGCCGATCATGGCCGGCATCACCATGAAGAAGATCATGATGAGGGCGTGGGCGGTGGTGAACACATTGTACATGTGCTTGCCGGCGTCGAGTGCCTCGCCGCCGGTCGAGCCATAGACCATGGAGGCAAGGCCATGGAAAATCTGGATGCCCGGCTCCTGCAGTTCGAGACGCATGGCGCCTGACAGCAGTGCCCCGATCACCCCCGCGACGATCGCGAAGACAAGGTACATCGTGCCGATGTCCTTGTGGTTGGTCGAATAGACATAACGACGCCAACTGGTGGGATGACCGTGCGCCTCGGCATGGCCGTGGGCGTGCCCCTCATGGGCTTCCAGATGGTGAGTGTCGGCCATTGCAGCGTTCCCTTTTGACTTCTCTGTTCAGGCGGCGTCGACCTTCGCAGGCGCCCTGCCGTCCCTACTCAACTTTGGCCAGAGTCGCGTTCGCGTCGTCGATGAAACCTTCCTGGAAGGTTTTCATCCAGAGTGCGAACTCGTCCTTGGTGACCACGCGCACCGCAATCGGCATGAAGGCGTGATCCTTGCCGCAAAGCTCGGAGCACTGGCCGTAATAGATCCCGGTCTTGCGGGCATTGAACCAAGTCTCGTTGAGCTTGCCCGGGACGGCGTCGATCTTGATGCCGAAGGAGGGCACGGCGAAGGCGTGAATGACGCCGGCCGGATCGGCCGTGATCTGCATGCGCACAGTGGTATCGACCGGGACGACGAGTTCGTAGTCAACGGCCAGCAGGCGCGGCTGGCCGGGCTTGTTGGCCTCGCGATCGGCGTCGCCATATATATTGGACGAGAACGACTTGTCCTGGTCGACATATTCGTAGTCCCAGTACCATTGGTTGCCCGTGACCTTGACGGTGAGTTCCGGCGCGGGGACTTCGACTTCGCCGAACGAAAAGATGTTCGGGCCCAGATATTTGCGCTGGCCATCCGGCAGGGTGAGCTGGTCGGTCAGCACGCTGAAGGAGGGGATGGCGATGATCACAAGGACGAGGATCGGCACAACCGTCCAGACGATCTCGATCAAGGTGTTGTGGGTGTTGGTCGAGGGTTTCGGGTTCGCCTTGGCGTTGAAGCGGACCATGACGATCACCAGCAGCACCATGACCAGCAGGGTGATGAGTACCGACGTCCACAGCAGGATGCCGTCATGGAAGGCGTGGATCGAATCCATGATCGTGGTCACGGAAGCCTGCAGCCCAATCTGGCCCGGCAGCGGATGGCCCCGATCTTGCGCAAATACGGCGGCGGGCGTCAGGGCCAGCGCGGAGGCCAACACGATCCCGAAAGAGCGGAGAAACTGTCCGGTCACCTATAACCCCCTTGAGTCCCGTTGGTCCGGTTTTGCAGCTGGGTTGAGGCGAAAACGCGCGGCATAAATTACGCCGCCCCGACTCAACCTCGGAGCGCTGAACATCCAGGTTGTCTTAACCACATCGGACCTGGCAACGCAATTCCACCGCCTTCGCCGCCCGTGCGTCAAATTGTGCCTTTCGCGGACCGCATTGATCTGCCTCAAGGCCGCCGCAGTTGTACCGGTTTCATGCGCTGCCGGCGGCCGGGCATTCCGACGCGCTGGCGATTGACAAGCCAGTGCCGCCGTCCGACACAGGGCGATGTCCCACGGGGACCGGCGCAGCTATTGGGAGGTGGGCAGTCCTGTGAAGCGAGTTCTAAAGCGTATGACGGTCGTGGTGCTGGCCATTGCCTGCTTGGGCGCGGCGGTTCCCGCCGCTTGGGCACAGGGCGTGGTCAAGGCCCAGTTCGGCGACTGGCAGATGAGTTGCGACACGCCACCGGGGGCGAGCTTCGAGCAGTGCGCGATCATCCAGAACGTGTCGGCCGAGGACCAGCCCAATGTCGGCCTCTCGGTGATCGTGCTCAAAACCGCGGACCAGCAGGCACGCCTGCTGCGCGTGCTGGCGCCGCTGGGCGTGCTGCTGCCCAACGGGCTCGGCCTCAACATCGACGGCAAGGACATCGGTCGCGTTGCCTTCGTGCGCTGCCTGCCCAATGGCTGTATCGCCGAGGTGGTGCTTGACGACGATCTGCTGAAGGCGCTTTCGGATGGAACCAACGCGATCTTTGTGGTGTTCAAGACGCCCGAAGAGGGCATCGGCATTCCGGTATCGCTCAACGGTTTCGGCGAGGGTTTCGCGCAACTGCCGTAAGCGGCGTTCACCGGGCAGAAAAAGGCCGGGTGAAGCCCACTAGGGAGGCTTACCCGGCCAGTCGTCAGGAAACTGGGCCGGTGGGTTGGGCCGGCCCTATCAGGGCATTCATTTCGATGGAATCGAAATGAATGCCCTGAATTCTTCGTGGTCGCGTTTTCGAACCGGAAAAGTCGGACAACTTTTCCTGAAAACACTCCGCGATGGCACAATCAGGGATTGGACCAATTCCGGGCGTTTTGAGCGCGGCGGGCAGCGAGCATATCGCCGGACTTCGGCGGCGGATTGCGCATCGCTTCGACCACGTCCTGGCGGTTGATGCCCAGGTCATTGAGCAGCGCGGCATCGAACTCGAGAAGATGTGCCAAGGCTACGCGCTGTGCTCGTTCGGCGCGCGATTTCGCGAGCCAGCGGAACAAACCCTTGATGGGGTCAAATGTCACAGCAGCCACGGCAGGCCGCTCGCTCGAAAGCAAGAAAGCCATGATTCTTCTCCAAATTTTGTTTGTTCCCGGAGGGAGACCGGGAGTCTTTCAGCGATCGTCGATCACCGATGATTTGAGGATATGGCCTTGCCATCTATTCTTCAAACAAATAGATTTCATCCAGTTCATCAATTTTCGTTATGGTGTTCCGCGATGACCGCACCCATCGATCTCGACCAGTTGCAAAGCTTTTGCGCCATAGCCGATTGCGGCAGCTTCACCGCGGCGGCGCGGCGCGTGAACAAGACTCAGTCGGCGGTCTCGATGCAGATCAAACGGCTCGAGGAACGGCTCGGAAACCCGCTTTTGACGCGCGATGGGCGCAGCGTTTCGCTGACCAATCATGGGGATGCGCTCTATGCCCGGGCACGGCGCATGCTGCGCATCAACGCGGAGATCATGGACCTGTTCTCCGACGGCGATCTTTCAGGCAGCATCCGTTTCGGCGTGCCGGATGACTACGCGGTGCGCCTGCTGCCGGTGATCTTGTCGAATTTTCAGCGCACCCACCCCAAGATCATGGTCGATGTGCGCTGCCAGCCGTCGGAAGAGCTGATCGAGGGGATGCGGACAGGCAAGTACGATCTCGTCGTTTTCACCCAAGGCACCAGCCAGGAATATGGCGAACTGTTCCGCACCGAGCGTATGTTCTGGGTCGCCTCGCATGGCGGGCAGGCGCTGACGCAGGATCCGCTGCCGCTGGCGGCCGGCGCCCATTGCTGCTGGCGCGACAACGCAGTCGAGGCCCTCAACCGGATCGGCCGCGACTATCGGATCGCCTACACCTCGTCCAACGCCATGGCGATCACCAGCGCCGTGCTCACCGACCTGGCGGTCGGTTTCCTGCCCGAGAGCGCCCTGCAGCCGGGCATGCGGGTGATCTCGGAGGACAAGGACCTGCCCCGGCTGCGCGACGCGCAGATCGCGCTGATGCGTGCCAGCCATGCCTATGGCGGCATCTACGACGCGCTGGCCAGGCACATCGCCGCCTCGATGGGCAATCTCGAAGGCAAGGAAGCGCAGCCAATCGCGGCCGAATAGCCCGACGGACTACATCTCCGCTTCGTCGAAGATCCGGGTCACATCCCCCGCCCACTCGCCACGATATTTGTCCAGCCAGCGTTCGGCCGGGGTTTTGTCCAGGCGCAGGGTTTCCTCGATTGGCGCGAGGTATTTCGTCTCGTCCTCGCCATTGTTGAACCTGGCGCGGCGCCTGAGACCGCTCTGCGCCAGATCAAGGACGATCCGAGCCACATCGGCGACCGTGCCTTTGCGGAAAGGCGTGTGAATCGCCGTCCGCGGCACCTCGTTTCGCAATTTCTGCCGCTCCTCGTCCGTCCAGTCCCTGACCAGATCCCAGGCCGCGTCCAGCGCCACGGCGTCGTAAAGCAGCCCGACCCAAAGCGCCGGCAGCGCGTTGGTGGCTGCCTCGTCGCCCATGTCGGCGCCGCGCATCTCGAGGAACTGCTTCAAGCGCACTTCGGGGAACAGGGTTGAGAGATGGTCCTCCCAATCCTTCTTCGTCGGCCGCTCGCCGGGAAGTTGCGGCAGCCCGCCATGCAGGAAGTTGCGGAAGCTTTCGCCGGCGACGTCGATATAGCGCTTGTCGCGGATGACGAAATACATCGGCACGTCGAGCGCATGGTCGGCGTAGCGTTCAAAGCCCATGCCGTCCTCGAAGACGAAGGGCAGCATGCCGGTGCGCGCCCGGTCGGTGTTGAGCCAGATGTGCGAACGGAAGGTGAGAAAACCGCTGGGCTTGGCGTCGATGAAGGGCGAATTGGCGAAAAGCGCAGTGACCACCGGCTGCAGCGCCAGCGAGACGCGCAGCTTCTTGACCATGTCGGCTTCGCCGGAAAAATCGAGATTGGCCTGGATCGTGGCCGAGCGGAACATCATCGAGCCGCCCAGCGTGCCGACCTTCCGCATGTAGGACTTCATGATGCCGTAGCGCGATTTCGGCATGGCCGGAATTTCGTCGACCGACCACAAAGGCGTCGTGCCCAGCCCGAGGAAATGGATGTTGAGCGGCCCACCGACGGCATGGCAGTCGGCCATGTGTGCGGCGAGCTCGGCCGCGGAATCGTGGATGGTCTCCCGCGGAGAGCCGGAGAGTTCGAACTGACCGCCCGGTTCCAGCGATACGCCCCCGGCGATCTCATCGTTGCGCAAGCCGATGGGGTGTTCACGATCGTAGAACGGATGCCAGCCGGTGCGCGCTTCGATGCCGGCCAGCAGGGCACGGATGCCGTCGTCTCCCTCATAGGGCACCGGCCGAATCGGGTCCCTGCGAAAGACATGCTTTTCGTGCTCGGTGCCGATCCGCCACTCAGATCTGGGTTTTGCCCCGCGCGCCATCGCCTCGATGAGATCGGCACGCGATTCTATGAGCGGGGAAGGAACGGCGCCGTCCATGAAACCTCCGGGAGAAAATCCTGACCGCCAGGCTCAGGCTGGCTTGGCCGGGACAATAGCGGCCCAACGCCCGAAAGCAAGTCCTCTATCGCCAATCGCCGATGGTTGCCTGAACCAGGGCCAGGGCGGCCACGGCGGCGGTGTCGGCCCGCAGGATGCGCGGTCCAAGACTGATTGGTACGACAAAGGCTTGCGCCAGCAGCTGGCTGCGCTCGTCGTCCGAGAACCCGCCTTCCGGACCGATCAGAACGCCGATGGAAAGGCCCCGCAACCAGCCCAGAAGCTCCACCGGCGAGGAAGGGGGCGCGCTTTCGTCGCAGACGATCAGCCGGCGGAGCCCGTGATTGACGCGCCAGCCGGCGATGAGAGCATCGAGCGTCACCTCAGGCGCGACCGCCGGAACGGAAAGCACCTGGCACTGCTCGGCGGCCTCGATGACGTTGGCGAGGAGCTTTTCCGGCTTGAGCCGGCTGACCTGGGTGAAGCGGGTGATGACCGGCTGGATGGTCCCCGCCCCCATCTCGGTCGCCTTCTGCACCAGATAATCGAGCCGCCCGGCCTTGAGGGGCGCAAAGCCGAACCAGAGATCGGCCGGTGCGGTCTGGCGCGCGGTTTGCACCACCACTTCCAGCATCACCCCCTTGCGATGCGGGTCGGTGATCCTGGCCAGCCAGGCCCCGTCGCGACCGTTGAACAGGATCGCCGCATCGCCCGCCTTCATGCGCATTACCGCAACGAGGTAATTCGTCTGCTCGCGGCCGAGCGTCAGGGCCTGGCCGGCCCCGAGATCGGCTTCGACATGGAGGCGCGGGAGCGATTTGTGGGTGCGGGGCATCGGCTTTTCTTTCGCATGATCCTATCCGAAAATGGCTACCCACTTTTCCGGCTCATGCTTGCCTCGGGTGGCGCGCGAGAGGATAAGACTCTTCATTACCGCACAGGATGGTTGCCATGCAAAGCCCACAGACACCGGCCGGAGCGGTCGCCGACGCCCGGCGCGGCAACTGGGTCGACCGGTACGCGCCGAATTGGCTCAGGCCCTATGCGCGGCTGGCGCGCTGGGACCGTCCGATCGGCTTCTGGCTGTTGTTCTGGCCCTGCGGCTTCTCGCTGGCACTGGCGGCGGTCAAGAACCCGGCGGCGGGCTTCGACTGGTGGGCGCTGCTGCTGTGTTTCATCGGCGCGGTGGCGATGCGCGGCGCCGGCTGCACCTTCAACGACATCGTCGACAGGGACATAGACGGGAAGGTCGAACGCACACGCTCGCGGCCTATCCCCTCCGGTCAGGTCAGCGTTCGCAACGCCGCGCTGTTCATGGCGGCGCAATCGCTGGTCGGGCTCGTTGTGCTGCTGCAGTTCAACTGGCAGACGGTCTCGCTGGGGATCGGTTCGCTGGCGCTGATCGCGATCTACCCGTTCATGAAGCGGGTGACCTGGTGGCCGCAGCTCTTCCTCGGCCTCGCCTTCTCCTGGGGCGCGCT
>JAUXUM010000073.1 GCA_030680995.1 Devosia sp.
GACCAATTTCATTCGCGGCTTCCGCCACTGGGGCGTCTCCATCGCCTTCGTCGCCGCAGGCGAGGTGCAGGTCGGGGTTGTCTACGATGCCGCGCTCGACAAGGTGTATGCGGCAATCCGCGGAGGCGGCGCCTTCAAGGACGGGAAACCCATTCGCGCTTCGGACGTTGGCGACCCTACGCGGGCCATCGCGATCCTCGGACATTCACGCCGCACCAGTTTCGAAGACTACCAGCAGGTCGCTCGGCGGCTTTACGAAAAAGGGGTGGACTATCGTCGGATGGGAGCCGCGGCGATCGGACTGGTTCGCGTCGCCGACGGCATTGCCGATCTCTACTACGAACGCCATCTAAATGGGTGGGACATGCTCGCCGGCGCCCTCATTGCATGCGAAGCGGGGGCCGTTGTGCACGTACCGCCTCTCCTCACCGCCTTGGGCGACGGGGGGCCGGTGATAGCCTGCGCAGCCGGGCTGGGGCAGGAATTTGACTTCCTGCGCGAACAGGCGGCTGATCTATATGAACGAATGTAGCGGGGCTGGAACAGAACGAGCGAAATGACCGAGACGCAATGAACCTGTACCTGCTTCTCCTGCAACTGGCAGGAGCCGTGACTTTGCTGCTCTGGGCGGTACGCATGGTGCGAACCGGCGTCGAGCGGAGTCAGGAACCTGTGCTGCGCCGCATTCTGCGCGAGAGCAAATCCGGACGGCTCCGCGCCGCGGGCATCGGTGCCGGGGTCGCCGTGCTGCTACAGAGTTCGACCGCCGTGGCGATTCTTGCCGCCGGCTTCGCGGGCACCGGCGTGCTCACTGTCGCGACCGGACTGGCCCTGATGCTGGGGGCGGACCTCGGCTCGGCATTGGTTGTCCAGATCCTTTCCATCGACCTCCACTGGCTGGTTCCGATCCTGCTGCTGGGCGGCGGTGCGCTCTTCTTCAGGGGGCCTACCCGCAACACGAGGCAGGCGGGCCGCGTGCTGATCGGTATCGGGCTGATCCTGATCTCCCTGCGGATGATCGGCAACGCCACCGAACCCCTGCGCGAAAGCGAATTCCTGCCGCTCGTGGTCGGCTATCTGCGCGGCGATTTCATCACCGCCTTTCTCATCGGCGCGGCCTTTACCTGGCTGGTGCATTCGAGCGTCGCCTCGATCCTGCTCGTCGCTGCCTTTGCCGCCCAGGGTCTCGTCCCGGTGGAACTCGGCGTGTCGCTGGTTCTGGGGGCCAATCTTGGCGGCGGACTGATCGCGGTCGGCCTGACGCGGGCGAGCTTCGTCGAAGCGCGGCGCATCGCCTGGGGCAACCTCGCATTTCGCGGCCTCGGTGCGCTCATCGCCCTGCTCGCCTTCCACCTGCTCAATCCGTCGATCGCCTTCCTCGGCGACGGCGCAACCCGCCAGATCATCAATCTGCACCTTCTGTTCAACGTGGCCCTGCTGGTGATCTGCCTGCCGCTGACCGGCCCGGTCACGCGGCTGGTCGAGGCGCTGGTCAAGCCCAAGCCGACCGCCGAGGAGCTGGCCAATCCGCTGGCTGAAGCCGCGAGCTGCCTCGACCAGTCGGTGGTCTCGCAGCCGGCGCTGGCGCTGGCCAGCGCCACGCGCGAGCTGTTGCGCATGGCCGAGATCATCGAGCGCATGCTGAAGCCGCTGATGGAACTCTACGAGACCGGCGATCCGGAGAAGATCAGGCAGGCCCGGCAGCTCGAGCGCGCCGTGGATCAGGCCCAGTCCGAGATCAAGCTCTACCTCGCCAAGATCGACTACGGCGGCGATTCCACCGACGAGTCCCGCCGGGGCCGCGAGCTCTCGAGTTTCGCGATCAATCTCGAATATGTCGGCGACGCCATTTCAAAAACGCTCCTGCGTCTTGCCGAGGTGCGGCGCGATCAGAAGCTGCAGTTCTCGCCGGCCGGCTGGCGCGAGCTCAACGATCTGCACCACCAGGTGATGGCCAACATGCAGCTCGCGCTCAACGTACTGGTCTCGGAAGATCGGGAATCGGCGCGCCAGCTGTTGCAGGAGAAGGACCGCATGCGTTCGGCCGAGCGGGCCAGCTCCGGAGAACATTTCAAACGGCTGCAAAGCGGCGCCGCGCACAGTATCGAGACCAGCAATATCCACCTCGAGACGGTGCGGGCGCTCAAGACCATCAATTCGCTGTTCGCCAGCGTCGCCTATCCCATCCTGGCCAAGAGCGGCGACCTCCTCGACAGCCGCCTGGCCCGCGGGGAATCGAGCTAAGCGTCGGCGCGGAGCAGATATGCGCGCTCGGTCGCCGGCGCCTCGTCGGTGGTGATCTGATCTGGCTTCAGGGCTAAAAGCGCCGAGAAATCGAGCCATTCCTCGTCGGTGAAGCCGCGCTCCGGGTCCTCCAGCGTGAACGTCCAGGCATCGACCAGTTTGCCTTCGGCATGGCATAGGCCGATGAGATCTAACCCTTCCGTCGCCGCGCCCAGTACGAGTTGCCAAGCCAGATAGACCGTGCGCGGCTGGGTGGGACCGCGGAGATCGGCGACAAGCTCAGCCTCCACCGCTTTCAATCCCTGGCCGCGATAGAGGTCTGCCAGCTTATCTGTCGGATCGATGCCACGGAGGAGATTGGGAATCTGGCGCCCTATCTCCACAATGAACTCGAGACTGGCGCCGCTCACAATCACCGGCGTCGGGGTCTGGGAGAACAGCGCGGCGAGGTGGGCCAGCCCCTCGCTACCGATCGCGGCGAGATCGTCTTTCATGTCGAACTGCAGCAAGGCCTCGGGATCGGCCCTCTGCAGCATTGAAGCAAGGTCTTCGGTGAAGATCAGCGGCCGGCCGTCCTTGAAATGCACGGCCCTGAGCTCGTTGTGCGAAAGATCGGCGATCCTGCCCGTCCCGGTGGTCTCGCCCTCGAGGACATCATCGTGGAGTACGACGAAGCCGCCGTCGCGCCGCACCCGCAGGTCGAGCTCCATCGAGGCTCCCTGAGCGAAGCCCTCAGCCATGACCTCTGCACCGAATAGAGGATCGGACATGCGGCGCCGGAGGCGGTGCCACTTCAGGCGAGTGACATGTCCATCATGAACTAGGGCCAGGCCGGGACTGACAGTTGGTTGGTCGCCTGTGTCGGCTCGCATGTCTCATCCTCCAATGGAGGTTGGACGTGAATAATTTTGTAGAGCTTTGTAAAGGGCAAGTGGCGATCCAACACCACTGCACGAAAATCGGACGCTGCGGCATTGGGAACCTGATTGTCGCTGCTGTCTCATCCTGATTGTCGCGCCGCAGCTGAGGCCCTTACCTGACCGCTGTCCGGGAAAGAGATATCTGCCCGTGCGAGGCACGGCGTTGAGGAGCTCGACCACGGCATCGGCGGGCGGCACGCGGTGTTCGCGGTTGACCTTCATGCGTTCGGCGGGGATCACCCAGAGCTTCTCATCGAGATCGATCTCGGGCCATACCGCGCCGATGGTGGTACCCGTGCGGACGCCGGTCAGGATAGTGAAAATCAACGCCCTGGCGCTGGTGCTTCCCAGTTTGAGCAGTTCGGCAACCAGCGCCGGCACCTCGGCGTAGGGCACCGCCTTGTGGTGCTCGATCTTCTGGATCTTGCCAAGCGGAGGCAGCAGGTGGCTGAGGTCGCCGCCCTGCCACCGCGCCGGGTTCTCGCCAGACCGATGGCCCATGGCTGCAGCCCAGCCCAGGACCTTCTCGATCCGGCCGCGCAGACGCGACGCTGTCTCGGGCTTTTCGCTCCAGATCGGCTTCAGCACCTTGAGGATGTGATCAATGCCGACCTGATCGACGGGCAGCTGACCCATGACCGGCGCCGCATACATCCTGAGCGTCGATTCCCATTGAGCGACATGTTTCTCGTTCTTCCAGCCCGGTCGATGGGTCTCGATGGTGCGCTCGGCACACTGCGCGAAGGTCGGGATGTTGGCCGTGGCGGTTCTCGCATCGGCCCTGGCGGCCCGCTTCCGGGACAGCGGGTCGACGCCGTCGCGCACCTCGACGCGCATGCGTTCCGCTGCCTCACTGGCCTTGCCCAACGTTACGTCGCGGGCTGAGCCGAGGCCTACCCAGTTGTTCTTGCCCTGCCTGGAATAGCGGAACAACCAGCTGCGCGTGCCCTGCGACCGGATTTGCACATAGAGGCTCGGACCGACCCGATGGACCGTGTGCGCCGTGAGCGCGGCGACCTGGGCGGCGGATAGCGTTCGCGGGGCCATGGGAATGCCTGGGTTGGTCGAAACGGACAATGGCTCGGCTCGCCCGCAACAGTCCACCCCCTGAGGCCCGGGCACAGACGGTGGCACAGACGGTTGAGCCGCCGCCACAGTCCCGCGGCAACTGGGCACTTATGATCATGTCGCCGGAGGCGGCACTCCGCAACCGGTGCCAAACCCCCGCGAAGCCTGGGCGATTGTGCCGCTGCCACGCGGAGTTAGCAGCATCCTACGGCACTGATTATGAAGAAGAAATGGCGGGCCACGGCCGACGATGATGAGCACTATGTCTACGCTATAGCACTCTAATTTGCATCGGGGGACGCGCTCCTGGATCCGCAAACACCACATCGCCACCCCTGCGCGCGCCCCCTGAATATAACAGGTACAGACTTGTGCAGGTTAACCTGCGGCTATGCATGAGAAGATAGCTCAGATTCGGTCACTGCTTTCGGAACTTGAGAGCGATGCCATTCAGGAGGACAACGCCGTCAAGTTCCGGGCATTTTCGGGCTTGGAGTTGCCCGATATCATATGTGACGTCGTCGATCTGCTGATGCCCGAATTGAAGCCTTACGAGCTATCGTTTTATATCCATTTTTTGAGACATTCGATCATTGAGAACGGCAACCCCTACATCCGCGTGAGTCGACGAGGAATGCAATCTGGGGTCGTGAAGTCGGCATACGCTGGCAGCACTTCCGGTGGGAAGGATGCCGACAGCGGAGTCGCAAGCTTTAAGACCGTTCAACAGGCCATAGAAGGCTTGGAAAAAATCGGGGCTATTCGGCAGGAAGGCGAACCGAACCGCGAAGGGACGCTCTACCGCGTCCGGCTTCCTGAAGAGATCGAAGTGTGTCAACACCGTCGCGCTGAACAGGCAGAGCGTCCTTCGATCACAGCGACTGAGCGGGAGGCAGATTTCTACAATATTAGGGAAAATCGCATAAAAATATATGAGCGCGACAACTACCACTGTACATATTGCGGCAAGCAACTCACTCGCTTCACTGCAACGCTCGACCATATAACGCCGGTCAGCGAAGGCGGCGACAATAGCGCGGACAACCTTAAGACCGCCTGCCTCCAGTGCAATTCTCGCAAAACCGCGCGACCGCTTGGCGACTTTCTCGCTGAAACTGACGCCAGATAGCCCTCGCTATAGCCCTATGATCCAGCGCCGGCTTACTTCAAATTTTACAGCACGTTGCTCTTCCCGAGGTTACATGCCTCACACAGAGTTTGGAGATTGTCCTCGATTGTCTCGCCGCCATGGCTCCATGCCTTGATGTGATCGACATGCAGCGACAGGCCCGGCGTTAGCGCCGGGCTGGCTCCACAGGCGCAGCACACGAAGTTATCCCGCTTCATCACGCGGAACCGCAACCTAAGTGATGGGTCGCGGCCGGTTCTATGGCCGCTTGCAGCCTTGACCGGGCTAGGGGGACGAGCGTCTTGTGCATTCGCGTATGCAACGAACTGAGTAAGGGCATCCATCCAAGAATGAAACCGGCGACGGAACGCTCCCTGGGAAATTAGAGACGGGGGGCGAGCTAATTCAGCACGCCGCGGCTGCCGCCCGTAGTGTTCCCAGAGAAGCATGATGTTTTCAAATAAGCGCTCATCGGTGATATTGATTTCGTTGGCGATTTCTAATCCGGCAGCTATGACCGCTTTATTCCAGGTTCCGAACCGCCTCGATGCTGTCGTTGGGTCATACTGTCCATATTCTGAGTACAATCGCTGCGAAACGACCGTCGTGCCGGCCAACTCCGCCGCCCGTCGGATATCTGACAATATTTCTTCATTCGAGACCGGCGCTCCCTGGACGCGCTCAAGTCGGAATTTTGGATCGTTCATCAACATCTCACTGTGGGCGATGCGGTGGATTCGGGGCAGAGACATTGTAGAATAAGCGCACTATCAGCTTTCAATACATTGTTGGCGTGCTGGTAACGCCCCCCAATCGCCGCGCGATTTCGGCAATGCTCAGCCCGTCGCGGACCAGCGCCTGCATATCCTCCGAAATGCTCATGCCGCGCCGTCCAGCCGCGCCCGAACACGCGGCATGGACGCCAGAGCCGTGGCGAAAGCTTGCGCCCTGGCCGTCAGTTCGGCATCAAGACCGACGACCGTAAACCAGCGCTGTCGTTGCACATAGGACCGCGATCCCGCTGAGCGGGGCACCGAAACGTTCGTCCGCAGAGTTATGAGGTTTCCAGCATCCGCCTCGACCATCAATCGCTCATGCAACTGCCGCAGCAGCGCGTCGTGCGTCATGCTTCGGCCCGGGAAGGTGATGAAGACGATGGCGCGTTCGGGTTTGCGGAGCAGCCGGATTTCCGAGAAGGTCGCATGCTTCTCCGTTTCTCCGCCGATGCCGTTGTCCGGGTCGAGAAATACGATGTCCGCGCCATCGAGAGCGGTTCGCTTGCGTGCTCCCCACGCGCTCCGCTCGACACGCGGCGGCATCGGCTCACGATGAAACAGTGCTCCTTTAGGCCAGATCACCGCCTGTTCAAGAGCGGCAATGCTGCGTTCCGGCAACGTGGCCAGCCCCGCGTGAAGCTCTTCATCGAGCAGACGCCATGCCGCCTCGTCGCGCCATTCGAGATGCCGTCCATCCGGGCGTCCGTCGTCTCCTGGAGCGTAGTACCATGCGATGCCGAGTGTCCGGTCTGCGCCCGCGAGCGCGCGCAGGAACGCGAATTTGAGAACGTCGCTGACATCGCCGGCATACTGATCGCGCATTCGTTCCCCATGTACGTCGTCGTCAAATATCCTCCCGATTGCACGGGCGCAGCAAGGTCTCACGTCGGCATATCACTACAGAACTCCCACCGGAATGAGAGCGATGTGCGCGGCGTGGATCACGTCGAGCAAATGGACAGCAATACCCCCGTGTCGTTTCATCCGTGTCACTGCATGACGGCGATCGACATGGCGAGTACCGAGCGACCGTGAGCTTTTTGACATGCAATCCGCTTGTCGGTGGCACGTTGCCGGCAGGCGGACGGTTCAGGGAATGCAGATGCAAGGTGATTTGGCAGCAAGTTCTGAGTCGGCATTCGCATCATTGTTTTCAGGGCGATTCGCAGTCAAGACTTGGCCTTGGAGATCGTGTGAAGGTTGGAGTGGCAGAAAGAAAAGTGATGGCAAGATAAAGCGGGTGTCCCCGCTGGCGTCGCTTCGCTCCTAAGTGATTGTCTGCACATTGTTTTTTCGCATGGCGCGACACGTTCCACCGAGGTGCTGCGGTGCCGCTCTTTCCATTTTCTCTTTTATTTTCAATGCCCCCAACGCCATCGCTCGCGATGTGCGGAGAACTGAGGACCGCCGCGCCTACGCTGGCGCAAGTCTTTCTACGCCACTGTACGACGACCGCATTTTTGCTCTTGCGGGCGGTGCTTCGACTTCCAATCGTCGTGTCATGACACGCGACGACGACGCTTTCCGCATCCGTCCCGGCAAGGTTCGCGACCGGGGTGCGGCGCGTTCGCCAAGGGCGGTGCGACAACGTCCCAAGACCTTCCTTGGCGAGGTGCATCGGGCCATCCGCCGCGCGGGCGGCAACCCCAATCGCTTGGCCGGAACGGGGAAGGGAAGCGGGCGGTTCAACGCGCGGGGCCGGGGCGCTCAGATCGCGGCGGGTCTGAAAGGGCGGAACGCATGGAGCCGGGACGGGCGCGGCGTCCGCACCCGCTCGCGGCGGGTGGCGGTGAAGGCCCGCGTGGTGAAGCTCAACCCGCAGCGCGGCGCGGCGCGCGGGGGCGGCAGTTCGTCAGCGGCAAGGCGGTGGACGCGCACCTTCGCTATCTGGAACGCGATGGCGTGACCCGCGACGGCGAGAAGGGCCAGGTCTATTCCGCCGACCAGGATGTCGCCGATGGCTCCGCCTTTCTCGACCGGGGCCGCGAGGATCGCCATCAGTTCCGCTTCATTGTCTCCGCCGAGGAGGGGGTGGAGCTGTCCGACCTGCGGCAGACCACCCGCGACCTGATGACCCAGATGGAATCCGACCTGGGAACGAAGCTCGACTGGATCGCGGTCGATCACCACAACACCGGCCATCCGCATACCCACATCCTGATGCGCGGCGTCACCGACGACGGCAAGATGCTCAACATCGCCGGCGACTATATCGCCCACGGGGTTCGCGAGCGGGCCAGCGAGATCGTCACGCTGGAGCTGGGCCGCCAGACCGAGCAGGAAGTGTCCCGCCAGCTTGAGCGCGAGGTGGACGCCGAACGCTTCACCCGGCTCGACCGGATGCTGATCGCCGAGCAGGACGCCAGCAATGAGTTCGTCGATCTGCGGCCCGACAAGGACATGCGCGAGACCATGCGCCAGAACCGGGCGCTCCTGATCGACCGCGCGCGCAAGCTGGAGCGCATGGGGCTTGCAGCCGAACTTCGGCCCGGCCTGTGGACCGTTTATTCCAGAGCCGAGGGCGTGTTGCGCGAACTTGGCGAGCGTGGCGACATCATCAAGACCATGCACCAGGCGCTGGAGCGCGAAGGCATCGCGGAGGACCGCCATCCGTCGCGCTATGTCCTGCACCGTGACAGGGTCAGCGAGCGTCTCGTGGGCCGCGTGCTGTCCAAGGGGCTGGGCGGCGACGAACTGGGCGAGCGGGTCAGCCTCACTATCGATGGCGTGGACGGGCGTGTCCACCAGGTCGAGCTGGACGCCGCGCGCGCCGAGGAGATCGGACGGGGCATGATCGTCGCGGTCGGCCCCGCGCCGGTGCAGCCGCGCGCGTCCGATCGCAACATCCTCGACATCGCTGACGGACAAGGCATCTACCGGCCATCGGCGCATCTGGAGCAGGCCCGCGCCAACATCGACCGGCTTGGCGGCGACCCGGAGGCGTTCGTCCGTTCGCATGTCCGTCGTCTGGAGGCGCTGCGTCGCGCGGGCCATGTCGAGCGCATCGACGACGATCGCTGGCGGGTTCCATCCGACCTTCCCGAGCGCGGACTGTCCCACGACCGCACCCGCGACGGGACGGACGCCCGCGTGACTGTCCTGTCGCCGATCACTCTGGACAAGCAGGTCGGCCATGAGGGCGCGACCTGGCTGGACCGTGAACTGACCTCCACCAACCGCTCGCCGCTGGCGAACCACGGGTTCGGCGCGGACGTGGCGGCGGCACTGGAGAAGCGCAAACAGGCGCTGGTCGATATGGGCCATGCCGTCGATCTGGGGAACGGTCGCGTCCGCGCGCCGAAGGATCTGCTGCAACAGCTTGAACGCGGCGAAATCGAGCGCGCGGGCAAGGCGCTCGCAGCCGAACATGGGCGAACGTGGCAGCCCGCCGTTCCCGGCAACTATGTGACCGGAAAGCTCGTAGGATCGACCCAACTCGCCAGTGGGCGGTTCGCCATGATCGACGACGGCACGGGGTTCAGCCTCGTGCCGTGGCAGCCCGCGCTGGAGAAGCGCATCAGCCAGAATATCTCCGGCGTTGGCATGCCCGGCGGAGGGGTGGACTGGTCGTTCGGGCGGAAGCGGGGGTTGGGGCTATGACCGCCGTGGTTCATGGGGCCGGGACGGAGACAGCCCCTCAAGGCTGGCGCGTTCCGCCCCCCGCTTCGCGGCTGACGCCCTGACCGGCTGCCTCCGTTCCGGCGAGGGCCTGGCAAGCGGTTGCGGCGATACGACAGACCGATCTTGATATGTATGTCGTTTTGACGTACATAACGACAACTATGGAGAACACCATAACCCGCAAAGCCACAGTCCGCAAGGAGCGCATCACTCGCGATGACCGCCTTGGTTTCCGGCTCGACGAGCAGACCAAGGGGTTGATCGAACGCGCCGCGCAACTCGAACGGCGCAAGATCAGCGACTATTGTCTGACCGCTATCGCCGAGGCCGCGCGTCGGACCATTGCCGAGCATGAGACGCTGCATCTCTCCGAGCGTGACCGGACAGCGTTTTTCGATGCGCTGATCCATCCGCCCGAGCCGAGCGAACGCCTCGCGCGCGCGCTGGCCGATCACAGCCGCCGCGTCGGCGCATGAACGGTGGAGCGACCCAAGCCTGACCTTGCCGTCGTCCCGTTGAGCGGCGGCCACCACCGCGCCGATTTTACATGCGGGGTCGAAAGCCTCGACCGCTACCTGCACACCCAGGCCGGTCAGGACGTCCGACGCCGCGCCAACGGGGTGTTCGTCCTGGTCGATACGACCGCGCCAGACACCGTGCTGGGCTACTACACACTTTGCGCGACCGCGCTTCATCCTGGCGATGTTCCCGAAGCTGCCAGGAAGCATATCCCTCGCTATCCGCTGGTCAGCGCCACGTTGATCGGGCGGCTGGCCATCGCCGCCGATCGGCAGGGCCAGCGGCTTGGCGCGGTCCTGTTGGCGGATGCCCTGCGACGGGCGCTGGCGAGCGCCGAGACGGTCGGATCGTCGATGATCGTCGTAGACGCTTTGGACGGAGGCGCCGCGGCTTTCTATGCCGCTCACGGCTTCGTTCGACTTCCCGATTCGCTTCGCCTCGTTCTGCCCATGCGGATCGTGGAACGCATGGTGACATCATCATGACGCGCGCCGCTGCAACGCTCAGGACGCCGCCCGCCGTGCGCCTGTCTTTGCACGCTGGGCTACGATGCGTAGTCCAGCGTAGAGAAACGCTATTCTTCAAGGGCATTGGTTCAGCGACTCTGGGGCAATGCCCCGAGTCCCGCACCAGCCATCGGCATCCCAGCAGCTTGAACGGCTGCTGGGACAACCTTGGCCGTTCCCCGGCCGTCCGCCCAGGCATGACGTGGCGAGCTGGCGCGTCAGCGACGATTGGCCCGAAAAGGTGCCGGTCACCGACGCCGAGATCGCCGTCTTCGAGGCGTGGTTCGGTGACCACTTCGACGAGTTTTTTGGACCCGTCTGACCGTCCGGCTTTCCTGTCCCAGTCACATGAGCACGCTTGCACGAAGTCCCTCATTGGAGTATATAGAGTCATGTCGAAACCAGCACCCGTCAGCGTCGTCGAGACGCCCGAGTTCCTGGCGGCGACACGGCGCATGATGACGGACGAGGAGCGCGGCCTGTTG
The DNA here is from genome assembly GCA_030680995.1 of Devosia sp. Lineage (GTDB taxonomy): Bacteria > Pseudomonadota > Alphaproteobacteria > Rhizobiales > Devosiaceae > Devosia_A. The sequence continues at coordinate 11,269 of JAUXUM010000073.1, forward strand.
GTGGATTATCTCGCCTACAACCCCACCGCCGGAGACCTGATCCCCGGCGCCGGCGGGGTCCGTAAGCTGCGCTGGGGACTTGAGGGACGCGGCAAGCGCGGCGGCGCGCGGGTAGTCTATTTCTACCACAGCGAGACCATGCCGCTGTTCGCGCTGACCGCCTATGCCAAGAACGAGCGGGCGGACTTGTCCCAGGCCGACCGCAACGACTTCCGCCGCCTCACGGCGCTGCTGGTGGATGCCTATGCCAAGAGGAGCAAGCGATGACGAGCAAGATTGCCGACAGCATCCGGCGCGGGCTGGAAGAGGCCGTCGCCTTTGCCGAAGGCACGGCTGACGCTAGCCGCTTCGGTGTGCATATCCCGCAGGAGATCGACGTGAAGGCGATCCGGGGGAAGCTCGGGATGACGCAGGAGGAGTTTGCCGGGCGATTCGGCTTCTCGATCAAGACGCTCCGGCATTGGGAACAGAAGCAGCGCGCCCCCGAAGGCCCGGCGCGCGCCTATCTTCTCGTCATCGACCGCGATCCCAAGGCGGTGCAGCGCGCGTTGAGGAAGGCGGCATGACCGCCGTGCCCCAAAGCACTGTCCAGGGGCGCGCCGCCCTCTATCTGCGCGTCTCGACCGCGCGGCAGGCCGAGCATGACGTGTCGATCCCCGATCAGCGCAAGCAGGGCGAAGCCTATTGCACAGCGCGCGGCTATCAGCTTGTCGAGACCTTCGTGGACGCGGGCGCGTCCGCCACCAACGACCGCCGCCCCGAGTTCCAGCGCATGATCGAGGCCGGGACCAGCAAGCCCGCCCCGTTCGACGTGGTCGTCGTCCACAGCTTCTCGCGTTTCTTCCGCGATCACTTCGAGCTGGAGTTCTACGTCCGCAAACTGGCCAAGAACGGCATCCGCCTTCTGTCGATCACCCAGGAGATGGGCGACGATCCGATGCACGTCATGATGCGCCAGATCATGGCGCTGTTCGACGAGTATCAGTCCAAGGAAAACGCCAAACACGTCCTGCGGGCCTTGAAGGAGAATGCACGGCAGGGCTTCTGGAACGGCTCGCTGCCGCCGATCGGCTACCGCGTCGTCGCCGCCGAGCAGCGCGGAGCCAAGGTCAAGAAGAAGCTGGAGATCGACCCGCTCCATGCCGACACGGTGCGGCTGGCGTTTCGCCTCGCGCTGGAGGGCGACGGCGCCAACGGTCCGATGGGCGTCAAATCGATCACCAAATATCTCAATGAGCGCCGCATCTTCACCCGCGACGGCGGGCGCTGGGGGATCGGCACCGTCCACCGGCTGTTGACCCGCCAGACCTATATCGGGCGTCACGAGTTCAACAAGCGCGGCAAGACCAAGGAACTGAAACCCGCCGACGAAGTGATCCCGGTCGCGGTGCCCCCGATCATCGATCAGGTGACGTTCGATACGGTTCAGGCCCGCATGAAGGCGCGCAACCCGAAGGTGACGCCGCCGCAGGTGGTGGGTGGTCCCACGCTCCTTACCGGCCTGATCCATTGCGCCAAGTGCGGCGGGGCCATGACCATCCGCACCGGCAAGGGCGGGCGCTATCGCTACTACACATGTTCGACCAAGGCCCGGCAGGGACCGACCGCCTGCACCGGCATGACCGTGCCGATGGAGAAACTGGACGCGCTTGTCGCCGGGCATCTGGAGGACAGGTTGCTCGATCCGGCGCGGCTGGAAGAGGTGCTGGCCACCGTCCTCGACCGGCGGCAGGCGCGCACCGAGCGCCGCCGCGACCACATCGCCGAGCTGAACAAGCGGGCGACCGAAACCGATCTGCGCCTCAAGCGCCTTTATGACGCCATCGAGAGCGGCGTCGCCGATCTGGACGACCGGGACCTCAAGGATCGCATCGCCGGCCTCAAGGCCACCCGCGACCAGGCCCGCGTCGATGCCGACCGCGCATCCGCCATGCTCGAAAGCGTCGGGCAGCAGGCGATCACCCCGCCGATGCTCCGCAAGTTTGCCAGCACCGCTCGCCAGCGCATCCGCCTCGACGGCGGCGGCTATCGCCGCGACCATCTCCGCGCGCTCGCCCAGCGCGTCGAGGTCGATGAAGGCGAAGTCCGCATCATGGGATCGAAAAGCGACCTGTTGCGGACGCTTGCCGCCGCATCAGGCGCGGGAACGGCGGCGGGCGGCGTGCCCACCTTTGTTCCGAAGTGGCGGAGAGAGAGGGATTCGAACCCCCGATAGAGTTGCCCCTATGCCGCATTTCGAGTGCGGTGCTTTCAACCACTCAGCCATCTCTCCGCGAGCTGTTGAGGCCGCGCGAGCGCGGCAGGTCGACAAGGCCGGGCTTATGACATAGCAATCTGGCCGCCGCAACACCCTTTGCCCCCAGCGCGGTATGATGCGTCCGCCGCTCTTTGTCCGTGGCCCGCCGCGCGATCCGGATCTGCTGCGGGCGGTGCTGGGCCGGAGTTTTCCGCCTGCGATGCGGCTGGCGGCAATGGCCCCTGGTTTCGCGCCGCACTGAGCGATCGCGAAGGACGCCAGGCAGCTCTGGTTCGCGTTCCGGGCGATGCGGCTGAAGGCTTGATCCCGTTGGGGCCCTCCGCCTTCGAGTTCGACCTGTTCGACGCCTTCGAGGACAAGAACTTTCACCGCACCATCGTCGCGTCGACGATAGCGGAAGAACTGCACGAGGCCGGCATCTGCCTGCCGCGCGCCATGATCCGCCCCAGGCGGCGTCCGCTGCCAGGACCTTCAAGCCCAGGATCGCCTATCCCTTCCACTACTCTCGGCGAGGAGCACCTCGCTTTGGCCGAAGCCATGCGCGATTTCGAAGGTGTCGAGGCGCGTATGCGCGACTGGTACGCGGTCGCCTGAGACCCTTACAGGGGAATCGGATGAACGGTTCAGAACGTGGTCTGCGACTTGCGGCCTTCTGATTTCAGGCCGCCGCGAAGGCTTGATTGCCCGCTTCGGGTTGCGGCTTCATCAAACAGTCTCGCCTTGCGAGTCTCCGAGCACATCGACTGGGCCTGCGATGCCGAACGGTTCGGCGTTTGTTCCTTCACCCGATTGCCCTGGAGACCCCCACCTTTCGCCTTGACTCGGCTGGCGATTGCAACGATAACCCGGCGCGAATGCGTGCCGTCCATCTGGCGCGCCGTTTTGGCTTTATCAGGCCACTGTTTCAAACCGCTGCTTGAGGCTGCCCGCCGGTTCGTTTCCGGCAGCATGGATCAAGACCGCAGGATCGGGCAATTGACCTGCGGCGCCGCAAAGCGCGACAGACAAGGGATCCGGGCGGAAAGCCCGGCAAGAGCATGACGTTTGCAGTGATCAAGACCGGCGGCAAGCAATACAAGGTTGCCGCCAACGACGTATTGAAGATCGAGAAGCTCGAAGCCGAAGCCGGCGACGTTGTGACCTTCGACCAGGTGTTGATGGTCGGCAATGGCGACGATGTGACGGTGGGTGCGCCGCTGGTGGAAGGTGCGCTGGTCGCTGGCCAGTTCCTCGCCACCGAGAAAGAGCGCACGGTCATCGTCTTCAAGAAGAACCGGCGCCACAATTATCGCCGTCGCAACGGCCACCGGCAGCTGCTTTCGACCGTCCGGATCACCGAGATCCTCCTCGGCGGCGCCAAGCCGGCCACCAAGCCGGACGAGCGCGCCAGGGCTAAGGCCGCCGCCAAGGCGGAAGCCGCCGCGGCGGTTTCGGCCAAGACGGTAGAGGCCAAGCCGGCCGAAAAGCCCGCGGCGGAAGCCAAAGCCCCGGCCAAGCCGAAGGCCGCCGCCAAGCCCAAGGCCGAGAAGCCGGCCGTAGAGGCAAAGGCGATAGCCGAACCCAAGGCCAAGGCCGAAAAGCCCGCCGCCGAGAAGAAGCCCGCCGCCAGGAAGGCTGCGCCCAAGGCGGCCAAGGAATAAGGAGCACGACAGATGGCACACAAGAAAGCAGGCGGTTCGTCCCGCAACGGTCGTGACACAGCTGGCCGCCGTCTCGGCGTCAAAAAGTTTGGCGGCGAAGCGGTGATCCCGGGCAACATCATTATTCGCCAACGCGGCACCAAATGGCATCCGGGCACCGGTGTCGGCATGGGCGTCGACCACACCATTTTTGCGATCGTCGACGGCACCGTCACCTACAAGACCCGAGCCAATTCCAGAGTCTACGTGTCGGTAAACCCGGCAGCGGAAGCAGCAGAATAACCCGGTAAGGACCAAGAACCCTGCCGGAGACCAGCTCCCCGGCAAGGCAGAACATCCGCCAGGCACAGTTTCCAAAGGGGAGCCGGAATTCCGGTTCCCCTTTTTGTTTTTTCGCTGTGAGGGCGGCTGAAAATGAGACTGTACCTTTCATCATACCGCATCGGGGATCGCTCCGGCGCGCTGCTCGCCCTTCTTGGCAATGGCAAGCGCGCCGCCGTCATCTCGAACGCCAAGGACGCCGCCTCGCCGGCGGCCCGCGAGATCTGTCGCAGCCAAGTCTATGATCCGCATGCCGAATTCGCCTCGCTCGGGATTTCGGCCGAGGACCTCGACCTGCGCGATTACTTCGGCGAAGCGGACCGGCTGGCCGAAAAGTTGCAAGACTTCGATCTGGTTTGGGCCGTGGGCGGCAATGCCTTCACGCTGCGCCGCGCCATGCGCCAATCCGGATTCGACCGCATCATTGTCGAAATGCTCGACCGTGACGATATCGTTTATGGCGGCTTTTCCGCCGGCGCGGTGGTGGCCGCGCCGACGCTCAAAGGCATGGAACTGATGGACGATCCGACCGAACGCCCTGCCGGCTATGCGCCTGAGATCGACTGGGAGGGGCTGGGCCTGGTCGATTTCGCGATCGTGCCCCACTACCGCTCCAGGCACCCCGAGACCAACGCGGCAGAGCAGGCGCACAAGCATTTCGCCACGCACCGCGTTCCCTGCCGGACACTGCGCGATGGCGAAGTGATCGTCTGGACCGGCCCCAGAGCCGCCGCCGTTGTGCCCCTATTGCAGAGGATTGCGTGATGAAAAAGCTCGCACCCAAGACCGTCGACACCAAGAAGGTCGATCCCAAGACGATTGTCGCCAGAACGCCGCGGCGGCCCATCCAGACGCCCGCGGCGAGTGCGCGGGCGCTGGAGACCGCCGCGGCACGCCTCGCCTCGCGGCGCCAGCGTGACGTCTTGCCCGGTCGCGTCGAAACCAAGCGGCTGGTGCTGCGCGCGCCGATCCGCGGCGACGTGCCGGACCTGGTCAAGCTCGCCGACAACAGCAAGATCCACGCGGTGCTCTCGCGACTGCCCAACCCCTATACGCGGGCCGACGCCGTCGCCTTCGTCGAGATCTTTGCCCAGCGCGCCGACGAGCGACCCTATGCGATCACCCTCGACGGCCAGTTCATCGGCGTCGTCGGCTTCACCTTTTCTGCCAATGGCGAGCCGCCCGAGCTGGGCTACTGGCTGGGCGAGCCCCATTGGGGCAAGGGCTACATGAGCGAGGCGGTCAAGGCCCTGCTCGATACCGCCTTCGCCACGCGCCAGTACAGGCAGATCAGGTCGCGCGCCCTCGCCGCCAACGCCGCCTCGCTGAACGTCCTGGAAAAAGCCGGCTTCAAACGGGTGCGCGAAGGCACCGACGAGAGCGGCACCCTCAAGGGCCAGCCGATTGTCTTCCTGCTTCTGGAGCAGCCCAGATGGATGTGAGTCTTGCTACCCGGCGCCTGACCCTGCGCCAGCCGGTGATGGCTGATGCGGAACGTATCGCCTTGTTTCTCAACAACTTCGCGGTGGCGGGCAATCTTTCGCGCGTGCCCTACCCCTATCACCTTGCGGATGCCCGCGCCTGGCTCAGGAGCTGGCGGCCGGACCGGCCGGCGGGCGAGACCGGCTTTGTCATTGAGCTGGCGGGGGAGGGCTTCATCGGCCAGGTCGGCTACCACCTCGACGTCGGCGGGGAGACCGTAATCGGCTACTGGCTGGCGCAGCCGTTCTGGAACCGTGGTATTATGAGCGAAGCGGTGGCTGCCGTGATCGCCTGGTATTTCGGGGTGACGGACGCGCCGAAAATCCGCTCCGGCGTCGTCCACTTCAACAGGGCATCGTTGGCCATCCAGAGGAAGATGGGTTTCGTCGAGACCGGCGCGGGAAACCTGCTTTGCCTTGCACGCGGCGAAGAGGTGCGCCATATCGACACCGAACTCCAACGCTCCGTGTGGGCGGAAAGACAAGTCGCATGAAGTTTCTCGATCAGGCCAAGGTCTATGTGCGCGCCGGCGACGGCGGCGCCGGCGCCGTTTCGTTCCTGCGCGAAAAATTCGTCGAGTTCGGCGGGCCGAACGGCGGCAATGGCGGCCGCGGCGGCGATGTCGTCGTCGAATGCGTCGACGGGCTCAACACCCTCATCGACTACCGCTACCAGCAGCATTTCAAGGCCGAGACCGGCGAGCACGGCATGGGCCGCAACCG
>JAUXUM010000075.1 GCA_030680995.1 Devosia sp.
CTTTCGAGATGCTGCCCGACTATACCCCCAAAACGGCGATCAGCGACCGCCCGGTCTGCATCGGCGATTGGTGCCCGCAGAACTACGGCCGCAACTACAAGGGCTCGGTGACGCTGGAATCGGCCTTCGCCGCGTCGATCAACACCGTGCCGGTGACGCTCTCGATCAAGACCGGACGCGAGCCGATCGCGGAGATGGCGCATCGCATGGGCATCCAGAACGAGTTTCCGATTACCCGGTCGCTGGCGCTGGGCGTGGCTTCGGTGAGTGTGCTCGACATGACGTCGGCCTATGCCGTCTTCGCAAGTGGAGGCCTCAAGACGCCCGCCTTCGGCATCGCCCGCATCACTACTTTGCGCGGCGAGCCTGTGTATGAAGCGGACATGACCACGCCGCATGAGCGTGTGCTCAGCGAGCGGACCGCCGCCTACATGAACCACATGCTGCGCCTGGTCGTCACCAACGGCACCGGCAGGCGCGCGCAGATCGAAGGCGTGCCGGCGTCCGGCAAGACGGGGACCACCACATCGTATCGCGATGCCTGGTTCTGCGGGTTCACCGGCAATTACGTTGCCGCTGTCTGGTTCGGCAACGATGACTATCGGCCGACCAAGAACCTCACCGGCGGAACGCTGCCGACCATCGCCTGGCAGAAGTTCATGGCCTATGCCCACACCAATGTCGAAATAAAGCCGGTCTTCGGCGTCGATTTCAAGTCGGCGCCCTTCGTCATCGCATCTGCGGAGGAAGAAGCGGGGGCGGCGCTGCAAGCCGAGCGGCCGCCCGTCCTGCAGCCCGAAGCGGCGCGCAAGCTGCTCGATGTGGCGGACCGGCTGAAGGCGGCGCTGCGGGCGGCGCGCCCCGCGGCGGACCAGGCGGCCTTGGCTGCCGGCCGGACCATCCGCCCCAGCGAGAGTCTGTAGAACTTGCGCTTTCTGGGCCATCTGATCGTCATGATCGTCGTGGCGCTGGCCGTTGGCTTCGGGCTCTCCTGGTACGCCCTCAGCGACGGCCGGTTTTTCGGCGCAATCGATGTCGGGCCATGGTCCGCGTGGCGCGATGCAGGCTCACCCACACCCGATCCCTATACACGTGCCTTCGTCTCGCGGAACGGCGCGCTGCAACTCGGCGCGGGCGAGGGATTGCAGTTCGTCGCGACCACCGACAGCGACGGCCTGCGCCTCGATCGCGCGTGCCGCTACCGGGTCGACGGGACGACCCCGGTGGCGACGTTCTGGACGCTGGTGCCGACGTCGCCGGACGGCGCTGTCATCGCCAGGCCGGGCGGCCCGGCCGCATTCAACAGCACCAGGATCGCCCGTGCCGAAGATGGCTCGATGCAGCTCTATGTCGGCAAGACGCTCAGCCCCTACAATTGGCTCGAGATTACCGGCGAGGGTCCCTTCCAGCTCGCGCTGACGCTCTACGACACGATCAGCTTCACCGGCCTCGGCTCGTCCTCGGTCACGACACTGCCCGCCATCATCAGGGAGGCCTGCTCGTGACCCGCACCGTGCTGTGGCTGATCGCCGGCGGGGTGCTGGGTGGGGTGATCCATCTGGCGGTCATCCTCGGCCTGCCTTCGCTCGCGGCCAATGCGGCCTGGGTTCAGGTCGATGCGCTCGATGCCCTGGGCAAGCCGGCGGTGCTGCCTGCGGTCGTAGCCGGCGAGGAGAACCCGCTGCGACTTGATCCGGAGCTTGCCTATGCCGTTTGCCGCCTCGACCTTCGCAACGGCGCCGGCATCGTCCGCGGCGTGCTGCCCCTGGCCTTCTGGTCGGTCGCCGTCTATGGCAGGGACGGTGCCGTCCTCTACTCGACCACCAATCGCGACGGCATCGGCCAAAGCCTTGAGCTCGGCATTTTCAACCAGGCGCAGACGCGGCTCCTGGCCCAGCAACAGCTCGACGTCGCCGAGGGACTGCTGATCGTCGAATCGCGGAATGACGACGTGTTCGTGGTCGTGCGTCTTGCGCCGCCGCATCAGGCGATGCGCAAGCGCTACGAAGCCGCTCTCGAAACGATCAGCTGCACGAACGTTACCGGCTAGAACCGGTTTTTCGCGAATAGCGATGCGACAATAAAGAACTGAAGCCGGTGCTTCGATTCGATCGAAGCGCATTGGGCTCCAGGTCTATTTCAGGTGGGCACCCGCTCCCGGTGCCGGCATCAGCACACGCGGGCGAATTGCGTCGCCGTCCTTGCCGATGGCGCCGCCACTGCCCTGGCAGAAGTCGCCGCGCTGGGCGCGCTCGACATGGGTGGCGAGGCGGCTGAGCAGCCCGTCGACCTTGATGGCTTCCTCGTGCGGGGTCTCGACCAGCAGGTGATCGAGCGCATAGCCGTAGGAGTCGTAGCGATAGGCGACGGCGCGGACGAACCAGTCGATGCGCGTAGTGTTTTCGGCCTTCCGCGCCAGCGCATGTTCGCCCGCGGCGGCGCCGAGCCCGGCGACCTCGCGCGCTGCGATGCCGCGCTGGCGGTCGACCTCGAGCACCGCACAGATGGCACGGAAGGTTCCGGGCATGGTGTCGAGATCGGCGGTGACGTGATCGGCGACGGTTTGGTAGCGCACGCGCGAGGAGGCGTATTCGGTCTGCCTCAGCCACCGGTAGTAGCGATCAGGCTTGAACTTGTGGTCCCGCGCCCCGGACAGGCGGATGCGCTGCAGCTCGGCCGAGACGTCGTAGAACCAGTCATACGCGTGCGCCGCCACCAGGAAGCGCCAGACGCGATCATGCATCTCCCGCTCCTGGTCGGTCAGATTGAACTTGGAGACCGGCTCGCCGGCGAGTTCGGCCCGTGTCTTGCCGATGGTGGGCAGTATCTCGTCGTGGAGCACGCCCGGCTGGGCGCGGCCGAGATCGCCCACGGGTCGCGCACAGGCCGCCGTCGCGCCGAGCAGCGCGATCACGGCGAATGCGCGGCAGATCGCGCCCAGCTGGTCAACCACGCTTGCGCTTCACCCTGGACGGGCCCATCGGCTTGCCGGGAACAGGGGTACCATCTCGCTCGTAGCGCACGCCGGTGAAAATTAGGATCTGCGCGTTGCCGGGATTGATCGGCCGCGCCTTCGGGTGGCGTCCCCGCTTGTCGAACTGGACGAGCTTTCCCAAACCAGCCTCCGCGCCAGCACCATTGCCGGCGTCAAATGCCGGAGCGACGCATTCCCCAGCCGTTTTCATTAAGAGATCGTCAAGGTTAACAGTTCGCTAACGATTTCCCTGAAATAGTCCGGCTATGCGATTTTGCGCCCGTAAACTGGGCGACTCAGGGCTCACGATGATCGGCTTCCAACCGTACGAAACCTTCCAGCTCCTCATCGAGACGGGCGGGATCGACCGCACCAATACGCTGCTCGTCGCGGCCTGTGACGCCTATGCGCGGCGCGGCAAGCCGACCCGTGCGGAAATGGAGCAGTTCGCCGCCCTCGCCCAGCGCCTGTTCCCGACCGCGGCGCCGTCGGCCCGCGCGAAGGCGGCGGCGACACTGGGCCGCTCGGAAAGCCTTTCGCCCGAGCTCGAAACGCTGGTCATCACCCATCTGGGCGACGATCTCGCCGACTTTCTGGTGTCGGCGCCGCGGCTCTCCGAAGCCACGATGCTCAAGATCGTCTCGGCCAAGGACGTACCGGCGGCCGCGGCACTGGCCCGGCGCGGCGACCTCACCAACGTGGTGCTGGCCAAGCTCTTCCAGCTCAACAGCCGAAAGGTCTACCGCGCCCTCGCCACCAACACGTCGATCGCCCCACGCGGCCCCTATCTCGGCGCGCTGGCCCGGTCGGCGCAGATGGATCACCAGGTCGCCTGGTCGCTGGCCGCGCGCGACGATTTCGATTGCGCCCTGCTGGCGCCGGCGTTCTTCGACCTCAACGAAACCGACAGGATCAAGGTGATCAAGGCCTTCGCCCGGCGCAACACGCCCGTCGCGCCGATCAAGAAGACGCTGGAGCAGCTCGCGGTCGCGACCGCCGAACTCACCAGGGCGCTGATGAAGCTGTTCGCCGAAAACCGCCGGCCCGAGGTCACCCGCCTGCTGCACCAGATCACCGGGCTCGACGAGGTGCGCTGCGGGCAGATCGCCCACGACAGCAGCGGGGCCGCGCTCTTCGTCATCCTCAGGGCCTTCGGCTGCAGCGCCTATGACGGCCTCAAGGTTCTCATCCATGCCACCTCGCACGACGAGGACCGGTCGAAGTCGCTCTCGGCCTTTTCAAGCATGTTCGAGACGGTCAGCGTCGACGCCACGGCCTATCTGATGAGCGCCTGGCGCGGCGAAGTGAACCTGCTCGATCTCGTCAAGCCCGAATACCGCCCCTTCACCGAGGAAAGCCGTCGCACTCCGCTGGTTGGCCGCGAGCGCAATCCGGTGGTCGATCAGGCGATCGAGGCGCTGGCGCGCATCGGCGCGAAGCGCGCGGGCTAGGCGTCAACCAGCGAAATCCCCGGCTCCTCGTTCCGCAACTCGACCAGGATCACCCACAGGTCGGGATCGAAGCGCAGTTCCTGGGCAATGCGCCCGCGGACCTGCTGCGGCTCCACCCGATCGAAGCGCAGCTGGAAGACGCGGTCTTCGCCGTCGTCGGTGCGGGCGGCGCTGGGGGCCGGCGTGAACAGCGAGACCGTGCCGTTCAAATGATCGACCTCGAGGAAGATCTGGCCGGCAACGGGATCGCCCTTGCGGGCGACGACGCAGAGATGGCCCAGGTCGTTGTGCCGCCGCACGAAGGCGGAGGCCCAGAGATCGGTTCGCAGCATTGTTGCTGTCTAGATGGAAGCGCCGTTCTGGACAAGCAGGTCGAGCAGTTCGGGCGAAATGCGGCCCGTCACCTTGTAGTTGTAGTAGACCTCGAAATTGCGGATCGCCTTGGCCGTCGCCTCGCCGGCGACCCCGTCCGTCGGGCCGTGCAGGAAGCCCAGGCTTGCCAGGCCCCGCTGTACCCGTGCGACGATCACCGGATCGGTCACCGAAAAGGCCGGCATCAGGTCTTCGAGCTTGGCTTCGGTATCGAGCACCGGAACCTCGGCGAGCGCTCCCGGCGCGGGTTCGGCGATCACCAGCGGCTGGCCCGGTACCGGCCTCGGCTCGATCATCGCCACCTGCGCGTTCGTCCGCGCTGGCACCTGCTCGGCCGCCGCGGCCGTTCCCGGGGGGTCGGGCGTGAATTGCTGAGCCGCCACCGGCTTGCTCGCTGCGCGTTTGGTCATGGCGACGGTCTGCACGCCATTGATGATGGTGTCGATGGCATCGCCCGCGGTTTCGACCGCCAGGTTGAAAGCGTCCTGCGGCGTCTCCGGTATCTCGCGCCGCGGCGGCTGTTTCTGCGCGACCGGCTGAGCCTGAACCGCGAGCGGCAGCGGGTCGGGCGCCGGCAGGGGTTCCACCGTGGTCACGGTGCGTGGCATCACCGCGGCCAGAGGTGCCGGATCGCTCGCCGGCTCGGCGACCGGCTGCGGGTTCACCTTGGGCAGGGCGTCGGTCGCCGGCAGCGGGTCCGGAGCCGGCAGTTGTTCAGGCTCCGAGGTTGCGGCGATTGCGGGAGCCCTGCGGACGGCCTCGATGATTTCGGCGGTGAGCTCGCCCTTCGGCTTCATGCCGTTGCGTTCTTCGAATTTCTTGATCGCGCGTGCCGTTTGCGGACCGTAATAGCCGTCGATGGTGCCCTCGAAGAGCTTCAGCATCTCGAGCTTGCGCTGCATCTCGAAGACTTCGGCGTTGCCGATTGGCCTGCTGTCGGGGGCGATGCTGCCGGTCAGCTCGGCCTGCGGCAACGGCGCGATCGCCTGATGCTTGCCCTGGCGGACGGCTGGAACCACGGGTTCGACGCTTGGCGCGGCCGCCACCTGCCGTCCGGCCAGCGGGGCAAAAAGGGGCGCCGGGTGCTCCTGAGCCTGAAAGAAAAGGGCATTGCTGCCGGCCATGGCGGTCAAGCTCACCATGGTCATGATCGCCGCATTGGTGAGCGGGGCGCGCATGAAGCGTGAAAAGGCCCAAAGTGCCGCGCGGCCCGCCGAGGCCAACACGGCGCCGCCCGCCGCCAGGGGCAGGTGCGTGAGGGTTGCTGCGGTCATAGAGCTCTTCTTTTTTCGTCGGGCCATGTGGGCATTTGCTGCGGAGCCGGATCCCGGTGAAGGGTGGTTACCGACCTAGTTTCCTCCACCTTTATTGCCGGACCGTTTATCGGCAGCAAAACCGTCATCGTCGTACCCTCGCCCGGCGTCGATGCGGCATGCAGCGTGCCGCCGTGAAGTTCCACAAGACCCTTGACGATCGAAAGGCCCAGGCCCGTGCCCTCGTAGCGGCGGGCGAGCCCATCCTGGGCCTGGAAAAACGGTTCGCCGATCCGCCCTATCGCGTCGGCGGACATGCCGATTCCCTGGTCGGTGACCGAGATGCCCAGATGAAGGCCCTGGCGCCTCATCGAGACGGTCACCACGGAATGCTCGCGGCCGAACTTGATGGCATTGGAGATCAGGTTGATCAGGATCTGCCGGCAGGCGCGCTCGTCTGCCACGATCGCCGGCAAGGCGCGCGGCAGGTCCGTCATCAACCGAACGCTCTTCTCGCGCGCCATGGTGTCGAGCATGGTCAGGCAGGGTTCGATCAGCGCCTCGGGCGCGAAGCTTTCGGTCTGCAGCTCGAACTTGCCCGCTTCGAGGCGCGACATGTCGAGCAGCATCTTGACCACTTCGATGAGGTGCCGGCCGCTTTGATGGATGAGGGCGGCATATTCCTTGTGCTGGGACGACAATTCGCCGGCGACGCCGCTGGCCATCATTTCTGAAAAGCCGACGATGGCGTTCAGCGGCGTGCGCAATTCATGTCCGATGGTGGCAAGGAAGCGCGATTTGGCGCTCGAGGCTTCCTCCGCGAGCTTGTGAGCCTGGCGCATCTCGTTCTCGTGATCGCGGCGTTCGGTGACGTCGCGGAACAGGGCGACCACCTCATGCCTCTCATCGGGTGCGTCCGGATCGACGACAGGGGACAGCGCGACTTCGACCCAGACGAACCGCGCCGCGGTGGCGGGTGCGTCCGGCTCGTCGTGGCGCATGCGGATTTCCACGTGGCGGGAGTTGCCGTCGCGGTTGGCGTCGGCGAACGCGGTCAGATAGGCCGGGCGATCGAGCACGTGGATGCGCTCGATCATGCCGCTGCCGGAAAGCTCGTAGCGACGGCAGCCGAAGAGCTTCTCGGAAGAGCGCGAGGCGAAGAGCAGCGTTCCTTCACCGGAGAAGCGCATGACCGCGTCCTGCACGTGTTCGATCAGGTGGCGGTAGGCGTTGATTTGCGCCTTTTCGTAGACTTCGAAGGCGGAGTTCAGCCGGCTGGCCGAATGCGCCACGATCAGCGCGGCCACGGCGAACACGCCTCCACCGAGCAGTGCGAAGTCCGGCCGGTAGACTTCCGGCCAGCCCAGGATGCCGATCGAGGCCAGCACGGCAAGGGCAATGACGACGGCCAGGATCGCCCAGCTGCGCTTCTTTACCGGATTGCGCGCGAGGAGTGCGGCGTGCACCGGCGCCAGCAGCGCGACGGCAAGGCCGAAATCGGCGATGGCCGGATCGGCGACCGCCAGAATCAACGCCGTCAAGAGCATGGCGTAGACTTGACCTGCCGCGGCCCATTCATATTGTCCGCGATGATGCAGGGCCAAGGTCAGGAAGCCCGCCGCAAGTCCGAGCACCACCAGGACGAAGGGCAGCAGCGAACCTTGCGGGAGCGCGTAAAGGGCGACCGGCATGGCGACGGCGCTGGCGGCGATGGCGATCCTGGAATTGATCGCCAACGTCTCGCGCCGCAGTGCTTCAGGACGGCCTTTCGCCTCGCGAACCGGCTTGGAGGCCCGCCAGCCTGCAAGCATGAGGAAGAGGCTACGCATTACTAAGAACTCGCTTCCCGGCGCCCGTTATTTCTTGGGAAATACCTTTCCACCGAAGGCCTAAGACACGCTTAAAGGAAATCGGCCCAGGGGTGGCCACACCCTGTTTGCACAGGCTTGTCCGGCGGGTTTCTCCGGTTAGCGTAAACAAGTCCTTGCCTTCCCGGCAGCGGTCGGAGGCATTTGACTATAATTTTACGCGTTCATCCAAAGGGACCTTAATGCCGCCCGGTCTAGTGTCCTCACGAAGCGAGGCGGGACTACCGTCTGGTCAAGGGTCGAGCGTTACATGTTCATTCTGAGGTCAGCATTCTGGTTGACGGTGGCCTTCATCGCGATGGCGCCGAAATCCGTCGATTTGGGCGCCGCGGCGGGAGATTTCTCCTCCCAGGCGATGGCGGCCGGCCAGCAGCTGATCGTGAGCCAGATGCTCGCCGGCGACTGCGCGTCGGTTCGATGCGTCGGCGGCAAGGCGCTTGCCGCTGTCGCTCTGACCTCCTCCCCATCTCTCGGCGCCCCCATGCAGGATTCGTCAGCCGATCCGGTTCCGTTCCCCCGACCGCGACCGGATTGGATGGGATAAGCCAGGGGTTGCGTCACTTCCCCCGACGCTGCTCCACTAGCGACCCCTGGTTGAGCTGCAAGCACGCTGCCCCGTGCTTGCAGCTCGCTTTTTTCGCCCGACCTCCCCGGATCCAGCGATACGCCTTCAATCCCCGCCGCCGATGCACTATCTAGACCCCATGAGCGAACCGCAGGCCTTCAAGGACATCTCCGAAAACCTCTCCTTTCTCGACGATTGGGAGGACCGCTACCGCTACCTCATCGAGCTCGGCCAGGCGCTGCCGCCGCTCGATCCGTCCGAGCGAAGTGCGGAAAACAAGGTGCATGGCTGCGTCTCGCAGGTCTGGCTGGTATCGCAGCGGGATGGCGATGCGCTTCGCTATCGCGGCGAATCCGACGCCATGATCGTCAAGGGCCTGGTCGCGGTGCTGATCTCGCTTTATTCGGGCCGGCCCGCGGACGAGATCGCGGCAACCGACGCCATCGCCATCTTCGACCGGCTCGGCCTGCGCGAACACCTCACCACGCAGCGCTCGAACGGTCTTGTCGCCATGGTCAACCGCATCCGCGGCGAAGCGCGGAGCGCGGCGGCGGCGTAGGCGGGCCCGCCGCCTGCCATCATTCCGCCCCGCAGCCGGCCCATCCCCGCGGGCCTATCATCCTCCCACCGGCCCTCGTCCCCCACCGGCCCGTCATCCGCGGGCCCTTGACCCGCGGATGACGGCGCGGCGGGCATGTGCAGGACAGGGACGGGACTTCCTATTCGCTACTCACTTCTCGATCCCTCTCACTCAAATCTCTCCGGCCGCGCGCCCTGCTCCATCCATGCCCGCCGTCGCCGCGACTCGGCTCCGACCGCCACCGGCGCGAGGCCATAATGCAACGCCAGCTGTTCCAGCCCGATACGCAGCACCAGCTTGGCGCTGCGCCGCAGCCAGCCGCGTTCCGTCTCCACCGTCTGCAGACCCTTGAGCAACCCGCAGACGTCGACCACGACACCGGCGCAATCGCGCGGCAGCAGGCGATGAATCTCGGCAAGGGCGGCGCGCGTATCGGCGGCAAGATCACTGATTTCAGCGCCACCCCGCGCGGTGCTGTTGCCTCCAGCGGTCTGGGCGGCGCTGTAGTTCATGATCACGCGCGGTTGCAGCCGCGCCCGTTCCGCCAGCCTGCGCACGCGCTCCCCGGCCTCGACCTGGTGCCGCTCGAGAAATGGCGCGGCCTCGCCCCGGCTCGCCACCGCCAGGCGGGCGAGCGGGCTTTCGGAGAGATTGACGATCGAACCGTCCGCGCGCTGCGCCTCGTCGCGGTGCTGGGCCGCAAACGCGTCGGCATCGAGCAACTGGCGCCTGAGCCATGATCGCGTGCCGCCGGAGGCGCCGCACACCCCGGCGGTTCCCCGCAGAACCCCCTGCGCGATCAGATCCCTGACTTCGCTCGCTTCGAGCGTGGCGGCGCGGTCGCCGCTGCGTGTCGAGAAATGTCCGGCCGGCACGAGCTTTGCTTCGTTGGCGGGCAGCAACGCCCGGACGAAGCGAATGGCGCGGCGGCTAGCCGGCCGCATGACCGAACTCCACCGCTGCTGGGCGAGTCGATCCGCTTGCGCCGATTGCCTCCTCGAAGGCTGCGACCTCTTCATCGAAGCTCCTGCTGTCCCTTTGGTCTTCGATGCGGGCGCAGGCATGGGCGACCGTGGTGCGGTCGCGCCCGAAGAACTGGCCGACCTGGGAGTAGGTCCGGCCAAGAATCACATGCACCAGGTACATCGCCAGCTGGCGGGCCTCGGCGATATCGGCCTCACAGCGTGAGCGATGCAGCAGCCGGCCGAGCGGGATGCTGCGCCGCCGCGCTACAATTGCCACCACGGCCGCCGCGGCGCAGTCGCCGCCGCGCACCCGGTCGAAGGCGATCACCCGCCCGCCGGCCTCCTCGAAAGCGGTCCGCCGTTCCGCTCGCACCGTCTCGTTCCGCATCATCCACCCTCTCAGAGTTATAGGACATTATTCCTATACCCTGCACGAGCGAAAGTGGGGCGGGGATAACTCGGGACAGAATTTTGGGGCGAGAACGGAAACGGCCGCCCGAAGGCGGCCGCTGGAAAGGCATGACGGCAGGAGTCCCGGTCTGTTACCTGCCGGCCTTGCGGCCCAGGCCGTTGTCCTTGGCGAGGCGTGACCGGGTCGCCGAATAGTTGGGGGCAACCATCGGGTAATCGGCCGCCAAGCCCCACTTTTCCCGGTATTCTTCGGGCGAAAGATCGTAGTGGGTGCGCAGGTGGCGCTTCAGCGACTTGAACTTCTTGCCGTCCTCGAGGCAGATAATGTAATCGGGAGCCACGGACTTGCGAACCGGTACGGCCGGCCTCAATTCTTCCACCGGCTCCTGGAAGCCGGTAGACTGCAGGCCTCTAAGCGCCGTGTGCACGTCGGCAATTAGCCTGGGCAGATCGGTGACGCTCAGTGCGTTGTGGCTAACATAGGCGCAGACGATATCGGCGCTGAGGTCGATGAGATCGCTTTCAGCCCCCAGCACGTTAGCTGGCATGTCGTTCATATCGGGTCCTTTTCTTTCGTAATTCGAGGCCGGAAGGGGGATGTCCGCACCTTGACTGGTTGTTTATGGCCTTTTGCTTCTGATTGCAACCGAAACGGCACTTGCTCCACACCTGTGCAGGGATTTCTCCGTAATACTAAGGCGTTTCACTAGTCTCCCTTTCCAAGTCATTAATAATAGTGATGGAAGCGGGCTGGTGGCCGGCGCGATAGGCAGCCCGCGCGAGCAGATGCGCGGCAACCGGCGTGGTCAGCAACAGAAAAAGAATTCCTAATATTGCACGCAGGACGACCGGCCCGTCGCCCGAAGCCATGGCGATGGCGAAGAGCACCAGTCCAGCGCCGACCACGCCGGCCTTGGAGGCCGCGTGCATGCGCGTGTAGAGGTCGGGAAGACGCAGGATGCCAATTCCGGCCAGGAGGCTGAACAGGGCGCCGATCACCATCAGCGCGGCCGCGATGTATTGCGACACCAGGATGATCACGATCCGGTCTCCTCTGACGCGGCATCGGCGTGCCGGGTGCCGGCCTTCTTGAGCACAAAGCGTGCAAGGGCGATGGTGGACAGGAAGCCCAGAAGGCCGATCGCGATGGCGATATCGAGATAAAGCATGAAACCGGTGCGGATGGCGATGGCGGCGATGAACCCGATCGCAAGGGTGGCAATCAGATCGAGCGCCAGAATCCGGTCCGGCAGCGTCGGCCCGCGGACCAGCCGGATAATGGTCAGCAGCAGGGCCAGGGTCAGGATGCCCAGCGCCGCGGTCGTCGCATGCAGCAGGACGTCCTCCCCGCTCATCGGAACGCCTCCATCACCTTGGCCTCGAACCCCTGGGCGATTTCGCGGATCAGCGCTTCCTTGTCCGCGATGCAGATGGCGTGCACATAGAGCACCCGCCGGTCCGCCGATACGTCGACGCTCAGGGTGCCGGGCGTCAGGGTGATGAGGTTGGCCAGCGTGGTGATCTCGGCGTCGCGGGTGAGCGTGAGGGGAAAGGCGATGATAGCGGGCCGCAGGTGCCGCTCCATGTCCGGGCGGGCGACGAGGAGCGCCACGCGCGTGGCACTGACGAACAATTCGAAAGTGAACAGCCAGGCCAGCGAGCCGATCCGCCGCAGCCTCGGCAGGAGATTGGGCCCGGCCACTTTGTCGCGAACGAGGAACAGCGCAAGCCCCGCCAGTGCCGCGCCGAACAGGATGTTGAGCGGCGAGAAGCTGTCGGTCGCGGCGGCCCAGCCGATGGCGAGGGCAATGGTCATCAGCGCGAGGCTCATGGCGACGTGCCTCCAAGGCCGGTGGCTTCGATATAGGATTGCGGCCGGAGCAGGTCCAGCGCGGCGGCCCGCCCGATATGGAGCAGCAGGTTGGGCGCGAGCCCTCCCAGCACCACCAGGGCGGTGAGCACGAGCGCGGCGCCGACTCCGTACCGGCGCTCCCGGGCATTGAGAGCCCGCAGTCCGGCATTTGGTATCTCCGAGCGCTCGCCCTCGAGGCCCGCCCGCCAGAAGATGTGGGCCCAGAGCCGCGTGCCGGCGATCAGCGTCAGCAAGGCGTTGAGCAGCAGGCAGAAGGCCAGCGCCAGCGCCCAATAGTCCAGTTCGCCGGTGCCGGTAAGCCCGGATCCGTCGAGGCTGGCTTGGAGCAGCAGCAGCTTGGGCCAGAATCCCAGCAGCGGCGGCACGCCCGATACCGCCAGGACCAGCACCAGGAACAGGATCGACAGCAGGGAGTTCGCGGCATAGAGGCCGCCCATGCGCCGTGAATCGGTCTCACCCGTGGCTTTCTCGATCAGGCCCGCCACCAGATAGAGGGCCGTGATGGTCAGCATCGCATGCAGCACATAGACGGCCGACCCGCCGATGCCCTGAACATCGGGCACGGCTATGCCCAGGAGCACCGCCCCGATCCCGCCGATGAGCAGGAAGCCGATGGCGCGCCGCAGATTCGTTTCGGCGATGGCGCCCAGCGGCGCAATGATCAGCGTCAGCATGGCGACCAGCGACAGCACCGGCTCCAGCAGCTCCCGGCTTGCCGGCAGCAACAGCACCAGCGTGCGCAGCAGCGCATAGACGCCGACCTTGGTGAGCAGGCCGCCGAGCAGCGCCGATATCGCCGCCGGCGGCGTATGGTAAGAGGCCGGAAGCCAGGTGTTCACCGGAAACGCCGCGGCCTTCATGCCGAAGGCCAGCATCAGCAGCGCCGCGACCGAAGCCATCGCGGCTGGATTGGCGGCCGGGGCCGAAAGCGCTATGTCGGCCATGTTGAGCGTGCCGAGCAGGCCGTAGAGCAGGCCGAGCGCGAGCAGGAAAAAGGTGGTGGCGAGGAAGTTGATGATGCCGTATTTGACGGTGCCGTCGAGCTGTATGTTCCGGCCGCCCAGCACCATCAGGCCGAACGAGGCGATCAGCATCACTTCGAACCACACATAGAGGTTGAAGAGGTCGCCGGTGAGAAACGAGCCGCTTACGCCGGCCAGCAACAGGAGGATCAGCGGATAGACGCCGTCGCGTTTGGCCGACTCCGGCACATCCATCCGCAGATAGACCAAGAGGATCATGGTGACCACCGCCGCCGTCAGTGCGAAGGCCGCGCTCATCGTGTCGGCGGTGAAGCTGATGCCGAAAGGCGGCAGCCACTTGCCCATCGTCATCGACACCGGCCCCTGATCGAGCGTGCGCAACAGCAGTTCGAGGTCGCAAAAAATCACACCGCCAACCACGGCTGCGGCGAGCAGCCACTGGAAATCGCGGGCCGATCGCAGCATCAGCAGCACGGCGCCGCCCA
>JAUXUM010000089.1 GCA_030680995.1 Devosia sp.
CGGTTCGGTGGTGCCGCTGTTCCGCGAGCAGATCGCGGCGGGCGGTCCGGTGACGCTGACAGATCCGCAGATGACCCGCTACTTCATGTCCATCCACGAGGCGGCCGAACTGATCGTGCAGGCGGGGGCGCTGTCGCAGGGCGGGGACATCTTCCTGCTCGAAATGGGCGAGCCGGTCCGCATCGGCGACCTGGCCGAGAACATGATCCGGCTGGCGGGGCTTTCGGTACGCTCGGACCGGAACCCGCAGGGCGACATCGAGATCACCGTCACCGGCATCCGGCCCGCCGAAAAGCTGTTCGAGGAACTATTCTACGATCCCACCCAGGCCGAGGCGACGCGGCAGCCCAAGATCCTGCGCTCGAAAATGGTCCGGAACTCGAGCCGCGACATCGAGGTGGGGTTGGCCGAACTGGGCGTGGCGCTCGATAAAGAGGACGAGGCGGAATTGCGCCGGGTGCTGTTCGCGCTTATCGGGGAATAAGAAAACCTCCCGAAGGAGGTTTCTAGCTGCCGCGACCGACCTATGCGGTCTTCAATATCCGGCAGATCGATGACCTCCCAATTGTGGACGCCAAACCTCCCCCGATCTTTGATCCGATAGAGACCGGCCCGGACTTCATCGACGCCACGAAGGCCAACATCAAGATCGGCGGCCACGCCGCCTGCCACTGTCCCGCCCGCGACGTCGACACTCGACACTGGGATATCCGAGCCCTGTGGAATAGGAAGAACAGGCTATGTTAGCCTAACCGCCTGTCCAGCGAACCGGCAGCAGCTCAGAGCGAGGCCGCTTCGATACCGCCAGATCGACGCTCTCGTATAACTCTGATCAGAGAGAGTCCGGATGACGTGAAGCGCGTGGCGGCCCAAGTTGCTGTAGGCGGTGGCTGACGAATAGTTGTTTTGATTTTCTTGAAGCAGGTTCACTGGATCGTTCCTTTCGTCAATTTGCGAACGAGCCAAGTCAAGCTAAGCAGCGAGTTTCCGCAACCTAATCAGACCTCGATTATGCCGACATGCCGCGCCAATGTTTGGGGACTGGTCAGGCAGACCATGCCGGTGCCCCCTGAAGATAGGGACGAACCCCGGTGGGCGTTGGCAGATGCTCGAATTGATGATTGGAAACGTAAGTGAACCGGGCCGGCGATGAACCTCCCTACTGGAACCAGGACGCTTCCGCTCTGGCGGCAAGCCTTGGGTCGGGACCCACAGGTCTGTCTTCAGAGCACGCCGCAGCGCTGCTTGTGCAAGTTGGCGCCAACAGCGTCGAGGATTCCTCCCGCCTGAGTGCGCTCCGCCTGTTCACTCGTCAGTTCGAGAGCCCGCTCGTCCTCATCCTGGCATTCGCTGCTGCAATCTCGCTGGTGCTCCAGCAATGGGTGGACGCCACCATCATCCTTGCGATCGTCCTCGGCAGTTCGGTCCTCAGCTTTTTTCAGGAATACCGGGCGTCCACGGCGGTCGAGGGGCTGAAGAAGCGCCTGGCGCTGACGTGCCGTGTGGTACGGAACGGGGTGGAACAGGTGGTGCCCGTCAGCACGATCGTACCCGGCGACCTCATCCTTCTTTCGGCGGGCAATCTGATCCCGGCCGATGGGCTCGTTATCGAGGCGCAGGACTTCCTCGTCAGCGAGGCGAGCATGACCGGGGAATCGTTCCCGGTCGAGAAGCGGGTTGGGGTAGTTCGCCCAGACGCGCCTATCTCTGAGCGAACCAATGTCGTCTTTCTCGGGGCATCGGTGCGCAGCGGCACGGCGAAGGTTCTCGCTGTCAGGACCGGTCGCCGGACTGAGTTCGGCGCTATCGCGGCACGGCTGAGGGCGCGCCAGCCCGAGACTGACTTCGCGCGCGGCGTTCGACAGTTCGGCTATCTGCTCATCCGCGTGATGGTTGTCATCGTTCTTTTCGTGCTGACGGTGAACCTGCTGCTCGACCGTCCAGTGGTCGAGTCGCTGCTGTTCGCCGTGGCGCTTGCGGTGGGTCTGTCGCCGGAGCTCTTGCCGGCGATCATCAGCGTAACCCTATCCGCCGGCGCCCGGACGATGAGCAAGCGTGGCGTCATCGTTCGCCGGCTCGACGCCATTGAGAACCTCGGCAGCATGAACATCCTGTGCACCGACAAAACCGGCACGCTGACCGAAGGCACCATCGTCCTGAGCGATGTCTTCGACGCCGGAAACCAGCCTTCCGAAGAGGTGCGACGGCTCGCCTTTCTTAATGCGGCCTTCGAGACCGGCATCGAGAACCCGCTTGATGCCGCGATCGTGGCGGCGGGCGAAAGCGCCGGGCTGACGACCGGCGGCCTCACCAAGATCGACGAGATCCCCTACGACTTCATGCGCCGTCGGCTCACCATCGTCATTGCCGACGACAATGCGCCGTCGCAGCACCTCTTCGTCACCAAAGGCGCGTTCTCGAACGTGCTCGACATCTGCTCGTCGCTGGATCGGGATGACGTCGACGTGCCGCTGGATGCCGATCGGCGCGCGGAGCTCGAGGCGGAGTTCAAGGCCAGGAGCGCCGAAGGCTTTCGTGTTCTCGCTGTGGCAACCCGACGGGTCGCGGCGAAGGCGGACTATGACCGCGACGACGAACGGGAGATGACCTTTCGCGGCTTTCTCGCCTTCTACGACCCGCCAAAGGCAGACGCGGAAAGCACGATCCATGACCTCGCCCGACTCGGCATTCGCATCAAGGTGATCAGCGGCGACAATCGCTATGTAACGGCGCATCTGGCGGAGGCCGTCGGGCTCGATGCAACGTCGATGCTCACTGGCGAAGAACTCGCGACGCTCAAGGACGAGGCGTTGTGGCATCTCGCGCCGCGCACCGATCTCTTCGTCGAAATCGATCCGCAGCAGAAGGAGCGGATCGTCCGCGCCCTGCAGCGGACCGGACACTCGGTCGGCTATCTCGGGGACGGTATCAACGACGCGCCGGCGCTGCATGCGGCTGATGTCGGGATCTCGGTCGAGGAGGCCGTGGATGTTGCCCGCGAAAGCGCCGACATCATCCTACTCAGCCGCGACCTGGACGTGCTGCGCTCGGGCGTGGAAGACGGCCGGCGAACCTTCGCGAACACCCTCAAATACATCTCGATCACCACCAGCGCGAATTTCGGGAATATGGTCAGCATGGCACTGGCGACACCGCTATTGCCGTTCCTGCCGCTCGCGGCCAAGCAGATCCTGCTGAACAACTTTCTTTCCGACTTGCCGTCGATCGCGATTTCCAGCGATAATGTCGATCCGGATCGCGTCGCTCGCCCGCAGCGCTGGAGCATCCGGGAAATCCAGCGGTTTATGATCGTCTTCGGGCTCATAAGCTCGGTGTTCGATCTGCTGACTTTCGCGGTGCTGCTGCTGGTGTTTCGCGCGGACGAGGCAACGTTCCAGACCTCGTGGTTCATGATCTCCCTCCTAACTGAGCTTGCGGTCGTCCTTGTCCTGCGAACCCACGGACCTGCGTTCAGAAGCACCCCCAGTCGGCTCTTGCTGTGGTCAACGGCTGCCGTGGGTATTATCACCTTCACGGTTCCATTCCTCGGAGCGGCGAGCGTAATGTTCGGCTTCCTGCCGCTCCCGGTTGCCTTGATCGGCACTGTCATCGCGATTGTGATTGGTTATGTC
The DNA here is from genome assembly GCA_030680995.1 of Devosia sp. Classification (GTDB taxonomy): domain Bacteria; phylum Pseudomonadota; class Alphaproteobacteria; order Rhizobiales; family Devosiaceae; genus Devosia_A. The sequence goes on from JAUXUM010000089.1 coordinate 3,633, forward strand.
ATCGCGACAGAAGCGGCGAAGGCGTGGTTCTTCCGCTCGGAAAGGAGCGATCAGGCCTGAAGGCATCCGCCGGCCCAATCTGGTCATTGACGGTGTCCCTTCACAGTTTTCGACGCCACACAGCACCCAGCAATTGTCGTTGGCTCCGTTGATGGAAGGTCGGCTAAGCGACCAACTCCTCACCTTCCTCGGAGCGCTCTGATTATGCCCACATGCCGCACCGGAAAGCCTTGGCAAACCGCGGGTTCTAGCAGCTTCTCTTTGCCTTGGTAGCGGTATTTCAGCTTCCAGAGCTTCGAGCCGCCAGGCTGTACGAGCAGGAAAAGACCGCCGCTATCGGCAAGCTTGTACGCCTTGTCGCGAGGCTTGGCTTTACGTGCTGCAAACTCGGAAAGCGGCATCTGGGATGTGACCCTGGGGGTATCACTTGCATGATATCCCAAAGATACCCCCGGATATACCCCCAACATGATGCGAAACAGCGACGCGCCATGTTCAGCTATGATCCGCTTCTCGACCTATCCAACTGAAAAGTATGGATAAACGATCCGCTATGTGCACCCTTGGTAGAGGTGCCTGGTGCCCTGGAGAAGACTCGAACTTCCACGCCTTGCGGCACACGGACCTGAACCGTGCGCGTCTACCAATTCCGCCACCAGGGCAAACCGATGGGCGCCGCTAACTAGGGCAAGGGTCTTACCCTTGTCAATGACGGAGTGGCGGACGGCTGAAGCCGCTTCGCAGTTACCGGCCGACGGAAACCAGGCCTCGAGTCTCAGTCCGTACCGCCGACAACGATCATTCGGATCTCGGCCTCGACGATGTCAATGATGCCATTGATGGCGGCGCAGGCCATCTGCGGATCGCCCTTGACCACGCCCTGGCAGAGATCTTTGTGCAGCGGAAAGGACTCAAGGCCGAACTCGGTTCGACCAAACGGCGACTCGCCCGAACGTTCCAGCGCCTCGTCGAGTTTTTTCAGAATCTGCCCGAACAGGGGATTGCCGGACGCATCGTAGATCGCGCCGTGAAAGGCCGCGTCGGCAGCGCGCCAAGGCTGCCGTTTGTCGACGAGCGCCATCAATTGTTCGTAAGTCCTGACGATCTCGACGCGCTGGCTCTCGTTGGCATTGACGGCCGCCTTGCGCACCGCGACGTTTTCAAGCGCCCGGCGTACTTCCTGCAGTCGCAGCAGCGCCTCGCCTTCGAGCCGGATCATCGTGGGGACAAGGCTCTGCGAGGACTGTACCCGGGCGGTCAGGAACGTGCCGGAACCACGCCGGCGCCTGATGATACCCAAGCCTTCCCAGCGGTTGAGCGCTTCGCGTATGGTGGAGCGGCCAACCCCCAAATGCGCCGCTAGCGCGACCTCCGGCGGCAGCCGATCGCCGGTCTTCAGCCCCGCCCGTTCAATCATGTCGGCAAGCGCATCGAGCACGGCGACGCCGCGTGTTCTGGTCTCTATGGGCTCAAGGTAGCTGAGAGCGTTTCTAGTCACTCGGCCCGCTCCATCTGGTTCCAGCTCCGCACGATGCGGCGACACTGAGCATAGATTGCCGGCTTTGTCAGCTGTCCAACAACCAAACAATCGACGCCGGTTCCCGGTGGGCCGTCAAAGGGTCAGCAGCGCGCTCAAAGCCTCGATCAGACAATCCATCTGGACGCGCGAATTATAGCCTTGAGCCGAAAGCCGCACGATGGTGCGGTCTTGCCACCGGTACACCGGAATTTCGATGTTGTAGCGCGCCATTAGGTTTCGCTGCAGCTCTAGCGGGTCGCAGGCGGGGATCGGCATCGCAACCATTTGCGGCGCGCAAAACTGCGGGGTGCTCAGGGCCGGAAGGCCGGTCTTCGCGGCCAGTCTTTGTGCGGTTTCTTGGGCGAGCGAACTGCAATAGGCGGCCACCGCGTCCCAATTGTGCTCCTTGCGGAAGGCAATCGCGGCCGGCACGCTCAGCCATGCGGCCGGATCGCGCGTTCCCTGCACCTCCAGTTCGTCGATAAATGGGGAGTTGCCGAACGCGCCCTTGGCGCCCGGCGACTTGGACTCGGCGGTCCAGCCATGGCTGATGACCAGCGGATCGAGCAGAACCTGCATTTCCGGACGCGCATAGAGAAAAGCCGAGCCTTTCGGCGCCATCAGCCACTTGTGGCAATTGCCGGCATAGAAGTCCGGGCCCAGCGCATCGAGATCGAGCGGAATGTGCCCGGGAGTATGGGCGCCGTCGATGACGCTGAAGATCCCGCGGCGGCGCGCCTCGGCCACCAATCGCTCGATTGGAAAGACCAACGCGGTCGGCGAGGTGATGTGGCTGAGGAACAGGACCCGCGTGCGGTCGGTCAGGTCAGCCATCACAGCCTCGGCAAACTGCGCCTCCGTCGCGAGCGGCATCGGGACCCTGGCCGTGACGACCCGCGCGCCGGTTCGCCGCGCCACATATGCCCAGGTCTTCTCGATCGCGGAATACTCATGATCCGTCGTGAGAATCTCGTCACCGGGCCTGAGATCGAGCGATCGGGCGACGATATTGAGTCCGGCGGTTGCGTTGGTGACCCCGACGACATTGTCGGGGTCGGTACGCAGCTCCCGGGCAAGCGCCGCGCGGCCCGCGCGCATCCGCTCGTTGTAGCCGCGCGCCGGATCGAGAAACGCGACCGGCTGGCGTTCGAGTTCGAGTTGCCAGTTCTGGTAGGTTTCGAACACGGCCCGCGGACAAGCCCCGAACGAACCGTGGTTGAGAAAGACGACGTCGTCCCGGATGAGGAAGTGCCGAGCCAGGTTTTCCGACAATTCAGCGCCCCTTCAAGGTGGGATCGAGGGCGTCGCGCAGCCCGTCGCCGAACAGCGTTGTTGCAAGCACGGTGATGGCCAGGGCCGCCGTCGGAAACACCGCCAGGTGCCAATAGAAGAACATGAAATTCATACCTGTGTTGATCATTTGCCCCCAACTGGGGGTGGGCGGCGGCACGCCGATGCCCAGGAAGCTCAGGCTGGCCTCGAGCATCATGGCCAGCGGGATGGCCAGCACAAAGCCGACGATGATGGGCGAAATCGAATTGGGAATGAGGTGGCGCCGGATGACGTACCACGGCGTCGCGCCGAGGGCCTGGGCGGCGCGGACAAACTCCTTTTCGCGAAAGGCTTTGACCTGGGCCCGGACCAGAAGGCAGACCTGCACCCAGCCGAACAGCGCCGCGATCAAGACGATGGTGAGGAAGCCGCCGCGGGTCAGAGTGCCCAGCAGCATCGCCGCCAGCAGCGGCGGTACCACGGAGAACAGCTCGATGATCCGCATGACGATCCAGTCGGTGCGGCCGCCGAAATAGCCGGCCAGCGCCCCGAGCGGGATGCCGATCAGCACGCTGAAGCCGGCGGCGATGAAGCCGATGCTCACCGATACGCGGGCGCCATAGACGATGCGCGAGAAGAAGTCCCGCCCCAGATCGTCGATCCCGAACCAGTGGTCAGCCGAGGGGAAAGCCAGCGACTGGTCGAGATAGTCCTGGGCGGCATAGTGGGTCCTGGTGATGAGCGGCGCGAAAATGGCCATGGCGATCAGCACCAGCAGCACGCTCCCGGCCACCACTGCGGCCCTATTGCTGGCGAAGCGCCGCCAGGCGAAATAGAGCGGGCTGCGCTGCCGGTACGGGGTGGCCGCGGCCTTGGCCTGGAGTCCGGTATCCATTACTGGCGTCCTCCCACGCGGATCCTGGGGTTGAGCCAGGCATAGGCGATGTCCGAAATCAGGTAGGCGATGCAGAACATCATGGTGACCATGAGGACGAGCGCCATCTCGAGCGGGTAGTCCCGTCCCTTGATGCTGGAGACGAAGTACGATCCAAGACCCGGGACGCGGAACATGGCCTCAACGAAGATGCTGCCGGTAGCGGTGCCGATGAACATGGGCAGGAACACCGTGACCATGGGAATGGCCGAGTTGCGCAGCACGTGCTGGAAGATGATCCGGCGTTCGCTGAGCCCTTTGGCCCGTAGCACGGTAACGAACGGCTTGTTGAGCGTATCCAGCATGGCTGACCGGGTGTAGCGGGCATAGGTGGCGAGCGGGATGGCCGCATAGGCGATGATCGGAAGAATCCAGCGCTGCGGTTCGCCCCAGCCGCTGGCGGGCAACCAGTGGAGCCAGACCGCGAATACCAGAATGAGCAGCATGCTGATGACAAAGACCGGCACGGTCAGCCCCAGGGTTGCCAGCGCGGACGCCAGGTAGTCGATCCAGGTGTTGCGCCTGAGGGCCGCCGCCATGCCCAGGAGAATGCCGAGAGGCGCGCCGATCAGCACCCCCAGTCCGCCCAGGATCAGGCTGGGAATCCAAGCGCGGGACAGTAGCTGGATCACCGTCTCGCCGGGGCTCTGGTAGGGTACGCCGAAATCGAACTGCAGTACGCCCCACATGTATTTGAAGTACTGCACGTGCAGCGGCTGATCGAGCCCCAGCCTGGCCATCAGCTTGGCGCGCACCGCAGCGGAAAGCGGCATGTCGTTGCCGTCGAATGGGCCACCGGGGATGGCGTGCATCATCAGAAAAATGAGCACCGACACGATGATGAAGGTGATCGCGATCGAGACCAGTCTGCGCAAGATGTAAAGGATCATCCCGGTTGCTCCCTCAGACCGTCACGATGGCTTCGACGAAATGATCCGGCGCGACGGCCGCGAGCTGCGGGCTTTCGCTCGCGAGGCTGGTGGCGGAGAGGCTGCCGGCCGCCAGGCGCGGCGTCGCCGCCTCGATCTGTTCGGCGCTCAAGAAGGTCCGGTGGCGGCGCTGCCTTGGGTTGAGCACCGGAATCGCGTCCAGCAAGGAGCGGGTATAGGGGTGGACCGGCCCCGAAAAGATGACCTCGGTCGGGGCCCGCTCGACGATCCGGCCGCGATACATCACCACCACCGCGTCGGTCAGCGAGCGCACCACGCTGAGATCATGGCTGATGAACAGGATGGACAGGCCCATCTCTTCCTGCAGGTCCTGCAGCAGGTTGATGATCTGGGCTTTGACCGAAACGTCGAGCGCCGAAGTGGGCTCGTCGGCGACCAGAACGGAAG
>JAUXUM010000091.1 GCA_030680995.1 Devosia sp.
GGGTTCGGGACAGGTGAGCCGGATGATGCCTTCGAGGCCGGTGTCCAGGCCGTCGATGCGGCGCTCCAGCGCGATGACGGCGTTCTCGACCGATTGCGCGTAGGGTAACAGCTCCTCACCCAGTTCAGTGAGGCGGTAGCCGGTGGGACGGCGGCTGACCAGCGGGTGGCCGATGCGGCGCTCGAGCTCGGCGAGGCGGCGGTGCACCGTCGATTGGTTGACGCCGAGCGCGCGGGCGGCCGCAAGTGTGCTGCCGTGCCGGGCAACGGCTAGGAAATGCCTGAGGTCGCTCCACTCGAACATGATTCAGTTATGCACTTTTGCAGCGGCGGTTCGCAATCATGCTGCTGCCCCAGCGCTGCCGGCGCGCGTAATCGTACATGGCCAACACGATGAGGAGGCCAGGATGCACGAGATCACAGATGTCCGGACCATGACGGCGGGCCTGGAGGTGGGCGTCACCCGCTCGGCCATGGAACGAGGGATGGCGAAGCTGCTGTCGCTCCATCGAGAAGTGGTCGATGGCCTGCCCGGTGGCGGTAGCCAGGAGATTCGTGTGCTGTTCGCGACGCTGCTGCCCGGAGATGTCACGCCGCATCACACGCACCGGTTCCCGGTGACTGTCTATGTCACCGAAGGGGTGTTCACGCTCGAGCTCGAGGGGCGGGAGCCGGTGCATGTCCGGGCGGGCGAGGTATTTGTCGAGCCGCCGCATGTCAGCATGACCGGCCGCAATCTCTCGGCGGAGGCGCCGGCGAGGATGGCGATCTTTTATGTATGCGAGCCGGACAGCCCATTCGCGGATCCTGTCGACTGATGGTACGGTCACCGCACAAAGCAGAACCCCGTGCCTTCTGGCACGGGGTTTTCAGGTTCGCCGCAACTCGCGACTCTGGAGGTTAGGCGACGCTTTCGGCGAAGACTTCGCTTTCGTCGGGCTCGCGCAGCACATAGCCGCGACCCCAGACGGTCTCGATGTAGTTCTTGCCGCCGGTGGCGACCGAAAGCTTCTTCCGCAGCTTGCAGATGAAGACGTCGATGATCTTGAGTTCGGGCTCGTCCATGCCGCCATAGAGATGATTGAGGAACATCTCCTTGGTGAGGGTGGTGCCCTTGCGGAGCGAGAGCAGCTCCAGCATCTGGTATTCCTTGCCGGTCAGATGCACGCGCTGGCCGGTGACCTCGACGGTCTTGGTGTCGAGGTTGACGGTGAGATCGCCGGTGGAAATGACCGATTGGGCGTGGCCCTTGGAGCGGCGGACGATGGCGTGGATGCGGGCGACCAGCTCATCCTTGTGGAAGGGCTTGGTCATGTAGTCGTCGGCGCCGAAGCCGAGGCCGCGCACCTTGTCCTCGATGCCGGCGAGGCCGGAAAGGATGAGGATGGGCGTCTGCACCTTGGCGACGCGCAGGGTGCGGAGCACCTCGTAGCCGCTCATGTCGGGAAGGTTCAGGTCGAGCAGGATGATGTCGTAATCATAGAGCTTGCCGAGATCGACACCTTCCTCGCCCAGGTCGGTGGTGTACACGTTGAAACTTTCAGATTTCAGCATCAGCTCGATGCTCTGCGCCGTAGCGCTATCGTCCTCGATCAAGAGTACACGCATGCCAATCCCCTAATTTTCGTTCCTCACTGGAACCGGATGGGGCACCTGAAGCGCCATCACCCTTAACCGAACCCTACTAGATATGACCCAAACCTAAGCGCAATTAGTTAACAAAGTTTAATTCTGATCCGCAATATGCAATCCATCTCAAGGTAAAGATATATTAAACCATTGAAATTGCAAGAGAAAATACCGCGAATTTTCTTAATAAATTAGATTAAGAAAGTCTTTTAACCGACTCGCGGGACTCGTGGATTGCAGGCGGAGGGGGCATGGGAATCGAACGGCGACCCGGCGCATGGCGGGGCGGCCCGACGATCAAGGTTAACGCTTTTTGCTTAATGGTCGGTTACTTTTCAGCGTGACCCCGATTCGGGAGGGAATCCGACAGTTGAAGTCACTGACCGCGGCCATCGAGGCCATTGACGAGATCGAGGTGGTCGGACGGGTGAAAACCGTCCAGGGCCTGCTGATCGAGGTGGTCGGGCCGGTGCGGGAACTGCGCGTCGGCGGCCGGGTGACGATCGAGACGGCGGCGGGGGCCGAACTTCCGGGCGAGATCATCGGCTTTCGCGACGGGCACGCGCTCTGCCTGCCGTTCGGCCCGGTCGCCGGGGTGCGGCTGGGCTGCCGCGTGGTGTTCAAGAGCCATGACGGCGCGGTGTTCCCCTCCGATTCCTGGCTGGGCCGGGTTGTCGACGCCAATGGCGATCCGATCGACGGCAAGGGCCCGATCGCCCGCGGGGCGGCGCCCTATCCGCTGCGGCAAAGCCCATTGGCGGCGCACGACCGGGCGCGGGTCGGCGGACCGCTCGATATGGGCGTGCGGGCGCTCAACACCTTCACCACGATCTGCGAAGGCCAGCGCTTGGGCATCTTTGCCGGCTCGGGCGTGGGCAAATCGGTGCTGATGAGCATGCTGGCGCTGAACGCGGCGGTCGATGTGGCGGTGATCGGGCTGATCGGCGAGCGCGGTCGCGAGGTGCAGGAGTTCGTCACCGATTATCTGGGCGAGACCGGGCTCGAGAACGCCGTCGTCGTCGTCGCCACGTCGGACGAGGCGGCGCTGATGCGCCGGCAGGCCGCCTATCTGACGCTCACCCTCGCCGAATATTTCCGCGATCAGGGCCTGCGGGTCCTGTGCATGATGGACAGCCTCACCCGCTTCGCGATGGCGCAGCGGGAGATCGGTCTGGCCACCGGCGAGCCGCCGACCGCCAAGGGCTATCCGCCCACGGTGTTCACCGAACTGCCGCGCCTGCTCGAAAGAGCCGGTCCGGGCCTGGTTAATTCAGGCTCCGTTACCGGTCTATTTACCGTTTTGGTCGAAGGTGATGACCACAATGAGCCCATTGCGGATGCCGTACGCGGTATCCTCGACGGGCACATCGTGATGGAGCGCGCCATTGCCGAACGGGGCCGTTACCCCGCCGTCAATGTGCTCCGGTCCATCTCGCGCACCATGCCAGGGTGTGTGCCGGTCTCGTTCCGGCCGACGCTGAGCAAGGCGCGCGAGTTGATGTCGGTCTATTCCGACATGGAGGAACTGATCCGGCTGGGGGCTTACCGGAAGGGATCGGATCCGACGGTGGACCGGGCGCTCGCCATAAACCCGGCGCTGGAGGCGTTTTTGAGCCAGCAGCGGGAAGAGCGTACATCGATCGCCGACGGCTACACCATGCTGGAGGCGATCATGGACAAGGCGGGCGAGTAGCGAGGTGGTTTTGGTGGTCGCGTTTTCGAACCGGCGAACCGTCGCCACTTCGCCTGAAAACGCTCCGCAGGACTTGGTGGGGTAAGGAGTACAAGTCATGAAGTCGCGCAGCGAGAGCCTGATCCGGTTCAAGAAGTTTCAGGTCGACGAGAAGCGCCGGCAGGTGGCGCAGATCGAGATGATGATCGCCGACTTCGAGCGGATGGCGGCCGAGCTCGACCAGCAGATCGAAATCGAGCAGCAAAAGACCGGAATTTCCGACGTCGCGCATTTCGCCTATTCGACCTTCGCCAGGGCAGCCATGTCGCGGCGCGACAACCTGCTGGCGTCGGCGCACGACATGAAGGACAAGCTCGAGGCGGCGCAGGACGAACTGGCCGAGGCGGTCGAAGATTTGAAGAAGGTCGAGTTGCTCGATCAGCGCGAGCATGGCCGCGAGGCGGCGGCCGAGGCCAAGGCCGAGCAGGCCGAATACGACGAGATTGGCCGGATGCGGCAGATGCGGTCGTAGAGCCGGTTGCGGACAGCACAGGTAAAGGCCCGTAGATGCGGGCCTTTTGCGTCCGGAAACAGGCAACCCCAGCGCTTCATTCCCGAGACAATGCAAAAAGGCCGGCCCTTTTCAGGTCCAGCCTTTTCCGCCTCCCAGCGGTTTTCATTGCAGGCGGCGATCTCACCGCGTCGCCGGCTCGCCGCCGGATCATGGCAGCGAACTCCCGATGTGATGGATCATAGGGGATAGCCGGCGGCGCGGCGCGCCTGGCCGGGTTAACCGGTTAAGGGAGGCTTAAGCAGCCTTGACCGGCGGGTGCGGGGAGCCGACATTGGCATGGGCATCGCCCTGGGAGGAGCGGCCTTATGTTCCTGAGCGTATTCGATATCTTCAAAATGAGCGTGGGCCCGTCGTCGTCCCACACGATGGGGCCGATGATCGCGGCCAAGCGCTTCGTCGACGCGGTCGAGCACTTGCCGCCACCCGGGCGGGGCCTGGTGCTGCAGTGCCACCTCTACGGATCGCTGGCCTATACCGGTGAGGGACACGGCACCTTCCGCGCCGTCTTGTGCGGGCTGCTCGGGACGTCGCCCGAGAGCTACGACCGCGAGGCGGCGACCGCTGCGCTCGCCATGCTTGCGACGGAAGGGCGGATCGCCATCGGGGGCAGCCAAATCGGGCTCGATCCCGAGACGGCGATCGTCGCCGAGCGCGGCAAGCGGCTGCCGAGGCATCCCAACGCGCTGGAGTTCCGCATTGCCGACGAGGGCGGCGCCATCGTTTGCGCCGAGACCTACTATTCGGTGGGTGGGGGGTTCGTCCTTACCGGGGTGGAGATGGATGCCGACCAAGGCGGGAAGCCGGCGGGACCGGACGTGCCCTATCCCTTCGGCACGGCAGCGGCAATGCTGGAGATGGGCAAGGCTTCCGGCCTCTCCATCGCGCAGATGAAGCGGGCCAACGAACTGGCCAGACGGCCGGCAGCGGAGCTGGAACAGGGGCTCGACCGCGTCTGGGAAGTGATGGACCGGTGCATCGACCGCGGCCTCGCGGGTGAAGGTATCCTGCCGGGCGGGCTCAACGTCAAGCGGCGGGCCAAGGGGCTCCGCGACAAGCTCGAAGCCCAGCACGGCGCCAACGCGGCGCCGCTGCACACAGCGATCGACTGGCTCTCGGCCTATGCGATGGCAGTCAACGAGGAGAACGCGGCGGGCGGGCAGGTGGTTACGGCGCCCACCAACGGCGCCGCGGGCGTGATCCCGGCGGTCATCCGCTACTATCTCGACCTGGTTCCGGGCGCGTCGCGGGACCAGGTGCCGGAGATGCTGCTGACCGCGGCGGCGGTGGGCGGGCTGATCAAGTTCAACGCTTCGATTTCGGGCGCCGAAGTGGGCTGCCAGGGCGAGGTCGGCTCGGCCTCGGCCATGGCCGCCGCCGCGCTCTGTGCCGCTCTGGGCGGCAGCAACGAGCAGATCGAGAATGCCGCCGAGATCGCGCTGGAGCATCATCTGGGAATGACCTGCGACCCGATCCGCGGGCTGGTGCAGGTGCCCTGCATCGAGCGCAACGGCATGGGCGCGGTCAAGGCGGTGGCCGCGGCCTCGCTCGCCGCGCTGGGCGATGGCCAGCATATCGTGCCGCTCGACGCCTGCATCGAAACCATGCGCCAGACCGGCCGCGACATGGACGAGCGCTACAAGGAGACTTCGCTCGGGGGCTTGTCTGTCAATCTGCCGGAGTGCTGATCCTCCGGCACGCCCAGGATGAGGCTTCGAGGCTCGCCCCGGGAGGGCGGGCACCCCCCGGGTTCGCAGCGGACTTGGCAAGCCAGGCCCTGCTCACCTTCGTTCCCCCTCGGGGGCAGGGGGCCGGACTGAGAGAGCTCGATGGCCGAGGCCGCCAGGCGGCTAAATCGCGCCAATCGTCTTCAACCTCACCCGCGGATGCACTTCGTTCTGGCTCATGACCACGGTCTGGGGGCGGAAGCGCTCGACGATGGCGCGGACGTGCGGACGGATGCCGGGCGAGGTGATCAGGACCGGCAGCTCGCCGATTTGGGCGGCGTTCTCGAAGCCCTGCTGGACGGCGACGATGAACTGCTGCAGGCGCGAAGGGGCCATGGCGAGGTGGCGCTCGGGCCCTTCGCCGATCATGGCCTCGGCGAATTCGCGCTCCCATTGCGGAGAAAGCGTCAGGAGCGGCAGATTGCCGTCCGGGCCGAGATTGGCGGCGCAGAGCTGGCGCGACAGGCGCGAGCGTACGTGTTCGGCGACCATTTGCGGGGAGCGGCCCATTCCGGCGACTTCGGCGATGCCTTCGAGAATGGTCGGCAAGTCGCGGATGGAAATCCTCTCGGTCAGGAGCGTCTGCAGCGTGCGCTGGATGCCGGACACCGAAATCTGCCCCGGCACGATGTCCTCGACCAGCTTCTGCTGATCCTTGGACAGGCCGTTGAGAAGGGACTGGACGTTGGCGTAGCTCAGCAGGTCGGCGACATTGGCCTTGAGAATTTCGGTCAGATGCGTCGAGATCACCGTCGAGGGATCGATGATCGAATAGCCGCGCAGTTCGGCCTCGTCGCGCAGGGCCGGATCGATCCAGGTGGCCGGCAGGCCGAAGGTCGGCTCGGTGGTATGGATACCGGGCAGGCCGATCTCCTTGCCCATCGGATCCATGATCATCAGCTGGCTGGAGAAAATCTGGCCGTGACCGGCCTCGACCTCCTTGATCTTGACCTTGTAGTCGTTGGGCTCGAGCTGCATGTTGTCGAGGATGCGCACCGGCGGCATGATGAAGCCCAGCTCGGTGGCGAGCTGGCGACGCAGCGCCTTGATCTGCTCGGTCAGCCGGTCGGTGCCGGTGTCGTCCTCCTTGACCAGGGCCAGCAGGCCATAGCCCAGTTCGAGCTTCAATTCGTCGATCTTGAGGCTGTCGGCGATCGGGATTTCCTCGGAGGGCATGGCCGCGACCTGCTTGATGGTCTCCTCGGCCGCCGCACGGGTGGCGATGGCGCCCTTGGTCTTGCTCGAGCGGAAGGCGAGGAAACCGACGCCGCCGGCGAGCGCCAGGAACGGGAGCATCGGCATTCCGGGGAGCAGGGCCATCAGCCCGATCACGGCCGCCGACATGCCGAGGGCCTTGGGATAGCCGGTGAACTGGGCCACCAGGGCCTTGTCGGCACTGCCGGCGACACCGGCCTTGGAGACCAGCAGGCCGGCGGCGATCGAAACGATGAGCGAGGGGATCTGGGAGACCAGGCCATCGCCGACGGTCAGGAGGGTATAGTTATTGCCGGCTTCCTGGAAACTCAGCCCTTGCTGCATGATGCCGATGACCATGCCGGCGACGATGTTGATGAAGGTGATCAGCAGGCCGGCAATGGCGTCGCCGCGCACGAATTTCGATGCACCATCCATATTGCCGAAAAAGGCGCTCTCGGCTTCGAGGATTTCCCGCCGCTTCCTGGCGGTGCCTTCGTCGATCAGGCCCGCCGACAGGTCGGCGTCGATCGCCATCTGCTTGCCCGGCATGGCGTCAAGGTTGAAGCGGGCCGCGACCTCGGCGATGCGGCCCGAACCCTTGGTGATGACGATGAAGTTGACGAGGATCAGGATGGTGAAAACGACGACGCCGATGACGAAGTTGCCGCGCATGACGAAGTTGCCGAAGGCTTCGATGACATGGCCGGCCGCGTCGGTGCCGTTGTGGCCGTCGGCGAGGATCAGGCGCGTGGTGGCGAGGTTGAGCGCCAGCCGCATCATCGCCGCGATCAGGAGCACGGTGGGGAAGGACGAGAATTCGAGCGGCGTGTGGATGAAGAGCGCCGTCATCAGGATGAGGACGGAAAAGACGATCGAGATGGCCAGAAGGCCGTCGAGCACCACCGGCGGCAGCGGCAGGATCAGGACGATGATGATCGCCATGATGCCGATGGCAAGCCCGATATCGGTGGTGCCGACGGTCCTGCCGATGGCGCCGAGGCGGGGGAGCTTGAAGCCCGGCGTGGGGGTGGCGTTGGAGAGTTCAGCCACGTGGTTTCCCCTCGTTCAGGGCTCGATCCCACCCACGGAGCGTCATTCTCGGGCTTGACCCGAGGACCCAGGCGGGGTGCGCCACTCGCGGGGCGCCGGATGATTTCCTTGCCGGTATGATCACCTTGCTCCGGTGTTGCTGGAAAAATCCACTGGGTCCTCGGGTCAAGCCCGAGGATGACGTACCGGGGGGGTGGCGAGATAACGTCCCGCGGGTAGGACGAGATGAGGTTCCGCGGGTGGGGCGAGTTGGAAAGGGCAAGTTCACGCCGCGCTATGCCGCTGTTCGCCGGGGGCGGGGACGAAGGTTCCCCCGTCGGCATATTGATTGAGCTTGTTGCGCAGCGTCCGGATCGAGATGCCCAGGATGTTGGCTGCATGGGTGCGGTTGCCGAGCACGTGATCGAGCGTATCCAGGATCAGGTCGCGCTCGACATCGGCTACGGTGCGGCCGACCATGGCAAGCGAGGCGCTCTCGGCGGCGCGCGAGGCGAGCGAGGCGGATTGCACCACATCGGCAAGTCCGGTGCCGTCGGGCATGGCGATCGCCTCGGGCCCGATCACCTCGCCGCCGGACAAGAGCACGGCGCGATGCAGGGTGTTCTCGAGCTCGCGGACATTGCCGGGCCAGGGCGCCCTGAGCAGCGCAACGCGCGCCTCCGGCGAGAGCGCGCGGCGTCCGAGGCCGTTGGCCTTGGCGTACTTCTCGACGAAGTGATCGCTGAGCGCGACGATATCGCCGGGCCGTTCGCGGAGCGGCGGAAGCCTGAGGTTGACGACGTTGAGCCGGAACAGGAGATCCTCGCGGAAGGTGCCCTGGCGTACGGCGTCGGCAAGATTCCGGTTCGAGGTGGCGATGATCCGGATATCCACGGGGACAGGCTTGGTGCCGCCGACGCGGTCGATGAGCCGCTCCTGAATGGCGCGCAGCAATTTGGCCTGCAGCCTGACATCCATCTCCGAGATCTCGTCGAGCAGGAGGGTACCGCCGGTGGCTTCCTCGAACTTGCCGATGCGGCGGGCGACGGCGCCGGTGAAGGCACCTTTCTCATGGCCGAAGAGTTCGCTTTCGAGCAGCGCTTCGGGGATTGCCGCGCAATTGATCGAAATGAAGTTGCGGTTGGCGCGGCGGGAGCGGGCATGGAGGTATTTGGCCATGACCTCCTTGCCGGTGCCGCTCTCGCCGGTGATCAGGATGCTTGCCTCGGACGGGGCCACCTGGTCGGCGAGACGCACGACATGGGCCATTGCCGGATCGCGATAGAAGAAGTCGCTCGACTCGCGCGCGACGGCGGCGATGACCGCGGCGATCAGCTCGGCATCGGGGGGCAGGGGGATGTATTCCTTGGCGCCGGCGCGGATGGCGGTGACGGCAGCCGCGGCATTGGTCTCGGTGCCGCAGGCGACCACCGGGATCGCGATGCGCTCCGCCCGCAGGGACGCGATCAGGCGGGGGATGTCGACCATGACGTCGACCAGCAGCAGATCGGCGCCGCGCCCGGCCCGCAGGCTTGCCAGCGCGACGTCGACCGAGGAGGCATGCGCGACCTTGGCCCCGCCGTCCATGGCAAGCTTGGTGGCCTCGCTCAACTGGCCTTCGAGGGCTCCAATGATCAAGAGTCTCATGGTGACCTCCTTATGCCGCCTTGATGATTTCAGTCATGGTCACGCCCAGCCGGTTCTCGACCAGAACGATCTCGCCGCGCGCCACCAGCCGCTCGTTGACATAGATTTCGACCGCTTCCCCGACCTGCCGGTCGAGTTCGATCACCGTACCCACGTCCATCCTGAGCAGGTGCGCCACCGGCATGCGCGTGCGTCCAAGCACCACCGAAATACGGACCGGTACATCGAACACCCCCTCGAGATCGGCGGCGCTGCGTTCGGCGAACGGGACGCTGGATTCGTGGCCCGGAGCCGCCATTTCCTCGAAGGTCACGCCGTCGGAATCGGTTCCGCCGCTGCTCATTGTTCATCCTCCTGGAGACGGCTGGGCCCCCCTTGTACGGCGAGATAGGCCGCGATGCGGTTGTCGATTGCGGCCGAGATGGCGGCCATGTCGCGGACGATGCCGCCGTCAACCCATTCTATGCGGCCGTCACCGAGGGCCTGGTCGGGGTCGCCCATGACCACGAGGCGGCCGGTAAAGCCCGAGGTGGCCATGCGGCTGGTGGCGATTTCGCGCACCGCACCGGCAAGATCGGGGTGACAGCGGATCACCAGGTGCGGGACGCCGCCCAGCGAGTCCAGGCATTCGGCGATCAGCATTTCGATCTCGGCGGCGGGCTCGCGCTCCACCAGGGCGCCGGCCAGCTTGCGGGCGATGGCGGCGGCGAGTTCCACCGAGTCGGCGAGGTTCGCTTTCCGCAGATCTTCCATCGACGCGGCCAGGGCCGTCACCCGATCGGCGAGTTCGCCGGCGGCGGCGGCCAATTGCCCCGTCGCCTCGGCCTCGGCACTCAGCGCGCCAGCGGCGAAGCCTTCGGCATGGCCGGCGGCGCGAGCGTCGGCGAGCAGCGAGGTCAAGGCGCTGTCGGTCACGACGCTGTTGCGCTCCCTGGGGCGCCCCAGGTCGAGATCGAAGGTGAACTTTGCGGGGGCGGCCGACATCTAGGAGATCATCTCCTCGTCGGACTTGGTCTTGCTGATCACGATCTCGCCGCGCGCCGCCATATCCTTGGCGACGGCCACCATGCGGCCCTGCGCCTCGTCGACGTCCTTGAGGCGCACCGGCCCCATGGCCTCCATGTCGTCCTTGAGGATCTTGCCGGCACGGGTCGAGATATTGCCGAAGAACAGCTCCTTGACCTGTTCGTTGGCGCCCTTGAGCGCGAGCCCGAGTTCCTTCTTGTCCATCTTCTGGAGCAGGGTCTGAATGACCGAGGAGTCGAGCCGCGCCAGATCCTCGAAGGTGAACATCAGCGCCTTGATGCGTTCGGC
>JAUXUM010000098.1 GCA_030680995.1 Devosia sp.
GCCCGGTCCTTCTCGAAGAACTGCCGGTACTCCTTGTAGGTGGTCGAGCCGATGCAGCGCATGTTGCCCGAAGCCAGGGCGGGCTTGAGCAGGTTGGACGCATCGAGCGCGCCCCCCGAGGTAGCGCCGGCGCCGATCACGGTATGGATCTCGTCGATGAACAAGATGGCGTCGGGGTGCTTTTCGAGTTCCTTCATCACCGCCTTGAGCCGCTCCTCGAAATCGCCGCGATAGCGGGTTCCGGCGAGGAGCGAGCCCATGTCGAGTGCAAAGATGGTGGCTTCGCGCAGCACCTCGGGCACCTCGCCCTCGACAATCTTGCGCGCCAGACCCTCGGCGATCGCGGTCTTGCCCACACCGGCATCGCCGACATAGATCGGGTTGTTCTTGGACCGGCGGCAGAGCACCTGGATGGTGCGCCTGAGTTCGGCGTCGCGGCCGATCAGCGGATCGATCTTGCCGGCCTTGGCCTTCTCGTTGAGGTTGACGCAGAAATCGGCCAGTGCCGAACTCTGCCCGCCGGAACGCTCGCTCTCCTCGCCCTGGCCGTTGCCGCGGGTTTCGGCGCCGCGGATGCGCCGCTCCTCATTGGGGCCGGACTTGGTGATGCCGTGCGAGATGAAGTTGACCGCATCGAGCCTGCTCATGTCCTGCTGTTCGAGGAAATAGGCGGCATGGCTCTCGCGCTCGGCAAAGATGGCGACCAGCACGTTGGCACCGGTCACTTCTTCCTTGCCGGAGGACTGCACATGGATGACGGCCCGCTGGATCACCCGCTGGAACGCGGCAGTCGGGCGCGCATCCTGCCCGCTGGGCACGACGAGGCTGTCGAGTTCCTCGTTGATGAAATCCTCCAGGTCGCCCTTGAGCGCCTCGATATCGACATCGCAGCCGCCCAGAACCGAGATGGTGTCCCGGTCGTCGGTCAGGGCCAGCAACAGATGTTCGAGCGTGGCGAACTCGTGCGCCCGCTCGCGGGCGAGATTCATCGCCTGATGGAGAGCCTTCTCGAGTCCGCGCGAAAATGAGGGCATGTGATATTCCTATTGCTTTTCCATCACGCATTGCAGCGGATGCTGGTTCTTGCGTGCAGTGTCCATAACGCGCGTGACCTTGGTTTCGGCCACCTCGAATGGATAGACGCCGCACTCCCCTAGCCCCTGATTGTGGACGTGCAGCATGATGCGCATGGCGTCTTCGCGGGTCTTGTTGAAGACGTCCTGCAGAACGAGAACGACGAACTCCATCGGCGTGTAGTCGTCGTTCAGAAGCAACACCCGATAAAGGCTCGGGCGCCTGGTTTTCGGTTTCGACTTGGCGATCGTTCCGGTATCGGACTTGGAACCGTCGCGGCCACGATCCTTGTCGCCATCCCCTGCGCCGAGGCTCGGGATGCCATATGTTGCGGCATTTGGACGGAACGTTGTCATGGCCTGGCTATCGAGATAGGAGCGAGCAGCATGTGGCGCCATTATGTAGGCAAAACTTGGCCGGTGTTAAGGGGAATTAGCTGTCAAACTTTCGCGCGCTTCCCTTGCGCGAGGCCGGCGGAAACTTAACCGCTCCGAATCCATCGCATTTTACGAAATTGTAACGCGGTCCAGCATAAGCTCACGGCTTGTGTAGGGACGATCACAGCGGTTTTTGGGAAGCTGCGGATCGTCGCGGTAAGCGTAGCGTACGGGTGATCGAACGACCCGAAAACGAGTTGGAGTACGGGGTGGTTTCCCAGCGAATTTGCTCATACGCGCAAGCCTATGCCGCGCGTTTGGCCGTGGCCTTGATATTGGCGCTGGCCTTGTGTCTGCCGACCGCCGCAGCCGCCGCCAGGGAAGCCTCGGTTCCCCGAAAATTCGCCGGTATCGTCGTCGACGCAAAATCGGGCAAGGTGCTCTACGAAAGCGCCGCCGATGCCGCGCGCTATCCGGCTTCCGTCACCAAAGTGATGACCCTCTACGTCCTGTTCCAGGAACTGGCGGCCGGAAACATCCAGCTGTCCGACAAGATGGTGGTTTCCAGGCATGCCGCCTCGGCCGTGCCCACAAAGCTCGGCCTCGGCGCCGGCTCCAGGATCACGGTCGAAAACGCCATCAAGTCGCTTGTCACCCTTTCCGCCAACGATGTGGCGCGCGTGATCGCCGAGCACATTTCGGGCAGCGAGAGTGCCTTTGCCACGCGCATGACCGCGACGGCCAAGGCGCTGGGCATGAACCGGACGACCTATCGCAACGCCTCCGGCCTGCCCGACAGCAAGCAAATCACCACGGTGCGCGACCAAGCAATCCTCGCCGTCGCCATCTATCAGCATTTTCCCAAGTACTACGCGTACTTCCAGACCAGAAGCTTTTCCTACGGCAAACGCACCTACGGCAACCACAACCGCCTGCTGGGCTCCAACAGCGTCGACGGCATCAAGACCGGTTATACTCAAGCGTCAGGCTTCAACCTCATGACCGCTGCTCGCGATGCCGAGCGGCATGTGGTCGTGATCGGCTTCGGCTTCGATACCGGTGCCTCGCGCGACGCCAAGGTTCGCGAACTCGTGCGGACATACTTCTCCAAGAGCCGCAAGGGCGGATATCTTCAGACCGCAATGATCCCGCAGCCGGGCCGCAAGGGAGCCACGGCGCAGTTCGCCTCGGCCGATCCGGTCGCGGTAGTCCCGAGGCCCTACCCGGCTTTTCGTGCCTCCGGCGCGGTTCGGCAGGATGTGCAGGTCGCCGCAGTGGCACCGGCGCCGGTAGAGGCTGCGCCCGCGGCCGCCGTGGTCGTCGCCAGCCTCGAAAGGCCGGTACCGGCGAAACGGCCGATGGATATCGGCCTGCAGCCGGCGGTACAGGCCGCCAACCTTCTCGGCGCCCCCTCCTCGAGTCAGCCTCTGCCGCAGGACCGGCCGCTCGACGTGATCGGCGCCTGGCTCAGCGAGACTTTCTCGCTCGGGGCCGCTCCGGCCCCACTCGGCCAGACCGCGCCCTCGGCGCCGCTGTTGCCGCCGGTGGGGATTGGCGAGAACGGGCAACCCATCGACCTCATGACCAGCGGCGGCACCGATCGGCGGCCGGAAACCGTCAATGCCCAGCCCGTGCCGGCGCCGCTGGCGGCCGCCGAAGCCGGGCCGGCGGCGAGCGGCTGGATCGTGCAGATTGGCGCCGCACCGACCGAAGGTGGCGCGAGCACGCTGCTTACCGCCGCCGCCGGTTCGATTTCCGGCCTGGGCCGGTTCCAGCCCTATATCGAACGGTTCGAAAAGAACGGCCAGGTCTTCTACCGCGCGCGCTTCGCCGGTTTCGGCGATCGCGACGGTGCGACGGCCATGTGCAACCAACTCAAGAAAGCAAAGATGAGCTGCCTCGCGGTGCAGGGATAGCATCGGAAGGGACGGCCGCTTCAGGGAAGCGAGTTTGTGGCAAGTACTTGGAGTAGCCCAAATGAGCGACACGTCTAGCCTCTCGGAACTGGCCCGGTTCATCGGACAGTCGAGCCTTGCCGCAGAAGACCAGCTGGTCCGCAGGCGCACCATCAATGCCATAACCGGCCGGCTGCATCAGCGTCCCGCCGGGCGGCGCGTAGGCGATCTGCTGGGCGTGGTGCTGACGCTATCGGCCCGTACCCGCCGCATGGTGATGCCGCCCGTCTCGATCGAAATCGACGTCTTCGCGCCCGGTGGCGGCCGCGCCGTGCGGATCATACTGCCGCATCCAAGGTGATTTCCGGATAGACCGAGTGGCCGCCCGATCCGGTCTTGACCGGGTGTCAGGCGCGCTTGCGCTCGCCGATCTCGCTCAGCGGCGCAGCATGCCGCAGCGCCGTTGGTTCGGCCACCACCACGCGATTGCGTCCCCGGGCCTTGGCCTCATAGACGGCGGCGTCCGCCGCAGCCAGCAGGATTTCGAGATCGAAGCCGGCGTGATCTGTCGTCGCGACGCCGATGCTGACTGTTGTGGCGGCGTGCTGATCGCCCACCCTGACCAGATTTCCGGCGAACGTCCGCCGGATCCTCTCCGCGATGGCCAACGCTTCAGGCAAGGCGGTGTCGGGAAGAATGAAGCAGAACTCTTCTCCCCCCATGCGGTAGAGTTGATCGGTCGGTCTGATGCACGCCTCAGCCGCCGCCGCGAAAGCGACGAGCACCCGGTCGCCCGCATGGTGGCCGAAGCGATCGTTGACCGACTTGAAATGGTCGAGATCGAGCACCAGCAGCGTCAGGGGCTCATGGCCGTATTTGCGACGACGGGCAGAACGCTCCACCTGGCCCATGAAGGCGCGGCGGTTCATCAGACCGGTGAGCGGATCGAGCAGGGCGAATTTGCGCTGTTCGGCCTCACGTCGCTCCTTGGTGAGCGAGATGATGAGCATGGCAAAAAAACCGACATGGGCGAAGACCAGCGCGTTGAAGCCGCCGACCCAGTTCGAGCGCACGGGTAGCGCACCCACCGGAAAGGGTGCCATCTCCACGACGAGGACACGAAAACACAGGGTCACGGCAAAGGACGCGAGCACGGCGACCGCAGGAATCCGGGAGGGCAGATGTTCGGCCCGATCGCGCCACAACTCCCATGCTGCAAGGCCGGTGAACGAGGCTGTAACGAGCGAATAGGTGACCACGCGGACCGACATGTTCTCCATGAAGAAGGGAAGCTGCGTCAACCCCATCCAGCCCAATGCGGTAATGAGGACCGGCACGAGAAGCGGCTGCCGCCCGCCGAAGACCCGCGCCCCCTGCCAAACGAAGCCGAACGCCCCGAACAGCAGGGCGTTTGCCAGCCCGATGCTGATCAGATCGAGAATGAGTCCGCGGGGAATGATGAGGGCGACACCCAGGCCGCCCATGAGGAATGGAGCGACCCACCAGGCGAGCCAGTGTGAAGCGCGATCCTGGTTCCAGAAGAACAGGAGGGCGCCGCCAAAGAGGAAGATGGCGACACAGCTGGCGATCATTATGGTGAAGACGTCGATCTGCACGCCCGATCACTCCCCCAAGCATGGACCGGCGGAACTTAAGGCCGCATCCCTTTCCTGATGCTAAACGGCCGGAACAATTTCCACTGTTGCGACAAGGAACTGGCGCCGAAACCAAGCGTTGGCGATGGATCGAGGGAGTGCCAGCCTTGGAACTGGCTGAACGACATGCACTGGCCACCGGCGGCGGCTCGGGCATCGGTGAGGCCGCCGCTCCCGAGCTGGCTGACGCCGGCGTAGCGGCGTTGGGGCAAAGGCGTGACGGACCCGACAGAATATCCGGGAGGCACCGTGCCGCTGACCGATGGGAGGCCGGACACCGCCGAGGAGGCAGCCGAACTGCTGGTGTTTCTTGCCTCGGACCGCTCGCGCCACATCACCGGCACACCGATATGGATAGACCGAGGCCCGTCGATCCTGGTCTAGGGCGGCGCCGCCATGTGCTGGAAGTGCATCGGCGGGCTGGCCGACTGCGCCCAGGCCGTCATCGCGGCGCGCCGCGCCTCCGCCCGCTCGCTCACCGGCAACTGCAGCGCCTCGAGCAGCAGACGGTATTCCTGCCGGGCACTGACATGGGACATGGACGGCATGCCGCCGAGCAATTCATCGTCCAGCGGGTCGAAAACCGTGAGGCCGGTCGGAAACAGGGAGCGGAAGATGACCCGTTCCGCAATGCCCTCGGCGACCCGGCATCCCAGCCGCACCGAGATCTTTTCGAGCGCCGACTGGACCAGCCGCATGCTCCGCGACGACAGCATCGAAATCCGGTTGCGCACCAGCACCCAGTCGATGGCCCGGCCGTCGATGGCCAGCCGTTCGGTGCGGGCCCGCTGCACGAGACGCGCATAATGGCTCATCTCCCGCGGGTCGCCCGTCACCGGATCGACATGCGCCATCACGTCAAGATCGATGAGGCTATCGTTGAGAGGCGTCACCAGGGTGTCCGCGAGCGAGTGGGCCAGCCTTGTCAGATGAGTGTCGAATCCCGGGGTATCCACCACGAGGAAATCCGCATGGCCTTCGATCTCGATCACGGCCTGGCGGAAGAGATCGAATTCGAGCCTGTGGTTCTCCTTGATGGAGTCCGAGCGGGTCAGCGGCAGGTGGTAGTGGGTCGTGTGCGGGAGCTTGAGATCGTGCGCCTGCGCCCAGTTCCGGCGGTTGCGCACATAGTGGGTGAAGGTCTGCTGGCGGCTGTCGCAATCGATGCTCGCGACGCGAAAACCCTGGTAGAGCAAATAGATGGCGAGATGGAAGGCGGTCGTGGATTTGCCCGAGCCGCCCTTCTCATTGCCAATGACAATGACATGCGTCCCCGTGCGGTTCATTCCAAGTCGCTCCTAGCCCCCGGCAAGACTGCGAACGATATGCTGTAGCGGATTCGATCCTGCCTGTCGCCCGATGACCAGAATGATCGCAACCGGGCGGCCCTTCAAGAGGCAGAATAATCACATCGGATGGAGGAGATGTGACGGCTCGGAGGGAGGGTTGCACGTTCTGGACGATACCTGTCGCGGCGTTATTCCCGCCTTCGCGGGAATGACCCGGTGGTTGTTGCCCGCTCCAGGAGATACGGGGGGCCGCCACCGCGCTAAATCAGCCCCAGCTGCGCCAGTTCCTCCGCCAGCTCAAGCGAGCCCTCCTCCTGGAAGCCTCCCTGTCCGAGATCGTGCGGCGCGTCCTCGGAGTCGAGATAGCGCCATCCCTGGAATGGGCGTTTCGGACGCGGCACCACTCGCACCATGTCGGGCGCCATGATGATGTCACAGCACCCCCGCCCTTCGCCGTCGACCGCCGCGGCGAGCCGCACAATCGGCTGCCGGGCGCGGATCACGCCGGAAATCACCCAGTAGATCGATCCGCTCCCCTCGATCTCGCCCGCGCGTTTGGGCATCATCCGGGTGCGATGGACATGGACATTCTCGCCATAGTCGGCGTCCCACCAATGGGCACGCTCTTCCCTGTATCCTTCCAGCTCTTCCAGCGTCGCCACGCCGACGCAGAGCTTGATCATGTGCATCATGCGCCCTCGCCCGCCCCGATTCTTCCTTGCATGTTGTCGATCTCGTCCTCCTCAACGATCCAGGGTTCCTTGATCGCCTCGGCCAGCCATTCCTGGAACGCGGGCAGCGCATAAATCGCCTCGACAAAGGTCGTGGCCGTATCCGAAGCCGGCAATGCGTAAGTGCGGATGCGGGTGGCGACGGGCGCGAACATCGCATCGGCCGCGCAGAAATCGCCGAAGAGATAGGGGCCGCCGGATCGATCAAGCAGTTCACCCCATAGCGCCTCGAGACGCCTGAGGTCGTCGGCGACGACGTCGAGCGGAACGCGGCCCGGATAGGAGGCGCGCAGGTTCATCGGCGCCGCCTTGCGAAGCGCCTGGAACCCCGAATGCATTTCGGCGCTCGCCGCACGCGCACGGGCTCGCAGCTTGCGGTCATGGGGCCAGATGGATTTCCGCGGATAGAGGTCCGCCAGATATTCGATGATCGCGATCGTCTCCGGGATAGCGAGATCCCCGTCGATCAGCACGGGCACCTTGGCCGTCGGGGATCTGGCCTGGATATTTTCCTTCCAGCGCTCCCCGCTGAGCGGAGTGAGTTCCTCCCTAAAGGGAATCTCGAAATGCCTCAGGACAAGCCACGCGCGCATCGACCAACTCGAGTAGTTGCGGTTCGCGAAGATCAGTTTCATGGCCTCACCTTGACCTGTTGCCCCGCGCGGTCCCTCTCCCACCCATCCAAAATGGAGAAGGGCGCCGCGTGGCTCCGGCGCCCTCCCAATTCTTTTGCTGTCGCCGGACCCCGCTGGTCCTGATGCGCGCTATCCCTAGGCGCCGGCAACGACAGAAAATACGAGCGACATTGCCAGTAGACAAACCAGTGTCCATGACACTGTCGGCACCGCGTACCGCCACCATGCGGCCTTGGAATGGTTCCGCATAGACGCTCCTTTTTTGCCGTTCAGTTTCCGGCGCCATCCCTTCCCGAGGACCGATCCTCCACCGGTAAAGAATCGTTAACCGGACGTCCCAGCCTTTGCAAGCGGCCAGAAAGCCACAGTGCACAACATCGGGCAGAGGCGCCAACAGCCTTCAAAACAAACCGAACCAGAGCCCCGCAAGCCCAAGGAACGCAAAGAATCCAACGACATCGGTGATCGTGGTGACAAAGACCGAGGACGCGATTGCCGGATCGATCTTGAACCGGTTGAGAGCCAGCGGAATGAGGATTCCAGCGGTGCCGGCGGCGATCAGGTTGACGACCATCGCCATGCCGATGACGATGCCCAGGCTCAGACTGGTGAAACGCAGCGCGGTGACGATTCCGATCAGAATCGCGAAAATGACGCCGTTCACCAGACCGACCATCATTTCACGCCCGATCAACCGGCCGATGCGGTGACGATCGAGCTCACGCATGGCGAGCGCGCGCACGGTGATGGTCATCGTCTGCGTCCCCGCATTGCCGCCCATCGAGGCAACGATGGGCATAAGCACGGCAAGAGCGACCATCTGCTCGATGGTCGCGTCAAACAACCCTATGACCACCGAGGCCAGCACCGCGGTGATCAGGTTGACCACAAGCCAGGTGGCGCGGCTGCGCACGGCGCCCCAGACGTTGTCGGAGATATCTTCGTCGCCGACGCCCGCCAGCAGCCTGATATCCTCGCTCGCCTCTTCGTGAATGACGTCGACCATGTCATCGATGGTGAGCACGCCGACCAGGCGCTTGTTTTCGTCAACCACCGCGACTTCGACCAGATCATAGCGCTCGAACATGCGGGCGGCCTGTTCCTGGTCCTCCCCTGCCTCGACCCGGAAGATGTTCTTGTTCATTATCGTCTCGATCCTGGTCTGGCGCCTGGCGCGCAAGAACTTGTCGAGCGGAATGGTGCCGAGCAGGTTGTAGCCGGGGCCGACGACGTAGATCTGGAAGAACTCGTCCGGCAGGTCCTGCTCCCCGCGCAGGTAGTCGATGGTCTGCCCGACCGTCCAGAACGGGGGGATGGCGATGAAATCGGTCTGCATCCGCCGGCCGGCGGACTCGTCCGGAAAATCGAGGCTGCGCTTGAGGCTCAGCCGCTCGAAGGCCGGCATCCGCGCGAGGATTTCCTCGCGGTCCGGCGCATCGATATCCTCGAGGATGTAGACGGCATCATCGCTGTCGAGCGCCGAAACGCCGCGCGCGATGTCTTCGGTGGGCAGATCCTCGATCAGTTCGGAACGGACGGTGTCGTCTACCTGGGTCAACGCTGAGTAGTCGAAGCGATCGCCCAGCATCTGAACGAGCCGCACGCGCTCGTCCGCGTCGAGCGCCTCCAGCACGTCGCCCGTATCGGAGGCATGCAGGGGCGCCATCAGCCCGACGACGTCATGCTCCTCGCCCGCCGCCAGGTGGGCGCGCAACCGCTCGATCCACGACGGATTGAGATTGTCATCTCCATCGCGAAACGCGTTGGGATCGGGGCGAGCCTCTCCGCCGGCGGCAATGTCTGCTTCTTCGGTCATTGGAGGCCCGTGAGACTTAGAGCTTCGGGTTCACGGCAGCTGTAGCCAATCGGACCGCATTGCGCCAGACTTGCCGTCCTCGCGGACGGGATTTTTCTCGGCCGTGAAAGGAGATGATCGTGCCTGGCCGAGGTTGGGAAGGCGCAGCTGCTCATGGAGACGGCGCCGGACATCTACTGCGAGACCGACCACTACAAGGGCTGGCCAGCAATGCTGATCCGGCTTGCCACGATTTCGGACGAGGAATTGCCGCAGCGGCTGGCGGACGGCTGGCGACAACCCACCCGGTCACAGGTGGGGAGAACGCACCCTAAGGCCTGTGCCGCTCTGCCCAATCGTGCAAATTGTCCAAACCCGCACAGCGCGAGAGAAGGTTCAATCATCGTGGCGCGACCGGCCCTGCTCAATCCGCTGTTCCGCTCGCTGCACTCGATAAAGGGGGTGGGGCCGCAGCTCGGCGCGCTGCTGAGCCGCTTTTTCGGCGCTCCCGACGGACAGGAGGCGGTGGCCCTCGATGTGCTGTTGCACATGCCCTCGGGCGTAGTCGACCGCCGGCGCATGGAAGGCGTGGCGCGGGCCTACCACAACCACATCGCCACGCTGAAGCTCCATATCGACCGGCACGTGCCGCCGCCGCGCGGCAAGCCGCTTACCCCGCATCGGGTCTTTGCCCATGACGAAACGGGCGAAATCCAGCTGGTGTTCTTCCGTGCCCAGGGCGGCTGGGTGGAACGGGCGCTGCCGGTGGGCGAGGAGCGCTATGTCTCGGGAACGATCGGCTTCTTCCAGGGCGAAAAGCAGATCACCCATCCGGACTATATCGTCGAGGTCGACAAGTTCTCGACCCTGCCGCTGGTCGAGCCGGTCTACCCGCTGACCCATGGGCTCAGCTCGAAGGTATTGACCAAGCTCGTCCGGCAGGTGCTCGAGAGCCTGCCCGACCTCCCCGAATGGATCTGCGCCGAGCGTCTCGCCGGCTTCAAATGGCCGGACTTCAGGGCCGCCATGACCGCTGTGCATGCGCCCGCGACCCCCGCCGACGGCGAACTCTGGGGGCCGGCCCGCATGCGCCTCGCCTATGATGAATACTTCGCCGGCCAGTTGGCGCTGATGATCGTCCGCTCGCAACTGGTGGCCGCGCGCGGCGTCGCCCGTGCGTTCACCGGCGCAATCACCGCGCGGGTGGAAGCCGCCCTGCCCTTCGCGCTCACCGACGGGCAGCGCGTAGCGCTGGAGGACATTCGCAAGGACCTTGGATCGCCCGATCGCATGTCCCGGCTGCTGCAGGGCGATGTGGGCTCGGGCAAGACGGTGGTGGCGCTGATGGCGATGGCGGCGATGGCGGAAAGCGGGGCGCAGTCCTCGCTGATGGCGCCGACGGAACTGCTGGCGGCCCAGCATTACAAGACGCTGAAGCCGCTTTGCGATGCGGCCGGCCTCGGCATCGTGCTGCTCACCGGCAAGATGGGTGCGCCGGAACGGCGGGAAGCACTGGTGAGGATCGCAGAGGGTGCGACCAATATCGTCGTGGGCACGCATGCGCTGTTCCAGTCGGGGGTCGAGTTCAAGAACCTCGGACTGACGGTGGTCGACGAGCAGCATCGTTTCGGCGTGCACCAACGGCTGGCGCTGAGCGAAAAAGGCCGGCATACCGACCTTCTGGTGATGACGGCGACGCCGATCCCGCGCACCCTGGTGCTCACCCATTTCGGGGACATGGCGGTGAGCGTCCTGCGCGAGAAGCCTGCCGGAAGACTGCCGATCGATACCGCCGTGCTGCCGATGTCGGAATATGGGCGCGTCGTGGCGCGCCTGCAGCCAAGGATCGCCGAGGGTGCGCAGGCGTTCTGGGTCTGCCCTTTGGTAGAGGAGAGCGAAACGCTGGATGTCGTCTCGGCGGAGGACCGCTTCGCCGAGCTAAGGAAGGCGTACGGCGACCAGGTGGCGCTGGTCCATGGCCGGCTGAGCGCCGCCCAGAAACAGGCGGTCATGGAGCGCTTCATCGCCGGCGAGACCAAGCTTCTGGTGGCAACGACAGTGATCGAGGTGGGGGTGGACGTGCCCGCCGCCTCGATCATGATCATCGAGCACGCCGAGCGTTTCGGGCTGGCGCAGCTGCACCAATTGCGCGGACGGGTCGGTCGCGGCTCGACACGCTCGGCCTGCCTGCTGCTCTACAAGGACCCGCTGAGCGAGACAGCCAAGGCAAGGCTGGAGACGATCAAATCCACCGAGGACGGTTTCATAATCGCCGAGAAGGATCTGGAACTGCGCGGCCAGGGCGACGTGCTGGGCACCCGGCAGTCCGGCATGCCGGGCTACCGGCTGGCGGTGCCGGACGTGCACCGGCACCTGCTCGAATGGGCCCATGACGACGCGCGCGATGCGTTGGCGCGCAACCCGGGATTGGCGGGCAAGGAGGGCGAGGCGCTGCGAGTGCTGCTTTATCTGTTCCGCAAGGACCTCGCGATCCCTCTCATTCGGGCGGGTTAGCTCCCCCACCGCCTTCCTTGTTCAGCGCGGCTTCCGCCAGAGCAGCCGTGCGCTTGCGGTACTCGGGCATCACCAGCCCCGCCGAGATGATGACCTTGGCGGCATCCTCGATGCTCATGTCGAGCATGATCACGTCCTTGCGCGGCACGAAGATCAGGAAGCCCGAGGTGGGGTTGGGCGTGGTCGGCATGAAACAGCTGATGATGTCCTCGCCCTCCGCCTTCTCGGCCAGTTCGCCCTTGGTCGTGGTGGAGACAAAGACAATTGCCCATAGGCCTTTGCGCGGAAACTCCACCAGGGCCGCCTGCCGGAAATTGTTGGAACCCTGGTTGACCACCGTCTCGAAGATCTGCTTGAGCGCGCTGTAAAGCGTGGAAAGCACCGGAACGTGCGCCAGTATGGCCTCGCCGAGCCGGACGAGCGACCGTCCGACCAGATTGGTGGCGAGGAAGCCGATCAAGACGATCGATGTGAGCGCGAGGATCAGCCCGATGCCAGGGACCGCGAAGGGAAGGTAGGTGTCGGGATTGAAGCGGGCGGGGATCAGCGGCTTCACCCAGCGGTCGACGAGCTCGATCACCCACCAGGCGAGGAAAAACGTGAGTGCGATCGGGCCCGCGACAACCAGGCCCGTCAGGAAATACCGCGTGAGCTTGCGGCCCCGGTGCGGGGAATGGTTGGGAGGCTCGACCGGCGCCTGGATGTCGTCAGCCACGTCTTTATCCCTCCTGCGCTAGGTCAGATCGAGCGCGTATTTCTTCAGATTGTCCAGTTGGACATAACGCGGCGTGGCCTGGTGGGTCGCGGCGAGGACGATCCGTGGCACCATCCCGACTTCCAGCGCCTCGGCCCAGCGCAGGGCGACGAGACACCAGCGGCTCGCCGAAGACGTTGAGCTCGGGCCCGGTTTCGAACAGCGGCTTATTCAACCGTCACACTCTTGGCGAGATTGCGCGGCTGGTCGACGTCGGTGCCCATGAAGACGGCGGTGTGGTAGGCGAGCAGTTGCACCGGGATCATCGCAAGGATCGGCGCGACGAAACTTGCCACCTTGGGGAGGACAATGATGTCGTCGACCCCATGGCCGACCGCATCTGCCCCCTGCCCGTCCGTGATCAGAATGATCTTGCCGCCGCGGGCCGAGACTTCCTGCATGTTGGAGAGGGTCTTTTCCATGAGTTCGCCGGAGGGCGCGACGACGATCACCGGCATTGCCTCGTCCACCAAGGCGATGGGGCCGTGCTTGAGTTCACCTGCCGCATAACCTTCGGCATGGATATAGCTGATTTCCTTGAGTTTTAGCGCGCCTTCCATGGCGACCGGGAACATCGGGCCGCGGCCCAGGTAAAGGACGTCCTTCGCCTTGGAGAGACGCTTGGCGATATCGGCAATCTGATCCTCGGCCCCCAGAGCGGAAGAGACCGCGCTCGGCAGCTCGATGAGCGCCCGGACCAGTTCCGCTTCCTTGCCGGCGCTCAATACGCGCCGCGCGACTCCTGCGGCGATCACCAGGCTCGCCAGCGCCGTCAGCTGCGCCGTCAGAGCCTTGGTCGAGGCAACCCCGATCTCGGGGCCGCATAGCGTCGGGAACACCACCTGGCTCTCGCGGGCCATGGTCGATTCCGGCGAATTCAGCAGCGACGCGACATACTGGCCCTGCCCGGCGCAATAGCGCAAGGCCGCCAGCGTATCGGCGGTTTCGCCCGACTGGGAAATGAAAAGCGAGAGCCCGCCCTGCTCCAGCGGCGGCTCGCGATAGCGGAACTCGGAAGCGACATCGACATCGACCGGCAGCCGCGCGTATTTTTCGAACCAGTATTTGGCGACGGAGCCGGCGAAGAATGCGGTGCCGCAGGCGGAGATCGTCAGCCGGGAAAGCCTGGCGAAATCGAACGGCAGAGCCTCGCGCAGCGTCACTTTTTCGCTGCCCATGTCGACATAATGGCTGAGTGTGTGCGAGATGGTTTCGGGCTGCTCGTAGATCTCCTTGGCCATGAAGT
>JAUXUM010000108.1 GCA_030680995.1 Devosia sp.
ATCGGCTGGATCGCGTGTTCGTGTCGCTGCCGAAGGCTCGCAATTGCCAGCCGAGAAAGCCGTGAAAGGCGCTCAGGGCGATCACCAGCGCGGCCTTTAACCACACCCAACCCTGGTTGAAGTCGACGATGCCGAAGCCAAAAGCGAGCCACAGTCCGAAGATCCATGTGGCGATCATCGCCGGCGTGGTGATGGCCCGATAGAGTCGCCGTTCCATGACCTTAAACGTCTCCGACTGCACCGATCCCCGCTCCGCATCCGCGTGATAGACGAAGAGCCGCGGCAGATAGAGCATCCCCGCCATCCACGCGATCAGCGAGACGATATGCAGCGCCTTGACCCATTCCATCCCTAGCCCCCCTTCACTACCTCGACCAGCCGTTCAACATGGGCGATCGGCGTCTCGGGCACGATGCCGTGCCCGAGATTGAAGATATGCGGCCGGCCCCGGAACGCCGACACAATCGCACGCGCCCGATCTTCCATCTGCGGCCCACCGGCCACCAGCCGCAACGGATCGAGATTGCCCTGCAGCCCCAGCGTCGGCGGCAGCGTTCCGGCAGCGAACTGCAACGGCACCGCATAGTCCAGCCCGACTGCGTTCACTCCGGTCATTTCGGCATACTTGCCGATCATCCCGGCCGCGCCGCGCGGAAAGCCGATCACCGGCGCATCCGGAAGCAACCGCCTCAGGCCTTCCACGATGCGCCGGTTGGGCTCGATCACGCGTTCGACGAAGGCGATGTCGTCCAGATTGAGCGCCCAGCTCTCGAACAGTTGCACGACATCGGCGCCCGCCCGGAACTGCGCCGCGAGATAGGCGATGCTGGTGTCGACCAACACGTCGACGAGCGCCGCAAATGCTTCTGGCTCCCTCAACGCGAAAAGCCGGGCCGCGGCCTGGTCAGGTGAGCCCCTGCCACCGATCATGTAGGTCGCAACAGTCCAGGGCGAACCACAGAACCCGATCAGGGTTTTCTCGGGCGCAAGCGCCGATTTCACCCGCGTCACGGTCTCCAACACCGGCGCCAGCCGTTCCAGTGCCTTCTCTGGCTGCAAGGCTCCCAAGCCATCCGGCTGCAACGGTTCAAGCACAGGTCCCTCTCCGGTCTCGAAACGAACCTTCTGCCCCAGCGCGTCGGGCACCACCAGGATATCGGAGAAAAGAATTGCGGCGTCGAGATCGAAGCGCCGCAAGGGCTGCAACGTCACTTCGGTAGCCAATCGGGGCGAATAGCAAAGATCGAGGAAATCGCCGACCTTGGCGCGAACTTCGCGATATTCTGGAAGGTAGCGTCCGGCCTGCCGCATGATCCACATCGGCGGCCGGTCCTGAACCTTGCCCAGGACCGTTGCCAGAAGCGGCTTCTCCGTCGGCGCCGGACTCACAGTCGGGTCCACAAGAAAGAATCTGGATTCTTCATCATTATTATCATGACCGTGTTTTGCATGAATTCACCGCTGGCCACAATTCCGGGTCGTGGGGCATAGCATCGCAGCAAGTGCCGACGACTGCCTGTTGACGCGGGCGGCGGCGTTGCCGGGATGGACCGGGAACCCATATACCTAACAAACGCTTAAGAGCGCCACTATGGTGAATGAAAGCTTAACCGACTGTGGATTTCGGTCGTCTGGCAATGGCCGTTGTCCCCATACCTCGCGTTAACGTCCCGTTAACCGTCCGTGCCTGTGCAACTGTGGATGGATTCCGTGTCAGTCGGTACAACCCGGATTATGCCCTCGGCCGTATGGTTTTCCAGCTGCCAGAGACTTGAGTGAGCAAGCACAGTGTGGAAAACCATTCGCCATGCTGATCCTTGCCTCCAAGAGCCCCGCCAGAAACGCTCTCCTAGCGGGGGCTGGGGTCCGATTCGCGGCGAGTCCAGCCGAAATCGATGAACGCGAGCTGGAGGCTCGGGAGCTGGGGAAAGGCGCCGACGCGTTCGGCATCGCGCGCGCCCTGGCCGAGGCCAAGGCCCTGGCCGTTGCCGATGGCAGCCCCGGGGCCACGGCCGTCGGCGCCGATCAGGTGCTCTCGCTGGAAGGCAGTATCCTGCACAAGCCCGCCGACATGGCTGCCGCCGCCGCCCAGCTCGAACGGCTGCGCGGCAAGACGCATAAGCTCTTGGCTGGCATTGCGCTGGCCCGCGACGGGCAGGTGCTGTGGTCTCACCTTGAGACGGCCAGTCTTACCATGCGTGACTTTTCCGACGCCGAACGTGACCGGATTCTGGCACTCGAGGGGCGGGAAATTCTCGGTTCCGTTGGCGCATACCGGCTGGAAGGCCCCTCCATCCAGCTGTTCGAACGCATCGAGGGCGACTATTTCACCATACTCGGCCTGCCGCTTCTGCCGCTGCTCGCGGCTTTGCGCCTTTATGCGCCGGAACTGCTCGAGGGATTCACGTGAAACGCGCCTTTGTCATCGGCCACCCCATCAGGCATTCCCGCTCGCCGCTGATCCACGGCACCTGGATCAAGGCCTACGGCATCGACGGCAGTTACGAGGCCATCGACGTCGAGCCGCAGGGCTTGCCGGCCATGTTCGGGCGGCTCCGCGGGGGTGAATTCGTCGGCGGCAACGTCACCATTCCCCTCAAGGAAAAGGTCTTTGCGCTGTGCGACAGCGTCGACCCGCTGGCGCAGACCATTGGCGCGGTCAATACGCTTGTCGCCCATGATGGCCGCGTGCACGGGTTCAACACCGATTTCATGGGTTTTCTCGGCAATCTTGATCAGCATCTGCCGGGCTGGAGCGACGCCCTCGAGCAGGCGATCGTCCTGGGCGCCGGCGGCGCCGCGAGAGCGGTGCTGGTCGCACTCAGGGAGCGCGGCGTCGGCGCGATCCATGTCCTCAACCGCACGCCGGAAAAAGCGGCGGCGCTCGCCGCGCAGATCGGCGGCGGCCTCCGGGCCGGCGGCGTCGCCGATTTCGAGCGATTGGCAGCCGGTGCCGGGCTGGTCGTCAACACCACGTCCGTCGGCATGCGCGGGACCGGGTTCGACAACCTGCCGCTGCTGGCGCTTCCCAAATCCGCCATCGTCGCCGACATAGTCTATGTGCCGCTCGAAACGCCGCTGCTGGCGGAAGCCCGATCTCTGGGCCTGCGCACTGTCGACGGTTTGGGGATGCTGCTGCATCAGGCGGTCCCCGGCTTCGAGGCCTGGTTCGGCGTGCGGCCCGAGGTGACTGCCCCATTGCGTTCGGCGGTCGAGGCGACGTTGGGGCGTTGAGCATGTGGAAGATCGGCCTCACCGGCTCCATCGCCACCGGAAAAACCACCGCGCTGCGGGCTTTCGCCGATCTGGGCGTGCCGGTCTTTTCCTCCGACGAGGCCGTGCACGCACTCTATCGCGGCGAGGCTGCGGCGGCGATCGAGCGCCTGTTCCCCGGCGTTACCAGGGACGGCGCCGTCGACCGCGCGGCGCTGGCGCGGCGCCTGCTGGAGGAGCCCGGGCGTCTCAAGGAGGTCGAAGCCGTCGTGCACCCGCTGGTGCGCAACCAGATCGCCTATTTCTTCAAGGCGGCCGAAGGCAGGGGCGAGTCCCTGGCGGTCGCCGACATCCCGTTGCTGTACGAAGGCGGCTTCGACTTCGGGCTCGATGCGGTCGTCGTCACCGTGGTCGATGAGGATATCCAGCGGCAGCGGGCCCTGAAACGGCCGGGGATGACGGTGGAAAAGCTGGATGCCATCCTTGCCCGCCAGATGCCGCAGGCCGAAAAGGGGCGGCGGGCCACCTATGTGCTCGACACCGCCGGTCCCGTCGAGAAGAACCGGCAGCGGATCCGGGCGCTGGTGGACGAATT
Organism: Devosia sp.; assembly: GCA_030680995.1. Classification (GTDB taxonomy): domain Bacteria; phylum Pseudomonadota; class Alphaproteobacteria; order Rhizobiales; family Devosiaceae; genus Devosia_A. Next base: position 3,809 of record JAUXUM010000108.1, read on the forward strand.
GAGGGCGCGGCCGCAAGGAAACTGATGAAACGCGAAATCGTCCTCGATACCGAGACCACCGGCCTCAGCCCGGCGAAGGGCGACCGTATCGTCGAGATCGGCTGCGTCGAGCTGATCAACCACATTCCCACGGGCAAGCATTTCCACGTCTATCTCAATCCGCAACGGGACATGCCAGAGGACGCCTTTCGCGTGCACGGTCTGTCGGACGAGTTCCTGCGCGACAAGCCGCTCTTTGCGGCGGTCGCGGGGGATTTTCTTCGCTTTGTCGGCGATGCGACGTTGATCATCCACAACGCGCCGTTCGACTTGGGCTTCCTCAATGCCGAATTCGAAACGGCCAAGCTCCCGGGCCTCAACAACGACGTCATCGATACGGTGACGCTGGCCCGCCAGGTGCATCCGGGCGCGCGGGTGAGCCTGGATGCCCTCTGCAAGCATTACGGCATCGACAATGCCAGGCGCGCTTTGCACGGCGCCCTGCTCGACAGCGAGATCCTGGCCGAGGTCTATCTGGAGCTGATCGGCGGCCGTCAGGTGGCGCTCAGTCTGGTGGCCGAGACCCGTGTGTCGTTCACCGGCAGCGTTGGGGGCATGCCGGCCGCCCCTCGGCGCTCCACCGCCCTGCCGCCGCGCCTGTCCGAGGCGGAGCGTCAGGCGCACGCCCTGCTGCTCGAGACACTGGGCGCCGAGCCGCTCTGGGCCGTCTATCTCGAGGCCGGGGAAGCCAGCTAGGGCGTGATCAGCGGAAGTTGAAATCCTCTGCGGTTCGATCACGCGACCAAACAACAGCTTATAGTCCCGCTCCGATTCAATCGGAGCGGACCTGCCTCTAGTTCTTGGTCTTGTCGGTATTGGGATCGCCGGCGGCAGGCGCCGCGACCGTGCCCGCTTCGGTCTTCTGCTGCTGCGCCTGCAGCGAGCGCAGGTTCTGGATGTAGAGCGCCTGGAAATCCACCGGCTCCATCATCAGTGGCGGGAAGCCGCCCTGCTGCACGATATTGGCCAGGACCTGCCGCGCGAACGGGAAAATCAGCCGCGGACATTCCACCATCAGGAGCGGCGGCAACTGGTTCTCCGGCACGTTGCGCAGGCGGAACACGCCGCCATAGATCAATTCGACGTTGAACAGCAGCGTCTTTTCCCGCTCGGCCTTGGCGTTGAGCGTCAATTCCACCGCGTAGACGCCGTCGGCCTGCTTCTTGACCGCGACATTGATGCTGACCGAGAAGGCCGGATTGGCGCCGCCGGACATGATCGAGCCGGGCGCGCCGGGATTCTCGAAGCTGAGATCGCGGATATACTGGCCGATCAGGTTGAAGCTGGGCCCTGCAGCGGCGCCGGAATTGCCTGTGCCCGCGGTTTCGTCAGCCATAGTCGAAATCCTTGATGTTGAGGTGCGGGGGGCTGGCTAACACCTTTGGGTTTTTCCGACAAGCGCGCCGGCCGTCAAAAGCTCAGCGCCGGCGCCAGTCCTCTTCGTCCAGATCGATGGTTCCGTCCCTCTCCACCTGCCGTTCCGCCTGCCATCCATATCCCGACTGGGCGGTCGAAACGATGCTCATGCGGCTTCGCAGCACGGCATAAATGGCGTTCCGTACCGGCGGGATCAGCAGCAGGATGCCGAGCAGATCGGTGAAATAGCCGGGCGTCAGCAGCAGCACCCCCGCGATCCCGACCAGCATCGCGTCGGCCAATGCCCGCGCCGGCAGCATGCCGCGGACCAGGGTCTCGCGAATCTCGCGAAAGAGTGCGAGTCCCTGGACCCGCAGCACGAAAGAGCCGACAAGCGCCGTCGCCAACACACCGAACAGCGTCGGCCACAATCCGATCACCTGTCCAAGCAGGACGAAGCACGCTATTTCAGTCAGCGGCACGAGCATGAAGATCAAGAACAGCACGCGTCCCAAATCCGGACTCCTTCCAGATGCCCCACCCGGGGAGAAAATGTTTCGCCCAATCGTAAACTGGTTTCGAGGTGAAGCTTTCCCTATATATAGGTCAACAGTGGCACGCTGCCAGAACCACCTTGACGGGTGACCTCCTCAAACGGGTACGCAGGACCAAATGGACGACTTTTTCGATCTCCCCACCCTCATCGTCATTGGTTTGGCGATCGTTATCCTGTTCCGCTTGCGCTCGGTGCTCGGCACCCGCACCGGCAATGAGCGTACTCTGGTAGAGCGGCAGCGCGAAGCGGCGGCCAAGGCCCAGGGCACAAAGAGCGGCGACGACACCGTGGTGCCAATGCGGCCGCGGCCGGTCGAACCGGTTCATGATGCCGATGCCGAGCGGCAGGCGCGGCGCGTCGTCGCTGAAATCGAGCAGTTGGCGCATGGTGACGACAAGGTGGCGGCCGGCCTCAAGGCGGTCGCCGACGCCGATCCCTCCTTCAGCCCGAAAATCTTCATGGAAGGCGCCAAGGCCGCCTATGAGATGATCGTCACCGCTTTTGCCCAAGGTGACAGGAAGACCCTCAAGAATCTGCTTGAAAAAGACGTCTACGATGGCTTCGAGAAAGCCATCGGCGACCGCGAGGCGGCCGGGCATAAGGTGGACTTCACCTTTGTCGGCCTGCCCAAGGTCGACATCTCGGAGGCCGAGTTGGACAAGCGCAATGCCAATCTGACGATCCGGTTTCATGCCGAGGTGGTTTCGGCCACCCGCGACAAGGATGGCAACCTCATCGAGGGCAATGCCGACCAGGTAACGATGATCGCCGATGAGTGGACCTTTGCCCGCAATCCGAAGTCGCGCGATCCCAACTGGAAGCTCGTGGCCACCAGCCAGCTGGAGTAGCGCGGTTCCTCCGGTGCAAAGATGGCCAGGCGAGATTCCAAGCGGCAGCTGCCGGACTGGCACCTGTGGACCGAAGTGGCCCGCACGGTCAGCCCGCTTCGTCCGCTGCGCGCAAAGTCGCTGCTGAACATGGCCGCCGGCCCGCTGCCGGTACCCGATGCCGCGCCGGCCAGGCCGCGCCGGATGCCGCTTCTGCCCCCGATGCCATCCTATCAGTCCGACGGCCGGCCCGGGCATCAGCCGCCCGGCCAGGTCATCGAACCCCGCATGCGCCGCCGTCTGGGGCGCGGCCAGATCGAGATCGATGCTACCATCGATCTGCACGGCATGCGCCAGGCCGAGGCGCACGCGGCGCTGAGCCGCTTCATCCAGGCCCGGGCCGCCCGCGGCGACCGAACGCTGCTGGTGATCACCGGCAAGGGTTTGAAGAAGGTCAATGGCGACGCCGCGACCATCGTCGAGCGCGGCGTGCTGCGCTCCATGCTGCCGATCTGGCTCTCCGGGCCGGAACTGGCGCCCCATATCGCCGGCTGGGATGTCGCGGCCCGGGGCCACGGCGGCGAAGGCGCCTATTATGTCCGGCTGCAGCGGGGCGAGGCGCGGAAATGACCCCACTGGGCGCCAGGCTGCGGGCCCTGCGCGAGGAACGCGGGGTGACGCTCAAGGACATGGCGCGGGCGTTGCACGTTTCCAGCGCCTATCTTTCCGCGCTCGAGCATGGCCGGCGCGGCAAGCCGACCTGGATCCTGCTGCAGCGCATCATCACCTATTTCAACGTCATCTGGGACGAAGCCGAGGAGCTGCAGCGCCTCGCCGAACTCTCCGATCCGAAAGTGACCATCGATACCGGGGGCCTCGCCCCCGAAGCCACCGAACTCGCCAATCGGCTGGCCGGCGAGATTGGCCGGCTGAGCCCTGAGGACCTGGTTTTCCTCCGCAACGAAATGATGCGCCGGGCGGGCCGGAACGGACGCTGAGGTCGGCTTCATTGGAAAGCTTCGGCGGCTCACCGTTCGCCAAGAATCGTGCTAGAGCGAGGTCATGGCTGAAGATCCAAAAGAGCTCAATGCCAAGCTGGCCCAACTTGCCGGCAACGCGGATGCGAGCGAGCCGGTCCACCTGACCCAAGACGAGGACACTGGTGATCGGTTTCTGATCTACAGTACGGACACAGGACTGAAGGTTCAGCTTCGATACGAGGGTGAAGCGCTATTCATGAGCCAAGCTCAGATGGCCGAACTCTTTGGCGTCGACGTGAGGACCGTGAACGAGCACGTGTCCAATGTCTTTCGAGAGGGAGAACTCGAAGAGGGGGCAACTATCCGGAAATTCCGGATAGTTCGAACGGAGGGCACCCGCGAAGTTGCCCGCGAAGTGAACCACTACAACCTGGATGCGGTCATTGCAGTTGGATACCGCGTGTCGTCCAGGCAAGAAACGATATTTCGAAAGTGGGCGACGGAGAAGCTCGTACAGTTCTCCACCAAAGGGTTTGTGGTCGATGTGGAGCGACTTAAGGCCCCATCTGAGCGAGATCATTTTCGCGAGCTCATTCGGGAGATTCGTGCTTCTGAGGCGAATGTATACCATGAGCTAAGGCAGATCATCTCGATATGCAGCGACTATGCGGCGCTGGATGAACACCGAAAGAATGCTTTCTTTGCGGCAGTGCAAAACAAGCTATTGTTTGCGGTAGCGGGCATGACTGCTGCCGAGATCAGGATGAGCCGTGCTTCGGTGGGCAGAGAGAACATGGGTTTGACAACCTGGAAGGGTCGTCATGTCAGCAAGTCGGACATTGGCATAGCAAAGCAAAGAACTATCTTGGCGATGTCGAAATAAGGGACCTCAATCGGTTTACTAACATGCTGCTCGACTATTTTGAGCAGGAAACTGAACGGCGTCGGCTGGTCCTGACGACTGACGCGGAAGCTGCGGTGGACCGTTTCATTCGAAACAATGATCGTCAGCTGCTCAGAGGAGCCGGTTCCGCATCGAAGCGGGACGCAGATGCTCATTGCGAAGCTGAGTACGACAAGTTCAATGATCTGCGCAAATTGCGCTACCTGCAGGACGACGAGGAAGAGTAGAGCGTCGGCCAGGACCGACGCTCGAGTCCCTACAGCACGAATCGGCTGAGATCCACGTCGTCGGCCATCTTGCCGATGCGGTCCCGCACATAGGCGGCGTCGATCCGGATCGTCTCCCCGCCCTTGTCCGGGGCATCGAAGGAGATGTCCTCGACCAGCCGCTCCATGATGGTGGCCAGACGCCGGGCGCCGATGTTTTCGACCGACGAGTTGACCTTGACCGCGGCGTCGGCGATGGCGTCGATGGCGTCGGGCGTGAAGTGCAGCGTCAGCCCCTCGGTCGCCATCAGCGCCACATACTGCTTGATCAGGCTGGCGTCCGTATCGTTGAGGATGCGGATCAGGTCTTCCCTGGTCAGCGCCTTGAGCTCGACCCGGATCGGCAAGCGGCCCTGCAACTCGGGCAACAGGTCCGACGGCTTGCTGACATGGAAGGCGCCCGAGGCGATGAACAGGATGTGGTCGGTCTTGACCGGCCCGTATTTGGTCGCAACCGTCGTGCCCTCGATCAGCGGCAGCAAATCGCGCTGCACGCCCTCGCGGCTGACATCGCCGGCCCGGCCCTCGCGGCTGGTGATCTTGTCGATCTCGTCGAGGAAAACGATGCCGTGGTTTTCTACCAGGTCGACCGCTTCGCGGCTCAGTTGCTCCTGGTCGAGCAGCTTGTCGGCCTCTTCGGCCAGGAGCAACTGGTGGCTCTCCTTGACCTTGACCCGGCGCTTGACGCCGCGCCCGCCAAACGCCTTGCCCAGCATGTCCTGGATATTGATCATGCCGACGCTGGCGCCGGGCATGCCGGGAATCTCGAACATGCCCTGCCCTCCGGCCTGGGCGGTAAGCTCGATCTCGATCTCCTTGTCGTCGAGTTCGTTGCTGCGGAGCTTGGCGCGGAAGCTTTCGCGCGTGGCGGGCGATGCGGACGAGCCGACCAGCGCGTCGAGCACCCGCTCTTCGGCATTGTGGTGCGCCTTGGCCTGCACTTCCTCGCGCCGCTTGTCGCGCAACAGCGAAATGCCGGCCTCGACCAGATCGCGGATCATCTGCTCGACGTCGCGTCCGACATAGCCCACCTCGGTGAACTTGGTCGCTTCCACCTTGATGAAGGGGGCCTGGGCCAGCTTGGCCAGCCGGCGCGAGATCTCGGTCTTGCCCACGCCGGTGGGGCCGATCTTCAGGATGTTATTGGGGCGGACCTCCTGCCGCAGCTGGGGCGCCAGCTGCTGGCGCCGCCAACGGTTGCGCAGCGCCACGGCGACCGCGCGCTTGGCGTCGCCCTGGCCGACGATATAGCGATCGAGCTCGGAGACGATCTCGCGCGGGGAGAAATTGGTGTCAGTCATTGGCCTTCTTTCCGGGAAGCCTTGAACGAAGCGCTTCCCTCTCTGCCTGTCGCAATCGAGCCGACGGGATGGATGGATTATTCGAGATCGAGGATTTCGAGCGTCACTTGCTCATTGGTGTAGACGCAGATCTCGGCCGCGATCTTCATCGCCTTGCGGGCGATGGCCTCGGCGTCCAGCTCGGTGTTTTCCGCGAGTGCCAGCGCCGCCGAATAGGCGAAGTTGCCGCCCGAGCCGATGGCGATGGTGGCGTTGTCGGGGGTGAGCACGTCGCCGGTGCCGGTGACCACCAGGGTTTCCTTCTTGTCGGCGACGATCATCATGGCTTCCAGCCGGCGCAGATAGCGGTCGGTGCGCCAGTCCTTGGCCAGCTCGACCGCGGCCCGCATCAGCTGGTCGGGATACTGCTCCAGCTTGGCTTCCAGCCGCTCGAACAGGGTGAAGGCGTCAGCCGTGGCGCCCGCGAAGCCGCCGATCACCTTGCCGCCCGCCAGCCGGCGCACCTTCTTGGCCGTATGCTTCATCACCGTCTGGCCCACCGAAACCTGGCCGTCGCCGGCGATCACGACCTTGTTGTCCTTGCGCACCGAGACGATGGTGGTCCCGTGCCAGCCGGGGAAGTCATTGTCCTTCGACATTCAACACTCCAAAAGGATTTTTCCGTATTTAGGGTGCTGTTGCGACAATGCAATGGCTGCTAGAGAGCCGCGCAGCACAGTGGAGACGCGCCATGCGCAAGGCCGAGATCATGCGAAAGACCAACGAGACCGACATTTCCGTCGCCGTCAACCTCGATGGCACCGGCAGCCATGCGATGGCCACCGGTATCGGCTTTCTCGATCACATGCTCGACCAGCTGGCCAGGCACTCGCTGATCGACATCAGCGTCAAGGCCAAGGGCGATCTCCATATCGATTTCCACCACACGGCCGAGGATGTCGGCATCGCGCTGGGCGAAGCGGTCAGGAAGGCCCTGGGCGACAAGAAGGGCATTCGCCGCTACGCCTCTTCCGACCTGCCGATGGACGGCACCCTGACCCGCGTCGCCATCGACGTCTCGGGCCGGCCCTTCCTCGTCTGGAAGGTCGCGTTCTCGCGCGACAAGGTCGGCGAGATGGATACCGAGCTCTTCCGCGAGTGGTTCCAGGCCTTCGCCATCAATGCGGGCATTACCCTTCATGTCGAGAATTTCTATGGCGACAACAATCACCATATCGCCGAGAGCGCCTTCAAGGCGCTCGCCCGGGCGCTGCGCGACGCCATCGAGATCGATCCGCGTGCCGCCGACCGCATCCCTTCGACCAAAGGCACGCTGTAGCCTGGCCGGGCTAGGTGCCTCCGGTCATCGCGGCAATGAGCACGACGACCGGCGCGATCACCGCCAGTGCGATCAGCACCAGGGCAAGCCCGCCGAGGAAATCCGCCTGCGACGGTTTCGAGCCCATTGTGCCCTCGCTATGCGCCCCTTGGCCTGCATCATGCGTCATCCTGCGCCCCTCCCTGAGCTGACCATCGATCCTGCCCGCTAGCTGTAGCGCGGGTCGGCGGTGCTTCCAAGCGGCTCGATTTTGCTCTAAGGCGAAACCGATCCAGAACGAGGTTGTTTCCCGTGACCCTCTATTCCGTCTTTGAGCGGCCCGAGCCCACCCCCGAGGCCCCCGCCGTCGTGCCGGACAAATTCTCCTGGTTCGCGGCGCTGCTGCCCCCGGTGTTCGGGCTTGTACACGGGCTCTGGCTGGAACTGATCGGCTTCGTCATCGTCCTGGGCGCCATCGTCCTCCTCGGGTTCTGGCTCGGCGGCGACGCGGCTTTCTGGCTCTATGTGCTGCTGGCCGTCTTCACCGGCTTCGAGGCCGCGAGCCTGCGGCGCGGCGCCCTGCGGCGGAAGGGCTGGAATTACCGCACCGAACTGGTCGCCTCGCGCGATGATCTGGCGCAGGTCGCGTGGCTGCAACGGCGAGACGTTGCGCCGTGAGCCAGACCGTCGCCATCATCGACTATGGTTCGGGCAATCTGCGCTCGGCCGCCAAGTCCTTCGAACGGGCCGCGAGCGAACTCGACAGCCCGTCTCAAATCGTCGTCACCTCCGATCCCGAGACGGTGCGCCGCGCCGACCGCATCGTGCTGCCCGGGGTCGGCGCCTTCGCCGATTGCCGGGCCGGTCTCGATGCCGTCGCCGGCATGGTCGAAGTGCTCGAGGAACGGGTGATCGGCAACGGCACCCCGTTCCTCGGCATCTGCGTCGGCATGCAGCTGATGGCCGGCGAGGGCCGCGAAAAAACCGTCACCCGCGGGCTCGGCTGGATCGGCGGCGCTGTCGTCAGGCTCGAACCGCATGGCGATCTCAAGGTACCGCATATGGGCTGGAACACCCTGAGCTTCTTGCGGCCGCACGCCTTGCTCGCCGGCATTCCCGACGGCGAGAACGGGCTGCACGCCTATTTCGTCCACTCCTATCACCTCGCCCCGAGCGACCCGCGGACCCTGATCGCCACCGCCGATTACGGCCAGGCCGTCACCGCCTGCGTCGGCCGCGACAATCTGTTCGGCACCCAGTTCCATCCCGAAAAGAGCCAGACGCTCGGCCTCGCCCTGATCGGCAATTTCCTCAGGTGGAAACCGTGATCCTCTTCCCCGCCATCGATCTCAAGGACGGCCAGTGCGTCCGCCTCAAGCTCGGCGACATGGAGCAGGCGACCGTCTTCAGCGATTCGCCTCCGGCCCAGGCCAGGAGCTTCGAGGACCAGGGCTTCGAATATCTCCACGTCGTCGATCTGAACGGCGCCTTCGCTGGCGAGAGTGTGAACGGCGCTGCGGTCGAATCCATCGTTCATGCAGTGAAAGTTCCCGTTCAGCTTGGTGGCGGAATCAGGACATTGGCTCACGTCGAGAGCTGGCTGGGCAAAGGTCTCGCCCGCGTCATCCTGGGCACCGTTGCCGTCCGCGACCCGGCTCTGGTGCGTGAGGCGGCGCGAAAATTCCCTGGCCGGGTGGCCGTCGGGATCGATGCCCGCGGCGGCAAGGTCGCCGTCGAAGGCTGGGCCGAGACCTCGGAGCTGCGCGCCGCCGAGCTTGCCCAACGCTTTGAAGGCGCGGGCGTTTCCGCGATCATCTATACCGACATCGATCGCGACGGCATCCTCGCGGGCATCAACTGGGAGGCGACGCTGGCGCTGGCCCGCGCCGTCTCGATTCCGGTCATCGCCTCGGGCGGCCTTGCTTCCATGGACGACATCAGGATGATGACTCGCCCGGAAATGCAGGTGCTCGAAGGCGCCATTTCCGGCCGCGCCCTCTATGACGGGCGGATTGATTCACGTGAAGCAATCGCGCTGCTCAAAGGCATTCCGGCATGAGGATCGGATCGTGAGCGGCCCGAAATCCAAGGAGGTCCTGATCCGCAAGGTCGACCTGATCTGGTATCCGCTCGCATTGGTGCCGATCCTTGCTCTGTTTCTTGCCGGCGCTTACGGCTACCTGCCCATGCTGGTGGCCCTGTTTGCGGTCTTCCTGCTGTTCTTCTGGCTTTTCTCCTTTGGCTTTGCCGTCTATTCGAAATTCCGCAAGCCCCCCAAGGAACCGCGCCAGTGACGCAAATGGACCAAGGTCAAGAGTCACTATTTGGAGGCAGGAATGGCAGACCCTGAGTTTAGATTGCTCTTGATCGAAGCGTTTCTGAAAAGGGCGCAAACCGCAGCGGATCAACTGCGTGCCCTGCTGTTTGCCTTCTCCGCGGGAGCCATGGCCTTCGTCCTGAATCAGCCTGTGACGAACGGACGTCTGTGGTCCGTTGCCTTCCTCGGTTTGGCCCTCATCACGCTGACTTGGAGTTGGGACATTCAAAAGGCAAAGGCCCTGACCCGCTTCAACGTGCTGCGAGACAAGGGAATGCAGGAATACCTAAGTCTCGAGAAGTCGTATGAGACGCGAAAGCAAAACTACCTCTTGGATAGAGCAGTGTACCTTTTCATTCTTATCGGATGTGCAATCGAGTTTTTCGCGAGGGTAGGTTAGGTGCTCAAGACCCGCCTGATCCCCTGCCTCGACGTCAAGGACGGCCGCGTCGTCAAGGGCGTGCAGTTCGTCGATCTGCGCGATGCCGGCGATCCGGTGGAGGCCGCGATCGCCTATGACGCGGCCGGCGCCGACGAACTCTGCTTCCTCGACATCACCGCCAGCCATGAGGGCCGGGACACCATCTTCGACATCGTGGCGCGCACCGCCGAGCACTGCTTCATGCCCGTCACCGTCGGTGGCGGCATCCGCAAGCTCGAGGATATCCGCAAACTCCTGCTCTCGGGCGCCGACAAGGTTTCGATCAATACCGCAGCGGTCAATGATCCCGATTTCGTCGCCCGCGCTGCCGACAAGTTTGGCGATCAGTGCATCGTGGTTTCCGTTGACGCCAGGCAGCGCCTGACCCCGCGTGTGGGCGGCGACAACCGCGGCGAATGGGAAGTCTTCACCCATGGCGGCCGCACGCCCACGGGCCTCGACGCCGTGGAGTTCGCGGTGCGCTCGGTCGAGCGCGGCGCCGGCGAGCTCCTCGTCACTTCGATGGATCGCGACGGCACCAAGTCCGGTTTTGACCTCGCTCTGACCCGGGCGATCGCCGATGCCGTGCATGTGCCCGTCGTGGCCTCGGGCGGCGTCGGTTCGCTCGACGACCTGGTGGCGGGGGTGAAGGAAGGCCATGCCAGCGCTGTGCTGGCCGCTTCCATCTTCCATTTCGGCACCTTCACCATTGCCGAGGCCAAGGCCCATCTTCTAAAGAACGGCATCGCCGTCCGCAACGACAGGGCGCTGGGGACAATTTGATGGCTTTCACCTTGGAACAGCTCAATGCTCGCGTGCAGGAGCGGGCCGGTGCTTCGCCCGACGAAAGCTATACCGCCGCACTCCTGGCCCGTGGCGTCGAAAAATGTGCCCAGACACTGGGGGAAGAAGCCGTCGAGGCGGCGATCGCCGCCGTCACCCGGGACAGGGTCGGCCTCACGGCCGAAGCGGGCGACGTGCTCTTTCACCTCCTGGTGCTGCTGCAATCGGCGGGCGTCAGCCTTGCCGAGGTCATGGCCGAACTCCAATCCCGCACCGCGCAGTCTGGCCTCGAGGAAAAGGCCGCGCGCCAGGACGGACGGCAGTGAGCAACCAGACCAAGCTCGCGCCCTATCTCTATTTCTCCAGGTCGGAATGGGCAAAGCTCCGCGCCGACGAACCCATGACACTCGATGCCGGCGACATCGAGCGGCTGCGCGCGCTCAGCGACCCGATTTCTTTCGAGGAGGCCGAGGAGATCTACCTGCCGCTCTCGCGTCTGATCTCGCTCTATGTCGAGGCGACCCAGGCGTTGCATCTTGCCTCGAGTCGCTTCCTCGGTTCCAACGGCCGCAAGGTGCCCTATATCATCGGCGTTGCCGGTTCGGTTGCGGTCGGCAAATCCACCACCGCGCGTATCCTGCGCGCCCTGCTGCAGCGCTGGCCGTCCTCGCCCCAGGTCGACCTGGTCACCACCGATGGCTTCCTCTACCCCAATGCGCTGCTCGAAGAGCGTAAGCTCATGGAGCGAAAGGGTTTTCCGGAAAGCTATGACCGGGCGCGCTTCATCGGCTTTCTGAGCGAGATCAAGTCGGGCAAGCCCAGGGTCGGCGTGCCCGTCTATTCGCATCTTGTTTACGACGTGCTGCCCGGAGAGGAAGTGATCGTCGACCGCCCGGACATCCTGATTGTGGAAGGGCTCAACATCCTGCAGCCGGGCGAGCTGCCCAAGAATGGCCGGCCTATCCTCTTTGCCTCCGATTTCCTCGATTTCTCCATTTACCTTGATGCCGAGGAGGCCGATTTGCGCGCCTGGTTCATGGAGCGCTTCTCGCGACTGCGCGAGACCGCCTTCGCCGACCCCAAGAGCTTCTTCCACCGCTTCTCGCAAATGAGCGAGGAGGAGGCGACCAAGTTCGGACTCTGGGCCTGGGAGGAGATCAACCTCCCCAACCTCATCGACAACATCGTGCCCACGCGCAGCCGCGCGGACCTGATCCTCAAGAAGGGATCGAGCCACGCCATCGAGGAAGTGGCGCTCAGGAAGCTTTGATGCGACCTGCCGGGCTCCCGCCTCAGGCGAGGACGGGTTCGAAGATGGCGATACCGTGCTCGCTGACAAGCTGCTGCAGATCGAGCACCGGCCGCGCCCCGATATGGGAGATGACTTCGGAGGCGGCCAGGCACCCGGTGCGGAGCGCCATTTCCAGCTCCTGCCCACGCGCCATCGCCAGGAGAAACCCGGCGGCAAACAGGTCCCCCGCGCCGGTCGCGTCGACCACCGGGTCGACCGGAAAGGCCGGCACGGTGACGATCTCGCCATTATAGACCACCATGGCGCCTTCGGCGCTCATGGTGATTGCCGCGAGTTCGGCATCCCTGGCGATCTGCTGCACCGCCTCGCCCAGATTGTCGGTCTGATAAAGCGATTTTAGCTCGGCCATATTGGCAAAGACATAGTCGATGGTCTTGGAGCGGATGAGGTCGAGGAATTCCTCGCGATAGCGGTCGACGCAGAAAGGATCTGAAAGCGTAAACGCGGCGGCGCGCTCATGCCGGTGCGCATAATTGGCGGCGCGCACGAAGGCTTTCTTGGCTTCCACCGGATCCCACAGGAAGCCTTCCATATAGGTGATGGTCGCCGCGCCGATCTCGTCTTCCTTGATGTCGGCTTCGATGAGTTGGTGGCAGGCACCCAGATAGGTGTTCATCGTCCGCTCGCCATCGGGCGACAGCAGGATCATCGAACGGGCGGTCGAGGGGCCGCTCCGCAGCCGGCTGACGCCATAGTTCACGCCCAGGCGGTGCAAGTCTTCGGCAAAGATGTCGCCCAGCGGATCATCGGCAACCTTGCCGACGAACGCGGCCCGGCCCCCCAGCGAGGCCACCCCCGCGGCCGTGTTGGCGGCGCTGCCGCCCGAGATCTGCCGCTTTTCGGCTGGCATGCGGTCGTAGAGGTAGATCGAACGCTCCTCATCGACCAGATGCATGATGCCTTTGGAAAGTCCCTCACGATCGAGGAAGCCTGGTTCGATGGGAGCGATGACGTCGACAATTGCGTTGCCGATGGTGAGCACATCGAAGCGGGTCTCGGCCATCGATCGTCCTTTGTCTTGCGCGGAGCCGCGCCGGACATAGAGGAGTTGCGCCCTCGGCGCAACTGCCCGCGTCGGCCCAGTCGCGCCGCACGCATATCGGCGATGAAGCGCGCGGAAGAGGCTCCGAGGATCTGGCTGTCCAGCAGCAGCACGGAAAGCCCATGCCCGAAGGCCCGGGCGGTAACGGCGACCTCCTCTCGGGCGCGATGTTGTCCTCCCGCGCCGTAGCCCGCGCCAGCGGCGCATGGCGGCGTCCGCCGCCGCCCGTAGCTGCGGATTGGGGAGCGCAAAGCGCACATGGGCATGCGCCATGACACCCATCAGCCAACTCGGCCTGACCGTGAACAACCTATTGAGGCTCCACATCTAGGCGCCCTTCGGCGGCGGTGTCTTGGGCTCGTAGCGGCACCATTCGCGAATGCTGCAGCGCCAGCATTCGGGCTGGCGCGCCTTGCACGCATAGCGGCCGTGCAGGATAAGCCAGTGATGCGCGTGATGGAGGTATTTTTCCGGCACGGCCTTGAGCAGCGCCAGTTCGACCTTGAGCGGATCGGCGCCCGGGGCCAGCCCGGTGCGGTTGGCGACGCGGAACAGATGCGTGTCCACCGCGATGGTCGGTTGCCTGAAGGCGATGTTGAGGACGACATTGGCGGTCTTTCGTCCGACGCCGGGCAATTGCTGCAGCGCCTCCCGCGTCTGCGGCACCTCCGAATCGTGCTCGGCCACCAGCTTTTGCGCCAATGCATGGATATTCTTGGCCTTGGTGCGGAACAGTCCGATGGTCCTGATCCTGTCCTCGATCCCCTGCTGGCCCAGCGCCACCATCTTCTCGGGCGTATCGGCCACGGCAAACAGCGCCGGCGTCGCCTTGTTCACTCCGGCGTCCGTCGCCTGCGCCGAGAGCACGACGGCGACCAGGAGGGTAAACGGGTTGGTGTAGTCGAGTTCGCCCTTCGGTTCCGGGTTTGCCGCCGCAAAAGCGCCGAAAATGGCCTCGACATCTTGGGGTGGTAAGCATGTGGGTCGCTTCGGGGCCATTTTTCTCGCTCTGATTCTGCCATCATACTGCAATCCTGAAGAACCGCCGCAAGTTACGGAACCCGATTCCGCCAGAAAGCTTGTAAGACCAGAAATGAGCACGAGGACGCAAGCCAGGCCGCTGTTCGCGGCGACTCTGACGCCCCACCGGTCGTTGAGCCGGCGGGGCTTCAGGGTCGTCGTTGCGCTCATTGCCGTCCTCGCCGGCATCCCCGGCATGGTTTTTTTCTCGCTCGGCGCCTGGCCTATCGTCGGCTTCCTGGGCCTCGACGTGCTGCTGATCTGGTGGGCCCTCGGTACCTCGATGACCAGCGGCAAGCGCTATGAGGAAGTCACCCTCTGGCCCGATCAGCTCGAGTTGCGCCAGGTTTCCGCCCGCGGCGGCGAACAGGTCCTGCGCCTCAATCCGTTCGTCGTGAAATTGGTCATCGACCGCGATTTCAACGAGCGCACCACCGCATTGCGTCTGCGCACGCGCGAGCGCGACATCGAGATCGGCGCCTTCCTCAACCCCGACGACAAGGCGAGCTTTGCCAAGGTGTTCGGCACCGCGCTCAGGAAAGCGCGCGGCTAGAGCGCGACCGGAAGAGGCGCGTCAAAACCGGGTCGCTATCGATGCCGGAACGACTTAGGTTCCCGGCATTATGACACGGCAACTCGCACTCACCCCCGCTTCCGACTACGAGACCGTCCGCGCGGCCATCGCTTATCTGAGCGAAGCCGGCCCCGACAAGACCGATCTCCCGCGCTTTTGCCGCGCGCTCGGCAAGAGCGAGCGGCAATTGACCGATCTCTTCCGCCGCTGGTGCGGCCTCACCCCCAAGACCTTTGCCCAGGCGGTGGCGCTCGATCATGCCAAGCGCCTGCTGGCCGACCGGCAGAGCGTCCTCGACACCACCTACGAGGTGGGGCTGTCTTCGACCTCGCGCCTGCACGACCTCTTCGTCACCCACCAAGCCATGCCGCCGGGCGCCTTTCGCGCCAGGGGCGAGGGTCTCGACATGGTCTGGGGCGCCGCACCCTCCCCGTTCGGCATCGCGGTCCTCACGGCGACCGAATACGGGCTTTCGGGCATCGGCTTCGCCGACGAGCAGGTGAGCGTGCGGCAGGCTTTCGAGGATCTGGCCAATCGCTGGCCCAACGCCCGCTATACCCGCAACGATGCGGCGGTGGTCCCGATCGCCGCGCGCATCTTCGATCCGGCCCGGTGGGACCCGGAGCGCCCGGTACGGGTGGTGCTGATCGGCACCGATTTCGAGATCAAGGTCTGGGAGACGCTGCTCTCCATCCCGGTCGGCGGGGCCACGACCTATGGCAAGGTTGCCAGCCGCATCGGCCGGTCCTCGGCCTCGCGCGCCGTCGGCGCCGCGGTGGGCAAGAACCCGATCTCCTTCGTCGTTCCCTGCCACCGCGTCGTCGGCTCGAACGGCGCCCTGACCGGCTATCACTGGGGCGTGCCGCGCAAGCGCGCCATCCTGGGCTGGGAGGCCGGTCTCAGCGCGCGAGCCTGACGATCTCTTCGAGGGTCCCATCGGTGCCGATCTTGTAGACGATCGGTTCGCCGGTGGCGATTTCGCGCTTGACGATCTGCTCGGGCGAGAGGCCCTCGATCGCCATCACCATGGCGCGCAGCGAATTGCCGTGCGCGGCGACCAGCACGGTCTTGCCCCTCCCCAGCTCGGGCAGGATCTCGGTCTCGTAATAGGGGAGCGTCCGCGCCGCAGTGTCCTTGAGGCTTTCGCCGCCCGGAGGCGCCACGTCGTAGGACCGCCGCCAGATATGGACCTGTTCCTCGCCCCACCTCTTGCGCGCATCGTCCTTGTTGAGCCCGGAAAGGTCGCCATAGTCGCGCTCGTTCAGCGCCTGGTTGCGGACGATGGCGACGTCGACGATGCCGAGCTCATCGAGGATCAAGTCCAGCGTGCGCTGCGCCCGCGTCAGCGCCGAGGTGTAGAACAGGTCGGGCTTGAGCCCGGCCGCCTTGAGCATCCGGCCTGCCTCGCTCGCTTCACGCACGCCTTTTTCCGTCAAATCCGGGTTGCGCCAGCCGGTGAAGAGGTTCTTGAGGTTCCACTCGCTTTCGCCGTGGCGGACGAGAATCAGCGTGCCGGTCATCGAAAAACTCCAATCAGCAAAAAATCCGGATCCAGAAGCGCCGCTCAGCTTTGGGTGAAGCCGAGCACGTCGGCCATGCTGTAAAGCCCGGGCCGCTGGTCCCGGGCCCAGAGTGCGGCGCGCACCGCGCCTTCGGCGAACAGGGACCGGTTGTCGGCCCGGTGGATGAGCTCGATACGTTCGCTTGGCCCGGCCAGGATCACGCTGTGATCGCCGACCACATTGCCGCCGCGCAGCGTTGCGAAGCCTATGGTGCCCGTCGGGCGCGGCCCGGTATGGCCGTCGCGCACCCGCACCGCGTGGCTGCCCAGGTCGACGCCGCGACCCTTGGCCGCCGCCTTGCCCAGCATCAGTGCCGTTCCCGAGGGGGCGTCGACCTTGCGGTTGTGGTGCATCTCGAGGATTTCGATATCGAAACCGGGGAGCTCCGCCGCGGCTTTTTGCACCAGGCCGAGCAGCAGATTGATCCCGAGCGAGAAATTGCCGTCCTTGACGATACGGGCGCCGGCCCTGGCGGCTTGGCGGATGGCCGCTTCGTCCTCGTCCGAGCAGCCGGTGGTACCGATGACATGGATGAGGCCGCGCTGCGCGGCCAGCCTGGCCAGCGCGACGCTCGCGGCCGGCGCGGTGAAATCGAGGATTGCCTGCGCTCCGGCAAGTGCCGCCTCGACATGGTCGAGCACGGCGATATCGAGCGGCTCGATCCCGGCCAGCGTGCCCGCATCCTTGCCGATGACCGGCGAGCCGATCCGGTCGAAAGCCGAATGCACCGCAAGGCCGGGCGCTGCGGTGACCGCCTTGATGTTGGCGGCGCCCATGCGGCCCCCGGCCCCGGCGATGGCAACCTTCAAGTCAGGCATCTTGATGCGCCCCTCGTTTCAGATCGGCTATATCGCCGCGAGCCTTCACGCAAGCCGGATTTCGGCCGCCATGTCGCGCAGGATCGCGGTCGCCGCTTCGGCCGGATCGGGAGCGGCGGTGATCGGACGGCCGACGACCAGATGCGAGGCGCCAGCCTCGAGCGCTTCGCGCGGCCCCATCACCCGTTTCTGGTCGCCCCGCGCCGCGCCCGCCGGGCGGATGCCGGGGGTGACGATCGCCATCTTCTTCCCGATGATGGCCCGCACCATTTCGGCTTCCCTGGGCGAACAAACCACGCCGCCGATGCCGATGTCTTTTGCCTGCTGCGCACGGAGCGCCACGAGCCCCGCCGCATCGCGATCATAGCCCGCCTCCCTGAGATCGCCGTCATCCATGGAGGTGAGGACGCTGACCCCCAGGACGGCAAGATCGGAGCCGGAGGCGCCTTTGGCGGCCGCCCGCATGGCCCTGGGATAGGCATGCACGGTCAGCATGGTCGCGCCCGTCCTGGCGATGGCGCCGACACCCTTTTCGACGGTGTTGCCGATGTCGAGCAGCTTCAGGTCGAAGAACACCCGCTTGCCTGCGCGCAGCAGCGCCTTGCCCAGCTCGAGTCCATCGCCGCCATAAAACAGCTGATAGCCGATCTTGTAAAAATCCACCCTGTCGCCGAGCCGTTCAACCAGCATCTCCGCCTCTGCCCGCGTATCCAGGTCGAGCGCGACGATCAGGGTGCCGGACATCTGCGTCTCCTTGTGGGTGGGGGTCGGGGGTGATTCGCATATCGGGGCGGCGAGGGCAAGAAAAAGGGGCTGGCACGCAACCGGGGGTGGGGAAGCAGTGTCCTCCGCACTACGGAGCCGACCACGCACGTGAAAGCCCCGCCCCGGCGCGTGGCCTCGCGGCTTCTTGTGGCGTTGCCGTCGCGGTGGGCTGCGACATGGGGCAAGGATCGCCTCGGTGCCGGTCGTCCGGCGAAAAAAGAATGAAGCAAGCCTTGCCCCATGCTGTCCCGGAGACTCTGCGGGGAGGACCGTCCTCGGCTGGCAGCCCGTGCCGAACGAAGACCCGGGGGCTCAAATCGGGTCACGGATCATCCTCTTGCCACAGGGCAATGGGCGACCCCATTGCCATCCGGCCTCCCCGCACCGACCGTTCGTCGCGACCGCGCAGTACCGTGCGGGGATGGGGGGATTCTACCAGGGGCGGAGGGGCCGGGGATAAGTGGCGGAACCAAGGTCATCGAATCACGTTATTATGTCGCCATAGCAGCCACCTAACTCATTCTTTTCCCGACAGGAATCCACGCATATGCAGCAGCAGGCGCTATCCGCCATCGTCGCCTGGGTGCGGCTCGAGCGTGCGCTTGAAAGCCATGGTGCCGAGCTGCGCCGGCGCTTCGACATCACCCCGCTGCAGCTTGCAGTGCTGCACATCCTTGCCGAGCGCCCGCAATTGCCGCTCGCGGCGCTCCGCAAGACCCTGGTCATGCATCCGGCGACGCTGGGCCAAGCGATCGATGCATTGCGCGTGAAGGGCCATTGCCTGGTGCGCCGCGGCGACGCCGACAAGCGAGCGCGAGTGGTGGCCATCACCCCCCAGGGCCTCGCGCTGCTCGAGGAAGCGCCACTCGCCGGACCAGACCGGCTGCGGCAGGTGGATCACGAGGCCAAGCGCCTCGACGGGCTGACCGCGGCGCTGACTGACGCCGTCGACTTGTTCGGGGTCGGGCAATGGGCACCCAACCAGAAGCAGGATCGGGGGCGATGAGCGCGGGGGCGGCGTTCAGCCGCGGCACCTGGCGCACCGATGAGAGAGCGCGCCATCAGTGCCCTAGATGCCGCCGCGGCTGAAATGGGTAAGTTCCCTAACCAGCTGCTCGACCTTCTTCCGGATCGCCGGCTCGGTCGGCACCCCCAGCGCGTCGAACGCATCCTCGGCGGGACCGACGCCCAAGAGCGCCGGGGCCAGCAGCGCACCGAGCTTGGAAAGCGCATCGCGGAGATGCTGGATGCCGACCACTCCGCCATACTTGCCTGACGACACCGTGCCGATGCCGAAGACCGCGTGCCGGAACTGGCCGTGCTTCTGGCGCGAGATCCAGTCGATGGTATTGGCCAAAAGAGGGGTGATTCCCGAATTGTATTCGGGCGAGACGATGAGGACGATGTCGGCCGCGGCGAATTTCTGCGCCAGCTCGCCCGCGGCGGCCGGGGTGTGCTCCGCCTCGAGATCTTCGTTGAAGATCGGCATCATGTAGTCGCCGAGGTCGAGGTCCTCCACCTCGACCCCTGCCTCGCGGAGTTTTCCGCTCACATAACGGCGCAGGATTTCATTGTAGGAGCCCTTGCGGATCGAGCCGCAAATGGTAACAGCGGTGGGCATGGGGGGCCTCTCGGGGTTGACGCTGTCATTGTCACTAGCGGATTCCCGCCTGCGTGGAAATGACGCCGAACATCAAGTCGGACGGGAGGAATCAGCTGTCGAACAGGCTTTTGAGCTTGGCGAAGAAACCGTCCGAGGTCGGCGAATTCTCCCGGGTCGAAGCCTGTTCGAACTCCTCGAGCAGCTCGCGCTGCCGCTTGGTCAGATTCTGCGGCGTCTCCACGTCGAGCTGCACATAGAGATCCCCGAAATCCTTGGTCCGCAGGATCGGCATGCCCTTGCCCTTGAGGCGCACCCGCTGGCCCGGCTGCGTGCCTGGCGCCACTTTCACCCGGGCGCGGGCGCTGTCCAGCGTCGGCACTTCGAACTCCCCGCCCAGCGCCGCGGTGGCCATCGCGATCGGCACTCGCGCATAGAGGTCGGCGCCGTCGCGGTGGAACAAATCGTGTGGCCTGACGGAAACGAAGATGTAGAGGTCGCCCGGGGGGCCGCCCCGCAATCCGGCTTCGCCCTCTTCGGCGAGGCGGATCCGTGTCCCGTCCTCGATCCCCTTGGGCACATCGACCGAGAGCGTGCGGTTCTCCTGCCGGCGCCCCTGGCCGCCGCAATCGGTGCACGGCTGATCCATCATCTGGCCGCGGCCCTGGCAGACCGGACAGGTGCGCTCGATGGTGAAGAATCCCTGCGCCGCCCGTACCTTGCCGTGGCCGTTGCAGTGCCGGCAGGTCGACATGCCGGTGCCCGGCTTGGCGCCGGAGCCCTCACAGGTATTGCAGGTGACCAGCGTCGGCACGTCGATTTCGACGGTGCGGCCGGAGAATGCCTCTTCGAGGGAGATTTCGAGATTGTAGCGCAGGTCCGAGCCGCGCAGTCGGGACTGCCCGCCGCCGCCGCCCCTGCCGTCGGCGCGGCCGCCCATGAAATCGCCGAAGATGTCCTCGAAGATATCGGACATCGACGAGCTGAACTCGGGTCCGAAGCCGGCCGGCCCGCGGCCGCCGCCATTCTGGAAGGCCGCGTGGCCGAACCGGTCGTAGGCGGCGCGCTTCTGCGCATCCTTCAGCGTCTCATAGGCTTCGGATATCTCCTTGAACTTGTGTTCAGCCTCGACATTGCCCGGATTGCGGTCCGGGTGAAACTGCATTGCAAGCTTGCGGTAGGCGCTTTTGAGCGCCGCCTCGTCCGAACCCTTCGGCACGCCGAGAACTTCGTAGAAATCGCGTTTGGCCAATCGGCTGTTCCCAATACGTCTCCGCCGCCCGGGGCGGCAGGTCTCGGATAGCGTGAAAGTTGCGCCTGAGATAGGTACTGGGTGCCGCTCTTACCATAGCCGTCCCCGCTTTCAACAGCCGGCCGCGCAAATGCCGCGCCGACGGGCATGCCGGGGCCGCCGGGAAAGCTTTACCGCTCGAATGCGCCGATCAGGTTGCGGGCGATCTGCGACTGCGCGAACATCGATTTGTTGACGATCTGCGCCAGCCCGAAGAACTGGTGCGTCACCCCCTCGTAGATGGTGCAATCGACCCAGACGCCGGAGCGCCGCAGCGCGCCGGCGAGTGCTTCGCCCTCCGAGCGCAGCGGATCGATCTCGGCAAGGATGATGGTGGTGGGCGGCAGACCCGCCAGATCGGCGCGGCCGATGAGATTGATGCGTGGATCGCTCTGGGCGGATTTGTTGCGCAGCGCCTTGCGCAGGAACCAGCGCACACCGGCGGTATTGAGCGGCCGGCTGTCGATATTCTCGATATGCGAGGGCAAATCCAGAGCTGTCCCCGCCATCGGCGAGATCAGCGCCAGGTGCAGCGGCTGGACGATGCCCTCGTCGCGGGCGCGGAGGGCGATGTTGACCGCCATGTTGGCGCCCGCCCCTTCCCCCGCGACCGCCGCGCGCCCAGAATCGCCGCCCAGCGCTCCGGCGTTCTCGATCATCCATTGCCAGGCGGTGAAGCTGTCCTCATGCGCCGCGGGAAAGCGGAATTCCGGCGCCTGCCGGTAGTGAGCCGAAACCACGACGGCGCCTGTCCGCTTGGCCAGCGCCCGCGGGCTGGCGTCGTAGCTGTCGATGTCGCCGATGACCCAGCCGCCGCCATGCAGGTAAAGCAGCAAGGGTGGCGCCGCTTCCGCTTCGGCGGTCAGCGGCGTATAGACCCGCGCCCTGATGTCGCCGGCCGGGCCGGGGATGAGGCGCAGTTCCATGGCGACGCCCTGGTCGTCGGGACCGTCCCTGAGGATGCGGCTCAGCGCCAGCGCCAGCGTCGGCTGCGCCCGCGCTTCGGCGGCGCTGCATTGCTCGATCGGCTTGGGATCCATGGTCGCCAGGACGTCGAGCACATGTTTCATGTCGGCATCCACCCGCGCCATCGGATTGCCGCCATGGGTCCTGGAATAGGAGGCCTCGTTCTCGGCCAAGCTGCGCACATGCATCGACGACATGGCTCACGCCCCTTTCATATCTGTTCCGCCCCGCCCGCGATGGCCCTTGAGACGCCGCGTGGCAACCTCGCGGAGCGCCGCAGGCTGCCGACCGGTTGGGCGCCCCGCTATGAACTGGAAAGTGTTGATTCCCGAAAAGGGCGGATTTGGGCCGCAAAAGTGCCCGAAAAGAGAAAAAGCCCGGGGAGCGTTCCCCGGGCTTTCGTGATTCACGTGAAACTTCGACGCGTCCCGTAGGGGGAAAGGCGCCACTGGCGCCTTTCAAGCGGAGAAGGCCGTGTGAGCTATGCTCGAACGGCTAAGGCCGTACCCCCCAGCTTAGGCCGATTTCTGGTTGTCGTCCTTGACCTCCTCGAAGTCGGCGTCGACCACGTCGTCGTCAGCCGCATCGGTGCTTCCGGATGCCTTGGCTTCGGCTTCCGCCTGGCTGGCCTTGTACATGGCCTCGCCGAGCTTCATCGAGGCCTCGGCCAGTGCCGCGGACTTCTCCTTGATCGCCTCGGCGTCCTCGCCGTCGAGTACGCCCTTGAGTTCGGCGACGGCCGTCTCGATGGCGCTCTTTTCCTCGGCCGTGACCTTGTCGCCATAATCCTTGAGCGACTTCTCGGTCGAATGGATCAGCGATTCGCCCTGGTTGCGGGCTTCCACCGTCTCGCGCTTGCGCTTGTCGGCCTCGGCGTTCTGCTCGGCCTCCTGGACCATGCGCTCGATATCGGCGTCCGAAAGGCCGCCCGAGGCCTGGATGCGGATCTGCTGCTCCTTGCCGGTGCCCTTGTCCTTGGCCGAGACGTTGACGATGCCGTTGGCGTCGATGTCGAAGGTGACCTCGATCTGCGGTACGCCGCGCGGCGCCGGCGGAATGCCGGCAAGGTCGAAATTGCCCAAGAGCTTGTTGTTGGCCGCCATCTCGCGTTCGCCCTGGAACACCCGGATGGTGACCGCCGACTGGCTGTCCTCGGCGGTCGAGAACACCTGGGACTTCTTGGTCGGGATGGTGGTGTTGCGGTCGATCAGGCGGGTGAAAACGCCGCCCAGCGTTTCGATGCCGAGCGACAGCGGCGTCACGTCGAGCAGCAGCACGTCCTTGACGTCGCCCTGCAGCACGCCGGCCTGGATGGCGGCGCCCATGGCCACCACTTCGTCCGGGTTGACGCCCTTGTGCGGCTCCTTGCCGAAAAAGTTCTTCACCGTCTCGATGACCTTGGGCATGCGCGTCATGCCGCCCACCAGCACCACTTCGTCGATCTGCGCGGCGGTGACGCCGGCATCCTTGAGCGCCTGGCGGCAGGGTTCCACCGTCTTCTGGATCAATTCGTCGACCAATGCCTCGAGCTTGGCCCGGGTGAGCTTGAGGGTGAAGTGCTTGGGCCCCGACGCATCGGCGGTGATGAAGGGCAGGTTGATCTCGGTTTGGGTCGAGGAACTGAGCTCGATCTTGGCCTTCTCGGCGGCCTCCTTCAGCCGCTGCAGCGCCAGCTTGTCGTTCCGGAGGTCGATCCCCTGCTCGCGCTTGAATTCGTCGGCCAGGTAATCGACCAGCCGCATGTCGAAATCTTCGCCACCGAGGAAGGTGTCGCCATTGGTGGATTTCACCTCGAACACGCCGTCCCCGATTTCCAGCACGGAAATGTCGAAGGTACCGCCGCCCAAATCATAGACCGCGATGGTGCCGGTGTTCTTCTTGTCGAGCCCATAGGCGAGCGCCGCCGCCGTCGGCTCGTTGATGATGCGCAGCACTTCCAGACCGGCGATCTTGCCGGCGTCCTTGGTGGCCTGGCGCTGGGAGTCGTTGAAGTAGGCCGGAACCGTGATCACGGCCTGGGAAATCGTCTCGCCGAGGTAGGATTCGGCGGTTTCCTTCATCTTGGTGAGGATCATGGCGGAGACTTCGGAGGGCGAATACTTCTTGCCCTCGACCTCCACCCAGGCGTCGCCGTTTTCCGCCTTGACGATCTGGTAGGGGACCAGCCCCTTGTCCTTGGCTACCATCGGATCGTCGTAGCGGCGCCCGATCAGGCGCTTGACGGCGAACAACGTGCCCTCGGGATTGGTGACCGCCTGGCGTTTCGCCGGCTGGCCGACCAGCCGCTCCCCATCCTTGGAGAAGGCGACCATGGAAGGCGTTGTCCGCGCGCCTTCGGCGTTTTCAATGACCTTTGCCGTCGCGCCGTCCATCACCGCAACGCAGCTATTGGTGGTGCCCAGGTCGATACCGATTACTTTTGCCATGCCTTTAGCCTCTATTTTAGCGAACCCGATTCGGAACCCCGACACTCCGGCGGCTCCGCAACCCATTCCGGGACCGGGTCCCTTGTTGAGATTTGTCCAAAAACGCCCGCTACCGGACCTTGAG
>JAUXUM010000112.1 GCA_030680995.1 Devosia sp.
TCGAGCGCTATCTGGGCTCGATCGGGCTGACGCTCGAGCGCACCCAGGTCGGCGATCGCTACGTGCTCGAAGCGATGCGTGCCAAGGGCTTCAACGTCGGCGGCGAGCAGAGCGGCCATATCATTCTGTCCGATTTCACCACTACCGGCGACGGCCTGGTCGCCGCCCTGCAGCTGCTCTCGGTGCTCAAGCAGCAGGGACGACCCGTCTCCGAAATCTGCCGGCGTTTCGACAAGGTGCCGCAGCTGCTCCAGAGCGTGCGCTACAAGCAGGGCAAGCCGCTGGACCACAAGCTGGTGGTTCAGGTCATCGCCGAAAGCCGCGCCCGGCTGGGGGACGGCGGGCGGCTGGTGATCCGCGAGTCGGGGACCGAGCCGGTCATCCGGGTCATGGCCGAAAGCGATGACGAAACCCTGGTCGCGGCGGTGGTCGAGGAGATCACTTCGACCATCAGGCAGGTGGCATAGGACCGTCAGGCAAAGAGAAACGCTTCAATCGCCACTTAACAACCCGTTAGTATTCGTGGCCCGTTAGCACCCCGTTAGGGTTAAGTCTTAGGGTTAAGTGAGATTTAAGAAAATAGGGCGATTATGCGGCCACTCGACTGGTGTCGTCGTGGCAATAAGGACCCTGTGCAATGCGTAAACTCCTGGCTTCGATGGTCGTCGTGGCGACCGCCCTCGTCATCGGCCCGACGCTGGCGGCCGATATTCCCGATTATCCCGATATTGAAATTCCCGAGGTCGACTACGGCCTTGGCGGCTCGTTCTATCTGCGCGGCAGCGCCGCGATCAACCTGCATTGGGCCAAGGAAGTCGTCCATCCGTCGGTTCCTGAATCCTATGCCGTCAACCAGCTCGGCTACGGTTACAGCTGGGGCGCGGGCTTCGGCTATGAGACCGGCGACGGCCTGCGCTTCGACGCCACGATCGACTCGGTGGAAACCAAGGGCCTTCGAATCACCAAGACCGCCGGCCCGTTCCCCGGCGACTACACGCTGATGCTGCGCTCGACCGTCGCGCTCGCCAACATCTACTACGATTTCGGCCTGGGCGGCGACGGCTTCGGCTACAAGGGCAGCGGCGGTGCCTTCGGTTATGTCGGCGCCGGCGCCGGCGTGGCGTGGAACCATGCCGAGGCCAATGTACCCATAGGCAATTTCATTCCCACCGGCGGCAATATTTCCCCCGCTGGTGCTCTGATGGCCGGTGTCGGCTACGACATGGGGACATGGGTCGCCGATCTTGGCTATCGCGCGCTCTACATCCATCAGGTCAACAATTCACCCACCGATCCGGCAACCGACAGCTACTACGAAGTCAACAACAACTTCATTCACGAGCTGCGCGGTACGATCCGCTATCGCTTCAACTAAAGCGAAGCGTCACGGCACCCGGTCGAGCAACGGCGTCCTCCGGGACGCCGTTTTGCTTTGCGGTAGCTACTCCGCCAGTTGAAAGCGCTCGAAACGCCCCAGTTCCTCCTCGATCGCCGCCTGATGCGCCGCGGCATTGCCGCTCCCCACCCAGGTCCAGCTCCGGATCAGCAGCTTGCCAGCCGCGCGGTCGGTCTTCAGATCGAGCGCAGCGACGATCTCGTCGCCCACCAGCACCGGCAGGGCGAAATAGCCGAGCTTGCGCTTGTTCTTGGGCACGTAGGCCTCGAACAGATGATCGTAGCCGAAGAACAGGCTCAGGCGCTTGCGCTGGATGATCAGCGGATCGAAGGGCGAGAGGATGTGGACGAGTTCGTGCTCCGGCTCTGCCGCCACGTCCATTGCTTCAGGCTTCGCCCAGTGCGCTAGCTTCCCGGCCCCTTCCAGTACCACCGGCAGCAGTGTTTTCTGCTTCACTCTAGCCTCGATCAAAGCCTTCAGTTCTGGACGGAAACGGGCGTGGGTATGCTGGATGGAATCGAGGCTGACAATGCCCTGCGCGCGAAGGGCCCGGTCAAGCATGTAGCTCAGCACCTGCTTCTTGGTCGCCGGCCTGGGCAATTTATCCCAGCCGTAGTGCCGTGTCGTCAGCTCATAGGTCTTGAGCATGCCGCTGCGTTCGCCGATGGTGAGCACGCCGTTGTAGAAACCCAGTTGCAGTGCTGCCTTGGAAGGCTTGCGGCTGGCCCAGGGATGATCCTTCTCGACCAGCACGTCGTCATCGATGTCGCGGATCGACAGCGGGCCCTGATCGCGGATGAGGCGCAGCACGCGGCGATATTCCATCTCGCCGTTGCGGGCAAACCAGCGGTGCGGCTCCTTCCGATGCCGCTGCATCTCCGGCACAAAGAAACGGAAATCCCTGACGGGCACATAGGCGAGCGCGTGCGTCCAATATTCGAATACCGTCTTGTCGACGGTCTGGGCCCGCTGCAGGTGGGCTCGCCGGTACCCGGGGATGCGGGTGAAGAGGATGTGGTGGTGGCAGCGCTCGATGACGTTGATGGTGTCGATCTGGACGTAGCCCAGGTGCTCGATGGCCGCCAAAGCCGCCGGCGCGCCGTCGCCGAAGGGGGAGGGGACATCGAGCCGCTGGGCGTGCAGCCAGATCTGCCGCGCCCTCGACGTGCTCAGTGGAACAGGCTTTCTCACCGGCATAGATTTAGCCGGATTGGGCGGCGTCCCAAGCCGGCTACGACGTATCGGCTAAATCCGCTTGCCGCTGACACTGTCGAACAGGTGCGCCTGGTCGGCGCGGGGCCGCAGATGCACGGTCTGGCCGGGTTCGAACTGATGCCGCTCCCGGAACACGGCGACGATTTCGCTTTCGCCGAGCCGCAGGAACACGTGCGTTTCCGCGCCGGTCGGTTCGACCACGGCAATCGTCGCTGGAAACCCTTCCGAAGCCAGCTCCAGGTGCTCGGGGCGGATGCCGTAGACGACCGGCTGGCCATCGGCGACCTCGTGCTGGCCGCCTATCGGCAGCTCGTAACCTTCCGCCGCCACCGACAGACCGCCATTCACCTTGGCGGTGCCCTTGATCAGGTTCATCCCCGGCGAACCGATGAAGCTCGCGACGAAGAGGTTCTGCGGTCGGTCGTAGAGGTCGAGCGGCGCCCCGATCTGTTCCACTAGGCCGTCCTGCATCACCACGATCTTGTCGGCCATGGTCATGGCTTCCACCTGGTCATGGGTGACGAACACGGTGGTGGTCTTGAGCCGCTGATGCAGCTCCTTGATCTCGGTGCGCATCTGTACGCGCAGCTTGGCGTCGAGGTTGGAAAGCGGCTCGTCGAACAGGAAGACCTGCGGGTCGCGCACGATGGCCCGGCCCATGGCGACGCGCTGTCGCTGTCCGCCTGACAATTGGCGCGGGTAGCGGTCGAGATAGGGGGTGAGGCCGAGGATTTCGGCGGCGGTGCGCACGCGCTCCTCCACCTGCCTGGGGTCGGCCTTCTTGAGCTTGAGCGCAAAAGCCATGTTGTCCGCAACTTTCATGTGCGGGTAGAGCGCGTAGCTCTGGAACACCATGGCGATATCGCGATCCTTGGGCGGCAGATTGTTCACCACCCGGTTGCCGATGGCGATCTTCCCGCTGGTGACGCTCTCCAGCCCGGCGATCATGCGCAGCAGCGTCGATTTGCCACAGCCGGACGGTCCGACGAGGACGACGAACTCGCCATCGGCGATATCGACATCGACGCCCCGGATGACTTCGACGGTGCCGAACGCCTTGCGGACGCCGCGGATCGTTACCTGCGCCATTTTTCCCCCTGCGCGTGCCAATCTATCGCCTCAAGAGATAGCCGAGTGGCGTCGCCCGGCGCAAGGACGCCGTTACGGGGCGACCGCGGATGGCTGCAGGACCTGCCGCATATGCGCGAGGATGAGGTCGCGGCCTTTGGCGCCGAGGCCGGGAGAGGCATCCCTGGCGCTGCGCGTGTACCATTTCTCCTCCGAGAAACGGTCCATGTCGACGCCTTCCGGGCAGAGCGCCATCATCAAGGAGGTTTCCCCCTGGGCGGCATGATCGAACGGAAACCGCTCGATGATCTCGGGGGTCATCAGCGGATGGCCCTTGATCCAGTTGAACGGATCATCGCCGGTCGATTGCCGGGCATAGTAGCCGGCCATTTTTTCGCTGCCCCACCAACCTTCGCCGCGTTCCCTTTCGAGGAAGTCGAAGATCGCCTGCCGCGCCGCGAACTTGAAGGCGAGGTCGGTCGGCATGCCGGCCGCGAAATTCTCGGTCTGGTGGTGGATGAAGAAATGGATGTTGCGGAAGCCGATGCGCAAGAGGCCGCGGAACATTTCCTGGGCGAAGGGAAGGAGTTTCTCGGCATTGACGTGCAGCGAGCCGTTGCCCTCCGGCGGCTCCACCGCGTAGCTCGCGGCGCCGTAGTAGAAGGGCGGCAGGATGACGAGGTTCATCTCGCCCTCGATGATGTCGAGCAGCCGGACCACCGCCAGCGTGTCCATTCCGACCGCCAGGTGCTCGCCATGATACTCGAGCACGCCCAGCGGCAGGACCACCGGCCAGTTCTCTTTTATGGCTTCACGGATCTGGTGCGGCAGCATCAATTCGTAGCGCATGACAACCCCTCGCTCACAACTTCCCCGGCGCCATCAACGGCTTGCGCCGTATCGAGCTCTATGAGCATCTTCCCCGACCGCAAATGCATTGTCGACAACAATGGGAGGAAGAAGACATGCTCAAGGGGATCGACCCGCTCCTCAACGCCGACGTTCTCTATGCGCTCAAGTCCATGGGCCATGGCGATGAACTGATCATCACCGACACCAATTTTCCGGCCGATTCGGTGGCGCGGCGGACGGTGCTGGGCAAGCTCCTGCGCATCGACGGGGTGACCGCGGGGCGGGCCGCCAAGGCGATCCTCTCCGTGCTGCCGCTCGATTCCTTCGTCGAACAGCCCGCCCTGCGGATGGAGATCGTCGGCAAGCCCAATGAGGTGCCGCCGGTGCAGGCCGAAGTGCAGGCCGAGATCGATGCAGCGGAGGGCCGGGCCTGGCCGATGGGATCGATCGAGCGCTTCGCCTTCTATGATCTGGCCAGGAAGGCCTATTGCGTGATCCAGACCGGCGAGCGCCGCTTCTACGGGTGCTTCGTATTCAAGAAGGGTGTGATCCCGCCGGAATAGATTGCAGGCAGCGGCGCCATTTACTGGTAAATAGAATGATCGCGCCGTGTCGAAATGGCGCCCCGCTGGCACTCAAAACTCAGCTAACTTGCTTTCTTCTCTACGGATTTTGTTGACTCTCGCGACGCTTGCTTTCTACCATCACTAAGCTTCGGCACGTGGCGAACGACCACCCGGGAGGGGTGCGTGTGAGTACAAACTCCGCCCACGGCTGACAAGAAGCGTCACAAGGAGGACATGCGAGATGAAAGTCGAACACTATAACCGGATGATCATGGCGATCGGCCGGCGCAATTTCATGAAGGGCGCTGCCGCCCTCGCGGCCGGAACTGCCCTGAGCAGCTCGATGGCCGGTCGTGCCATGGCCCAGGACAACGTTCGCGCCGAGATCCTCAAGATTCCGGGCGTGGGGATGGGGTCACCCACCGATGCCGACTGGCAGAAGGTCGGAGAGCTCTGCCTCGGAGCCACCAAGGCCAACGTAGCGGAAGGCGAGTTCGCCGGTGTCGAGCTCACCTTCATGGGCCTCAACAACCAGAACCTGCACAACTTCCTGTTCCGCGGCTTCCTGAAGCCGTGGGAGGCCTACACCGGCGCCAAGATCAACTGGATCGACCTCGCCCAGGCCGATTACAACGCCCGCCTGCAGCAATCGATCGCGACCAGCACGGTTGATTTCGACATCATCGAGATGGGCGCCCCCTTCGAGGGCGATACCGCCAGCAAGGGCCTGCTCGACGAGATGCCCGACTGGGTGGCGACCCAGATCGAAGCCGATGACCTCGTGAACTACCTGAAGCCGCCGGTCGGCACCTGGGACGGCAAGACCTACCGCATCACCATCGACGGCGATTGCCACACCTTCGCCTATCGCAAGGACTACTTCACCGACCCAGCCATTTCCGGCGCCACCGGCATGACCGAGGCGCCGACCACCTGGCAGCAGGTGAACGAGTTCTCCAAGAAGGTGAAGGGCCAGAAGGACCCGCTGACCGGTCTCGATGCCTACGGCTTCCTCGATCCGCTCAAGGGCTGGGGTGGCTTCGGTTTCTACTTCCTCGAGGATCGCGCCTCGGCTTATGCCAAGCACCCGGACGATCCGGCCTGGCTGTTCGACCCCGACACCATGAAGCCGCGCGTCAACAATCCGGCCTGGGTGCAGGCTATCCAGGACGTGATGGACCTGATCGCGGCCGGCGCCTATCCGCCGGATCAGATCAACGCCGACCCCGGTACCACGGCCTTCCAGCAGTTCCTCGCCGGCACCGGCGCAGCGCTGACCTGGTGGGGCGACGTGGGCTCAAATGCCCGCACCTCCGACACTTCGGTCGTGGGTGACGTCGTCGGCTTCTCGATCAACCCCGGCTCGGACAAGGTCTACAACTCCAAGACCAGCGCGTGGGAAACTCCCGCTTCGCCGAACTTCGCGCCCAACATGGCCTATATCGGCTGGGGCGTTTACGTCACCAGCAACGTCTCGGGCGACGAGAAGAAGCGCAAAGCGGCCTGGTCCGCTGCGGCCCATCTGGGCGGCAAGGATCTGTCGTTGTGGACGGCGGCCTATCCCTCGGGCTTCCAGCCCTACCGCAACTCGCACTTCAACTACGACGAGTGGGAGGCTGCCGGCTACGACCGCGCCTTCGTCGAGGATTATCTTGGCTCCAACGCGGACAGCTACAACCATCCCAACGCCGCCATCGAGCCGCGTATCCCGGGCATCTTCCAGTACTACTCGGTCGCCGAGGACGAGCTGGCCAAGGGCTTTGCCGGCCAGTACAAGTCGGCGCAGGAGACGGCAGACGCGATTGCCGCCGCCTGGGAGAAGATCACCGACCAGATCGGCCGGGACAACCAGATCGCGCTCTACAAGGGCTCGCTGGGCCTGTAATCCCGGCTTGACTGCGCAGACGCGTTGACAAACGCCGGCTGGTGGCCAGAAAGTCGCCAGCCGAACTTTTTTCGGGGCCTACGGAGAGACTGATGGCAGAAGCAGAGCCGCTGCTCGGTGACGGTTTCATCGAGACCGGCGACCCAGGAGCCGCGGCCCGCCGCCGCGCCGGCATCGCATTGACCTGGCTGGCGTCGATCGGCCTGGGTTTGGTCATCCTGCTGCAAGCGCTCGATGCGGCCGGATTGCTGCCGCTCGGCCTTCGAGACTGGCGCCCAACGCTCTTTGCCTACGTCCTCTGGGCGGTAGCGCTCGGCTACGGGATGGTGCTGATCCGCGGCGAGGCCGGCCGGCGGGCGCTCTTCATCCTCCCGGCAGCGTTGTTTACCGTCGCCATGGCGATCTTCCCGACATTGTTCGGACTTTCGATCGCCTTCACCGACTGGAACCTTGCTTCGTTCGCCGGCCAGCGCTTCAACGGGTTCGACAATCTGGTGCAGCTGTTCCGGGACCCGTTCTACTGGAACGCGCTGGCCAACATGGTCTACTATGTGCTGATGGTGCTGGTGGAATACGCCATCGCCTTCGGTCTGGCGCTCCTGCTCAACGCCGAGATCAGGGCGCGCAAGTTCTGGCGCGTCGTCTTCCTCATCCCCTTCATGCTCTCGCCCGTCGCCGTGAGCTGGATGGTTGGCAAGTCGATGATGGAGTATCGCTTTGGCCCGGCGGCCCGCTTCGCGCGCTGGCTCGGCTGGGACACCCCGTCCTTCTTTTCCG
>JAUXUM010000113.1 GCA_030680995.1 Devosia sp.
GCTCGCCATCGGGCCACTGCGGCAGCTGGTGCTCACTGCCCCCATCTACAAAGCCGTCAAGGCCATCCTTCCGCGCGTCAGCCGCACCGAACAGGAAGCGCTCGATGCCGGCACCATCGGCTGGGATGCCGAACTGTTCTCGGGCAAGCCGCGCTGGGACAAGCTTTTGGGCATCCGCAAGCTCACCCTCACGCCCGAGGAGCAGGCTTTCCTCGACGGGCCGGTCAACAGGGTCTGCTCCATGATCGACGACTGGGACATCCGCCACAACCGCGCGGACCTGCCGCCCGAGGTGTGGAGATATCTCAAGGAGCAGGGGTTCCTGGGCATGCTCATCGGCAAGGCGCATGGCGGCCTCGGCTTTTCGGCGCAGGCGCAATCGATGGTCGTCTCCAAGATCGCCAGCCGTTCGGTGGCGGCCGGCATCACCGTGATGGTGCCCAATTCGCTCGGCCCCGGCGAATTGCTCGAGAAATACGGAACGCCGGCGCAGAAGGAGAAATACCTCCAACGTCTCGCCAGAGGACAGGAGGTGCCGTGCTTTGCGCTCACCGGTCCGCATGCGGGGTCGGATGCGGCGGGCATGCGCGATGTCGGCGTCGTCACCTACGAGATGTACGAAGGCAAGAAGACGCTCGGCGTCAAGCTCAGCTGGGACAAGCGCTATATCACGCTGGCGCCGGTCGCGACGCTGCTCGGCCTCGCTTTCCATCTGCACGATCCAGAGCACCTGCTCGGCGAGGAGGACCACATCGGCATCACGCTGGCGCTGGTGCCGGCCAAGTTCAAGGGCGTCGAGATCGGGCGGCGGCACTATCCGGCGCGCTCAGCCTTCATGAACGGGCCGACCCGTGGCCGCAATGTGTTCATCCCGATGGATTTCCTCATCGGCGGCGCCGACTACGCCGGGCAGGGCTGGCGCATGCTGATGGAATGCCTGTCCACGGGCCGCGCTATTTCGCTACCGGCGATCGGCACCGTCTCGATCAAGCAATCGCTGCGCGTCACCTCGGCCTATGCCCGCATTCGCCGCCAGTTCGGCATTCCCGTCGGCATCATGGAAGGCGTTGCCGATCCTTTGAGCCGGATGGTGAAATCGGCTTACACCTTCGAGGCGGCGCGGGCGCTGACCGCGTCGATGGTCGATGAGGGGCAGAAGCCGGCGGTAATCTCGGCACTGCTGAAATATCGTACGACCGACGCCATGCGCGACCGCGCCAACGACGCCATGGACATCCATGGCGGGCGGGCCGTGCAGGACGGGCCGAGCAACTACCTGTTCGCGGGCTATGCGACCGTCCCCGTGGCGATCACGGTCGAAGGGGCCAATATCCTCACCCGCACGCTCATCACCTTCGCCCAGGGCGCGCTGCGGGCGCACCCGTACCTCTATGCCGAGATCGGGGCGGCGCAGAACAAGGACCGCAAGGCGGGCGTCAAGGCGTTCGATGCGGCGTTCGCCGGCCATGCCAGCTTCATGCTCCGCAACATGGCGGGAAGCTTCCTTCATGCCGTGAGCTTCGGCGCCTTCGCCTCGACCCCGGTCGGCCATGAGATGGCGCGCTGGTATCGCCAGCTTGCGCGCTACTCGCAAAGCTTTGCGCTGGTGGGCGACTGGACGGTGGTCTTCCTCGGCGGCGACCTCAAACGCAAACAGCGGCTCTCGGGCCGCATGGCCGACATCCTCTCGGATCTTTATCTGCTCTCGGCGGTACTCAAGCGCTACGAGGACGAAGGCCATATTCCGGAAGACAAACCCGTGGTCGATGCCATAGCCAGGGATTGCATCCACGCGATCGAGCAGAACTTTGGCGCGGTCTTCGCCAATTTCCCCAATGTCGTGCTGCGCAATCTGATGCGCGTCCTGGTGTTTCCGCTGGGGCGGCATGCGGGGCCGTCATCGGATCGGGAAACCTACCGGCTGGCGCGCGCGGTGCTGCGCCCCGGCGCCTTCCGCGACCGGTTGACCACCGGTACCTATGTCTCGATGGACCCCAAGGACGTCACCGGCGTTCTGGAAGATGCGCTGATCAAGGTGACCAAGGCCGAGGAGGTCGAGGCAAAATTCGTCCGCGCCATCAAGAAGGGGATCATCGAGCGGCGGCTCGACCGCGACGCGATCACCGACGCGGTGGAAGCAGGCGTTCTCACCGAGGCGGAAGCGGCGACCCTGCGGCTGGCCGACCAGGCGACCGACCGGGTGATCAAGGTCGATGATTTCGACCCCGACGAACTCTCGCCCAAACAGCTCGCGCGCGAACCCAAGATGGTCGAAACCGCAGCCGAATAATTTTGTCTTGACGCATGATCTTATCCGAAAAGTCTGCAATTTTTCGGGACCATGCTCAGGCGGCAACTAAAGGAGCCGGAACTTGGCCCAACCGCAAATGCCCCAGACCAGGAACTGGCGTTTCGAGATCGATTTCGAAGGACTCGGCTGGCTCACCATCGATACCCCGAAAGCGCCGGTCAATACGCTGAGCCGCGAGGCGATCGCCGAGCTCGAGACGCTGGTGCTGCGCTTCGAGGATCTGATCGCCTCGGGCGAGCTATTGGGCGTGATCCTGCTTTCGGGCAAGGACAGCGGCTTCATTGCAGGCGCCGACGTCTCCGAATTCGATGCGATGGCCGATTACGCCATCCTGCCGGGGGCGCTGCGGCGCACCCACGCGCTCTTCGACCGGATCGAGCACCTGAAGGCGCCGTTCGTCTGCGCCATCCACGGCTTTTGCCTCGGCGGCGGGCTGGAGCTGGCGCTGGCTTCGCATTATCGGATCGCCGTCAACAACGAGCAGACGCGGATCGGCTTCCCCGAAGTGAACCTCGGACTCTTTCCGGGCTTCGGCGGCACCGGGCGATCCGTGAGGCAGGCCGGACCGGTCGACGCCATGCAGATCATGCTCACCGGCAAGCTGCTGCGCGCCGGGCAGGCCCGGACCATGGGGCTGGTCGACAGGCTGGTGCGGCACCGCGACAATCTGCGCTGGGAAGCGCGCAAGGCAGTCCTGGGCAACAAGAGGTCCAAGGCTGCGCCCTGGACCAGGACGCTGGGTGGCCTCGGTCCGGCTCGGCCGTACCTGGCCAAGCGGATGCGCAAGGAAGTCGGCAAGAAGGCGCGGCTCGAGCACTATCCGGCGCCCCACGCGCTGATCGACCTGTTCGAAATGCATGGCGACGACTGGCGCGCCATGGTCAAGGGCGAGATCGACGCGTTCGTGCCACTGATGGTGTCGGATACGGCGACCAATCTGCGCCGGGTCTTCTTCCTCTCCGAGGGCCTCAAGAAGCAGGGGGTGAAGGGCAGCGAAAAGCCGGTGTTCCGCCGTGTGCATGTGATCGGGGCCGGCGTGATGGGCGGGGACATCGCCGCCTGGTGCGCGCTGCGCGGCATGGGCGTGACGCTGCAGGACCTCGACATGGACCGGATCAAGCCAGCGCTCGACCGGGCCAAAAGCCTGTTCAGGAAGCGGCTCAAGAAGCCGGTGGAAGTGGCCTCCGCCATCGCCCGGCTCGAAGCCGATGTCGGCGGCAAGGGGCTCGCGCGGGCGGACGTGGTGATCGAGGCGGTGGTCGAGAACCTCGAGATCAAGCGCAAGATCCTCGCCGAGGCGGAGGCCAGGGCGAACTCCAACGCCATCCTTGCCACCAACACCTCCTCGATCGAACTCGAACGCATCGCGGAGGGTCTGAAGAACCCGTCGCGGCTGATCGGGCTGCATTTCTTCAACCCGGTGGCGCAATTGCCATTGGTCGAGGTGATCCGGTCGAAGTTCAACACCGACCTCGACATCTCGCGCGGCGCGAGTTTTGCGCTGGCCATCGCCAAGAGTCCGGTGGTGGTGAAATCGGCGCCGGGATTCCTCGTCAACCGGGTGCTGATGCCCTACATGCTGGGGGCGGTCGAACGGCTCGAAAAGGGCGAGAGCAAGGAGCTGCTCGATGCCGCGGCCGTTGCCTTCGGCATGCCGATGGGACCGATCGAATTGATGGATACCGTCGGGCTGGATGTGGGCAAGAGCGTTGCACACGAACTGGGGCGCGAGGTGCCGGAGAACAGCCGCTTCGCGGCACTGGTGGCGCAGGGCAAGCTCGGACGCAAGTCGGGCGAGGGCTTCTACAAATGGGAGAAAGGCAAGGCGCAGAAGGGCGATCCACCGGTGCATGCCGATCTTGCGGTGCTGGGCCGCGAACTGGTGAAGCCGCTGGTGGATATGACGGTGGTCACGGTCAATGAGGGCGTCGTCGTCAGCGCTGATCTGGCAGACATCGGGGTGATCCTGGGCACCGGGTTCGCGCCCTTCCTGGGTGGCCCCCTCAAAGCAAGACAAGACGGAAAGGCCTGAACGATGGCTGAGTTGCGCAAAATCGCCATTGTCGGCAGCGCCCGCATTCCGTTCACGCGCGCCCATACCGGCTATGCGGAGCAGACGAACCTCTCGATGCTGGGCACCGCGCTGGGCGGGCTGGCGGAAAAGTTCAACTTGAAGGGCGAGAAGATCGACGAGGTGATGGCGGGCGCCGTGCTCTCGCATAGCCGCGATTTCAACCTCGCCCGCGAGGCGGCGCTCGACGCCGGCTTCTCGCCGCGCACGCCGGGCACCAATATACAGATCGCCTGCGGCACGAGTCTGCAGGCGGCGTTGAGCCTGGGCGCCAAGATCGCCACCGGCGAGATCGACAGCGGCATCGCCGCCGGCACCGATACGGTGAGCGACAGCCCGGTGGTGTTCGGCGACAAGTTCCAGCACCGGATGATCGATCTGAGCCGTGCCCGTACCGGCGGGGAGAAGCTCAAGGCATTCAGGGGTTTCTCGTTCGGCGAGGTGGTGCCCGTCGCCCCTTCGACGCAGGAACCGCGCACCGGCCTCTCGATGGGCCAGCATTGCGAGCTGATGGCGCGCGAATGGGGCATTGGCCGCGAGGATCAGGACAAGCTGGCGCTCAGAAGCCACCAGAACGCGGCCAAGGCCTATGATGAAGGCTTCCACGACGATCTGATCGTCCCCTGCGCGGGGGTGCTCAAGGACAACAATGTGCGGGCCGACACCAGCCTCGAGAAGATGGCGACGATGAAGCCCGCTTTCGACAAGCAGTCGGGCAAGGGAACGCTCACCGCCGGCAACTCGACCCCGCTCACCGACGGCGCCTCCTCGGTGCTGCTGGCGAGCGAAGACTGGGCCAGGGCGCGCGGACTGCCGGTGCTGGCCTATCTGACGCTGGGGCGGGTGGCGGCGAACAGCTTCGCCGCCGGCGAGGGACTGCTGATGGCGCCGACCATCGCCGTCTCGGAGATGCTGCGGCGGAGCAACCTCAACTTTTCCGACATCGATTTCTTCGAGATCCACGAGGCGTTCGCCGCGCAGGTGCTGGCAACGCTCAAAGCCTGGACCGACATGCGGTACAACAAAAAGGTGCTCGGCCGCGAGGCGCCGCTGGGCGCGATCGACCCGGAAAAGATCAACGTCAAGGGTTCGAGCCTGGCCTATGGACACCCGTTCGCGGCGACCGGGGCGCGCATCCTGGGGTCGACGGCGAAGCTGCTCGCGACCACCCAGAAGCAGCGGGCGCTGATCTCGGTCTGCACCGCCGGCGGCATGGGGGTGGCGGCGCTGGTCGAGCATGCGTAATTTCCCCAAGGTTGCCGCGGGAAGTTGAGCGTGGCACCCTTGGGGAGTGGAGTTTTGGCCATGAGCGAGAAGAAGAAGCTGTCGCCGATTGTTTCGGAGTTCGAGACCGAGGAAGAGGCGGAAGCCTACGATCTCTGGTTTCGGAAAAAGGTGCAGCGGGCACTGGATAATCCGGGACGCCTGATTCCGCACGACGAGGCGATGGCTCACGCCAGGGAAACGATCAAAAACGCGGCGAAACGCGTGACGCGCAAGAAGAGCGCCTGATGCTCCCGATCATCTGGAGCGAAACCGCCCTGGATGATTTGGACAAGATTCTCGAGTACGTCGCAGCCCGAAACGAGGCGGCCGCGACTGCTTTGCAGGAACGCATAGAAGCGTCTGTCGAACCCGTCGCCCGGCATCCCTACCTCTTTCGCGCGGGACGCGTTGCGGGGACGCGGGAGATCGTCGCCCACCCCAACTACATCGTGATCTACAGGGTGCTTGCCGAGCACATCGAAGTCTCCGCCGTCCTCCATTCCCGGCAGCAATATCCGTCCGACGACGAGCCGCAAGAGTTATCTTTTGTCCCCATCCGATCGGGCCTTGACGCATACGTCATGCTTTTGCTTGTCAACGGCGCGACACCCTGATTAAGTTTTGGCTTCTTGACCGGCGGGTCAGAAATTCGCCGGCAAAAAGCAGCCAGGGCCGATCATCCCAGGCACGTCAAGGGAACGTATTTTAGGGAGATGGAACAACAATGAAAATCACACAAGTCCTTAAAGCGGTCGCGACCGCCGGCGCCTTGGCGCTGTTCATGGGGAGCGCGGTTCAGGCCGTCACGCTCAACCTCGGCAATGGTGGCGAGCCCGGCTCGCTCGACCCACACAAGGTCTCTGGCGACTGGGAAAACCGCATCGTTGGCGAATACACCGAGGGGCTCGTTGCCGAGGACGCCCGTGCCGATGCCATCCCGGGTCAGGCCGAATCCTGGACCATTTCGGACGACGGGCTGGTCTACACCTTCAAGCTGCGTTCCGATGCGGTCTGGACCGACGGCGTTCCGGTCACCGCGCAGAATTTCGTCGACGCCTTCCAGCGCCTGTTCGATCCGGCGACGGCGGCCGAATACGCCTACCTCCAGTTTCCGATCAAGAACTCGTCCAAGATCGCAGCCGGTGAAATCACCGATTTCAGCGAGCTGGGCGTCAAGGCGATCGACGACAAGACCCTCGAAATCACCCTCGAGGCCTCGACGCCGTTCTTCCTGCAGGCGCTCACTCACTACACCGCCTTCCCGATCCGCAAGGACGTGATCGAGAAATTCGGCGACCAGTGGACGCAGCCGGAAAACATCGTCGGCAACGGCCCCTACAAGATCGTCGAATGGGTGCCGGGTTCCTATATCCGGGCCGTCAAGAGTGACACCTATTACGGCAAGGACGCGCTCGCCATCGGGGAGATCAAGTTCGAGAATTCCGAGGATCTGACCGCGGCGCTCAACCGCTACCGCGCGGGCGAGCTGGACATCCTCACCGATTTCCCGGCCGATCAGTACAAGTTCCTGCAGGACAACTATCCGAACCAGGCGCATGTGGCGCCGTTCCTCGGCATCTACTACTACGTCCTCAACCAGACCAAGCCGCCGCTGGACAATGTCAATGTCCGCAAGGCCCTGTCGATCTCGATCATGCGCGATGTGATCGGGCCGGACGTGCTCGGTACCGGCGAACTGCCGGCCTATGGCTGGGTGCCGGACGGGACCGCCAATTACGAGGGTACGCCCTATCTGCCCGCTTGGGCCGCCGAGCCCTATGACCAGCGCGTCGCCGAGGCCAAGGCCCTGATGGCCGAAGCCGGCTACACCCCCGAGAACCCGCTGAAGCTGCAGCTGCGCTACAACACCAATGACAACCATCAGCGCATCGCCGTGGCTATCTCCTCGATGTGGAAGGAAATCGGCGTCGACGTCGAACTGTTCAACGCCGAAGTGGCGGTGCATTACGACGCCCTGCGCGCCGGTGATTTCCAGGTCGGCCGTGCCGGCTGGCTGCTCGACTATTCGGATGCCAGCAATACGCTGGATCTGCTGCGAACCGGGGTCGAGAACAATTATGGCCGCTATTCGAACCCCGAATTCGACGGCCTGATGGACCAGGCGTCCAAGGAACTCGACCTGCAGAAGCGGTCCGACCTGCTGCACCAGGCCGAGACGCTGGCCATGGACGAGTTCGGCGCGGTGCCGATCTACTGGTACGTGTCCAAGAACGTCGTGTCGCCGAAGATCTCTGGCTTCGTCGACAACGCCAAGGACATCAACCGCGTTCGCTGGCTGAGCAAGTCGGAATAACCGGCTCGGATCGGGGTCGCGGGCTCAGTCCCGCGGCCCCTCTTGCTCTGCCCGTCGCGGTACGGCGTCGGCCCGCGACGGGCGGGAAAGGTCACACTCGAAATGCTCGGATATGCGCTCAAGCGCGTGCTGTCGGCTATCCCGATCGCACTGATCACGATCACCGTTTGCTTCTTCATCCTCCGGATGGCGCCGGGCGGGCCGTTCGACGGCGAGCGGGCGCTGCCGCCCGATGTGCTGAAGAACCTGCGGGCCTACTACAACCTCGATCAGCCGCTGATCGTGCAGTACTTCATCTATATCGGCGGCGTCCTGCGCGGCGACTTCGGCCCCTCGATGGTGATGACCGATTTCTCCGTGGGGCGGCTGCTCGCCATCGGCCTACCCTTCACCCTGATGCTCGGTTTCACCGCCTTTATCGTGGGTACGCTGGCGGGCATGCTCGCGGGCGCCATCGCGGCGGTCAATCAGAACAAATGGCCTGACTATCTGCTGGTCTTTGTCGTCCTCATCGGGCTCGTCATTCCCAATTTCCTGATGGCCAACATCGTGCAGCTGGTGTTCGGCGTCTATCTCCACTGGCTGCCGGTCGGCGGCTATGTGCCCGGCTCGGCCATCCATCTGGTGCTGCCGGTGCTGATCCTGGCGCTGCCGCATGGCGGGCGCGTCGCCCGGCTGGTGCGCGGCTCGATGATCGAGGTGCTGGGCACCAATTATGTGCGCACGGCGCGGTCCAAGGGACTCGGCACCCGCCTGATCCTGGCGCGGCACGCCATCAAGCCGGCCCTGCTGCCGGTGGTCTCCTATCTCGGGCCGGGCCTCTCCTACCTGCTCACCGGCTCGCTGGTCGTCGAGCAGGTGTTCTCCCTGCCCGGCGTCGGCAAGTACTTCATCACTGCGGCGCTCAACCGCGACTACGGTCTCGTGCTGGGCACCACCATCCTCTATGTCTTCATCATCTTGGCGCTGAATCTGCTGGTCGATCTTCTCTATGCCTGGCTCGATCCCAAGGTGAGGTACCGCTGATGGCCGGGATCACGGGCAAGGACGCAACCCTCAGCCAGTATGCGGACCGGCTGGCGAGCGAGGCCCCGAAGGGGCGGTCGCTCACCCAGGATGCGCTGCGCCGCCTCTTCGCCAACAAGGCGGCGCTGGCGTCGATCTTCATCCTGCTCGCCGTCGTCCTGCTTGCATTCATCGGGCCGCATTTCCTGCCCTGGACTTACGACAAGATCGACTGGAGCTGGATCCGCAAGGGCATCGCCGTCGACAAGGGCCATTTCTTCGGCACCGACCAGAACGGGCGCGACATGCTGGCCCGCACGCTACAGGGCACGCAGATGTCGCTGATCGTCGCGGCCGTCGCGACCGGCGTATCGGTGGTCATCGGCGTCATCTACGGCGCGGTCGCGGGCTATTTCGGCGGCCGGGTCGATGCCGTCATGATGCGCTTCGTCGATATCATGTACGCCTTGCCCTATATCCTCTTCGTCATCATCCTGGTGGTGATCTTCGGGCGTTCGCCGATCCTGCTGTTCGTCGGCATCGGGGCGCTGGAATGGCTTACCATGGCGCGGATCGTACGCGGCCAGACGCTCTCGCTCAAGCAGCGCGAATTCGTCGAGGCGGCGCGGGCGGGCGGCGCGCGGCCCTTCACCATTATCTTCCGCCACATCGTGCCCAATCTGACCGGACCGGTGGTGATCTACGCCACACTGACGGTGCCCGAGATCATCATCACCGAGAGCTTCCTCTCCTATCTCGGGCTGGGCGTCCAGGAGCCACAGACCTCGCTGGGCACCCTGATCTCATTTGGCGCGCCCGTGGCCGAAGCCCTGCCGTGGATGCT
Source organism: Devosia sp. (assembly GCA_030680995.1). Classification (GTDB taxonomy): domain Bacteria; phylum Pseudomonadota; class Alphaproteobacteria; order Rhizobiales; family Devosiaceae; genus Devosia_A. The sequence continues at coordinate 9,812 of JAUXUM010000113.1, forward strand.
CTACACGCCGGCCTTCTTCCTCGTCTTGATGCTGGTCTGCTTCTCCTATCTGGGCGACGGGCTGCGCGACGCGCTCGA
>JAUXUM010000115.1 GCA_030680995.1 Devosia sp.
TCTGAGCCAGGATCAAACTCTCAAGTTTGAAAACTGACTATAGTCGACGCATGCACGTTTGCATTGACGAGGACACACACCTGTCACTGCATCCCGAGGGATGCAGTGATCGGTAGTGTACCTCTTGGAAACGTGCACCCATCGAAGTCGATTAAAACCCGACCGGATTTGCATCCGGCAGGTTCGCAAGAACCTCGCCGTCCACGTTTCTCTTTCTTCCATCTTCACAATGTCAAAGAGCTGACCTCGGATCCCGGCTTCGGGGCGACGTCTTGGAAGCGGAGCTTCCACATTTCAGGGAACACGAAACCACTTCCGGTTACCCGGCAGCACCTCTGCCCTTTTTTGATTTCCGCCATCTTCGCGGCGCCGCAGTCGCGGTCCGCTTCAGCGATGGGCGGGTTATATGGCGGGTCATTTTCACTGTCAACACCCCAAAATGACAAAATCGACATTTTTCAAAAGCGTCGACCGGGCCGGGTTTTGGGTCCGCCGCAGGGTCATATATAGCACGGGCGCGCGAGACTTGTCACTTGGGTCTCCAGGCTCGGGGCAGCAGCAGGAATTTGACCAGGAAAAAGCGCCGCCGGAGGAGACAATCTCTCATCCCGTCCGGGGGCACCGCCACGTGACGCCCGAAGGCATCACGGTAGCGCTTAGATGGGAAAGGGGTCGCCAATTGCAAGGGCCCGGCCTCGGAAAAAATCGGCATGGCTCCGGCCACGGCTGTGGCCCGGTCTCCCACCTGTGGCATCTGCGGCAGCGCGCGGCTTCAAAATGGCGGTGAATTGGGCGTGCAGGCCAAGTTTCGCCGCATTGCCTGCGCATCAGGAGATATGGGGTTGGTTTGGTATTGACTCGCGCGCGAGCGCGCGTCATGCCGGTACGGCGGCTCCGGGCGAGCCCGGGTGATCGGGTGGGCAGCAGGCGCATGACAGGCAGGATTTCCGGTTGAACCCGGCACAGCGCAATCGCAGTGCCGCTTTGCTGAAGGCCAGCGGCTACGAGGACAGCCCTGCGCTGACCGTGCAGTCGACCGATGGCGAAATTCCGCATGGACGCGAATTGAGCTTTGCCTGGCTGGCCGGCACGGTGATGACCGGCCTGACCAGTGTGATGTTGATGGGGGCCGCGCTCTATGTCTCGTTCCAGGGACAGGACACATTCTCCACGGCCTACGAAGCGTTGCAGATCATCACCGCCCATCTGGATGGAACCACGACCGACTCGACGGTGAAGACCGACCGTGTGCGGCCGGTGGCGCAGACACGCTCGGAGCTGGAGATCGTCGAGGCCTCGATCAAGGAGAGTGTCGATGGCCGCGACATGATCCGCAAGCAGCCGTTCGTGCGCATCCGCGCGACCCTGGCGACCGCCGCGACCGCCCTGTCCGACGACGTGCCGGCCTATGATCCGGTGGCGATCCTCGAAGCCAACCAGCCGATCGTCACGGCTGCCGGCGACGATCTGGCCAATCCCAGCATCTATGGCGCCGAGGTGGAAGGCGAAGTCTCCATCAAGCTCGCGGCAATGCCAATTTCACAGGTGCCGCCGCGGGCCATCTCCGATCAGACCGCCGCGGAGTTTGTCCGCCTGACTGTGGAAAATCTCTTCGGCGAGGCCGGCGCGGAAATGCTGGCCTATGCCCCGAGCAGCGGCGCCGTGCGCGAGCTGGGCCAGGTGGACACGATCGGCGGCATCGCACAGGGCATCGCCGAGAACGTGACGGCACTGCCCAAGACGACCTCGGCCGGGGATGCCGGGCTCGGCCGCGCCGAGCGCATCCTCTCGATCCGGGAAACCGGCCCCCTCGCGGAGACGCTGCTCAAGAACGGCTTCACCGCGCCAATGGTGGAGATGGTCGCCACCACGCTCAAGAACGTCCTGCCCTCGACGACTATGCCCAAAGGCGCGCGCCTGCGCATCCTGTTCGGCCCGTCGCGCAACTCGAACAGCCTCATCCCCTATCGCATGAGCATCTATTTCCCTGACGGCAAAACCGGCACGCTCAAACACGCGGCGACCGCCGCGCTCACCGACCGCGGCAACTATGTGCTCGGCCTGGCACCGACCGAGATCGTGTTCCCCACGGAAGATACCGAAGAAATCAACGTCGCCAACCTGCCCACGATTTACCGCTCGATCTGGGAAACCGCGCGCAAGCACGATGTGGACGACGCCACGGCGCAGCGCATTGTCGCCATGTTCGCCTATGACGTCGATCTGACCAAGAAGATCAGCGCCGGCGATTCCATTGAGATCCTGCAGACCCAGGCCAATGCCGAGGGTCACAAGGAACTGCTCTATGTGAGCCTCAAGCTCGGCTCGACGGTGCGCGAGCTCTACCGCTTCCGCACCCGGGACGGCACCATCGATTTCTACGATCCCTCCGGCGAGACCGGAAAGCGCTTCCTGACCCGCCGGCCGCTCAAGGGCGGCGGCAACCTCCGCTCCCGGTTCGGCATGCGCGTGCACCCGATCTTCAAGAGCCGGCGCATGCATACCGGCATCGACCTCTCGGCTCCGACGGGCACGCCGATCTACGCCTCCGGCGACGGCATCGTCGAACGCTCCGGCTGGGTCTCGGGCTACGGCAAGAAAGTCGAGATCAAGCACGTCAACGGCTTCGAGACCGGCTATGGCCATATGAGCCGGATCGCGGACGGCATGTCGCCGGGCGCCCGGGTGCGCCAGGGCCAGATCATCGGCTATGTCGGTTCAACCGGCAATTCCACCGGCCCGCATCTGCACTTCGAGATCAAGGTCAATGGCCGCGTGGTCGATCCGCTCAGCGTCAAGCTGCCGCGCGACAAGTCGCTGTCGGCCCAATACGAGCAGGCTTTCCAGCAATCCATCGCTCAAATCCGCGATCTGATGGGCCGCAAGCCGTCGCCGATGACCGTCGCTTCGGTGAATTAGAGCGTGACCAGCAGAAGTTGAAGTCTTCTGCGGTTCGATCGCGCGACCCAACAACAACTTGGAGCCCCGCTCCGAATCAATCGGAGCGGATCTGCCTCCAGGAGAGCGAACGCACCCGAAGACGCGCTCCCGCCGGTTCCGCCTGGCCCGCTTCTGCAGCCAGTCGAGCATTTCCTTGATTTCCTGCTCCCGCGCGTCGGTCGCCTTCTGCGCCATCTCCCTGGCCCAGGGATCGTTGCCGTGCTCGAGTTCGGCCATGTCGGTGAAACCACAGCCGAAGGCTTGCTCGAAGAAGGGGCGGCTCGCCTGGCCGTCGGCCGAGGGAAATTCGAGATAGTCGATCCCGTAGCGATCGGCCATTCGCATTTTCGTGTTTGTCATTTATTTTACCCCGGCGGCACGCGAGGCAACAAGCACGGCTCGGTTGACCGGTCGCCTGGAATTGCGCACAACGCCTTTGAGGATGCGCTCAGGCAGCCTTGCGGGCGGTGTTGCGCGCCGCTAGTCTGACCCGCCATACCGCCGATGATCCGAGGGGCAAGCCCATGAGCCGTATCGCCATTCTCACTGCAGCCCTGCTGTTGCCGATGATGCTTGCCGCCTGCGGCAACAATTCCAGCGCCGCGGAGGAAGAAGCCAAGGTCAGGGAAGCGGTGGCTTTCCTCGCAACCGTCGACGGCACTCCCGGCATCTTCGTCAAGGGCCGCGACGTCGTCCTCAACTATGCCAGCAGACCCCCGGCCTTTGCCGACTCCGCCCGCAAGGCCGCGCTCGACGCGTCCAAGGCGACCGGCGGCAAGGCGATCAAGGTTTATGTGGTCGACAGTGCCGAAATCGCGACAGCGGTCCCGGCTGCGGGCCAGTTCTACTGTTCGATCAGCGCCGACGACGGCCGCATGGCCGGCAACAACTGCTGAGCGCGCCACTCGCCCGCAACGAAAAGGCCGGTCCGGGGACCGGCCTTTCTATCCTGATGCGGCGGCCTCAGGCCGCCGCGTCGACAGGCAGATCGCCGGTGGCTGGGCGCAATGCCAGCCCGTTCTCGCCGACATCCACGGCCACGGTCATGCCGTCGCTGACCCGGCCGGCGAGAATTTCGTCGGCGAGCTGATCCTGCACTTCGCGCTGGATGACCCGCTTCAGCGGCCGGGCGCCATAGGCCGGATCGTAACCCTCGACTCCGAGCCAGTCCCTGGCCTCGGGTGTGAGCGTCAGTGTGATATCGCGATCCTTGAGCAGCTTTTGCAGCCGCCCGAACTGGATGTCGACGATGGCGCCCATATGGCTGCGCTCCAGCCGGTGGAACAACAGGATCTCGTCGATCCGGTTGAGGAATTCCGGCCGGAACGCTCCCTTGACCGCATCGAGCACCTTGCCGCGCACCAGTTCCACCGGCTCCCCGTCCCGGAGCTGGCCCAGATACTCCGAGCCGAGGTTGGAGGTCATGATGATGAGCGTGTTGCGGAAGTCGACGGTTCTCCCCTGCCCGTCCGTCAGCCGCCCGTCGTCGAGCACCTGCAGCAGCACGTTGAAAACGTCGGGATGCGCCTTCTCTATCTCGTCGAAGAGCACGACCTGATAGGGCCGGCGGCGCACCGCTTCGGTCAGGGCCCCGCCCTCCTCGTAACCGACATAGCCCGGCGGCGCGCCGATCAGGCGGGCGACCGAATGCTTTTCCATGTACTCGGACATGTCGAGCCGCACCATCGCCGTCTCGTCGTCGAACAGGAACTGGGCCAGCGTCTTGGTCAGTTCGGTCTTGCCCACGCCGGTGGGGCCGAGGAAGATGAACGAGCCGATCGGCCGGTTCGGATCCTGCAACCCGGCGCGGGCCCGCCGCACCGCCTTGGACACCGCGGCAACCGCCTCGTCCTGGCCGATGACGCGCGAGGCCAGCGTCGCTTCCATATGCATCAGCTTCTCGCGTTCGCCTTCCAGCATCCGGTCGACCGGAATGCCGGTCCAGCGCGAAACCACCTGCGCGATATGGGTGGGCTGCACCACCTCCTCGACCATGGGGTTCTCCGGCTTGCCGTCACCATCGGGGTCCTCGGCCGCCCTGAGGCGCCGCTCCAGGTCGGGAATGACGCCATAGGCCAATTCACCTGCCCGCGCCAGATCGCCTGAACGCTGCACCGTTTCAAGCTCGGTGCGCGCCCGATCGAGCTCTTCCTTGATCTTCTGGCTGCCGGAGAGGCGTTCCTTCTCCGCCATCCAGCGGGCGGAGAGCGATTGCGCCTCGTCCTCGAGGTCCGCCAATTCGTTCTCGAGCTTGTCGAGCCGCGTCCTGGACGCGTCGTCGGTTTCCTTCTTCAGCGCTTCGCGCTCGATCTTGAGCTGCATGATGCGCCGATCGAGCTCGTCGAGCGCCTCGGGCTTGGAATCGACCGCCATGCGCAGCCGTGCCGCCGACTCGTCCATCAGGTCGATGGCCTTGTCGGGCAGGAAGCGGTCGGTGATGTAGCGGTTGGAGAGCGTTGCCGCCGAAACCAGCGCCGAGTCCGAAATCCGGACCCCGTGATGGAGTTCGTATTTCTCCTTGAGCCCGCGCAGGATCGAGATCGTATCTTCGACCGAGGGTTCGTCAACGAAGACCGGCTGGAAACGCCTGGCCAGCGCCGCGTCCTTTTCCACATGCTTGCGGTATTCGTCCAGCGTCGTCGCGCCCACGCAATGGAGCGTCCCGCGCGCCAGGGCAGGCTTGAGCAGGTTGGATGCGTCCATGGCGCCATCGGCCTTGCCGGCCCCCACGAGCGTGTGCATCTCATCGATGAAGAGGATGATCTGACCCTCGGCCGCGTCGATCTCGTTGAGCACCGCCTTCAGCCGTTCCTCGAACTCGCCGCGATATTTCGCTCCGGCGATCAGGGATCCCATGTCGAGTGCCATCAGCGACTTGTTCTTGAGGCTCTCGGGCACGTCGCCATTGACGATGCGCAACGCCAGACCCTCGGCGATGGCGGTCTTGCCAACGCCCGGTTCGCCGATCAGCACCGGATTGTTCTTGGTCCGGCGCGACAGCACCTGGATGGCGCGGCGGATTTCCTCGTCGCGGCCGATCACCGGATCGAGCTTGCCCTCGCGGGCGGTCGCGGTGAGGTCGCGCGCATATTTCTTGAGCGCATCATAGGCATTCTCGGCCGAAGCCGAGTCGGCCGTCCGTCCCTTGCGGATGGCATTGATCGCCTCGTTGAGCGCCTGCGGCGTCACCCCGGCCGCGGAAAGGATCTTGCCGGAATCGGTGTCCTTTTCGATGACCAGCGCCAGCAGCAGCCGCTCGACGGTGACAAAGCTGTCGCCGGCTTTCTGCGCCGCCGACTCCGCGGCATCGAAGACCCGCGCCAGCTCACGGCTCAGATAGAGCTGGGAAGCGTCGCCGGACACACTGGGAATTCTCTTGAGGCCCGCCTCGGTTTCGGCCAGCGCCACCTTCGGATTGCCGCCGGAGCGCTCAATCAGGCCGGCGGCCATGCCTTCCTCGTCTTCGAGCAGCACTTTGAGCAGGTGCAGCGGCGTAAACTGCTGATGTCCGCGTCCCAGCGCCAAGGTCTGTGCGCTCTGGACGAACCCGCGCGCGCGTTCGGTATATTTCTCGATATTCATTCAACTCACCTTTCCTGCACGCCGGCCCGCCCGCATGCGGCACGATCCGGTCGCCTGAAGTGCTGATATGAGCTTGGCCTCCGCTTTCGCTGTCCGCCTTGCTGCAGATCAAAAACCGGGCGCCCACCCGGCGGCACTGCCCATCCTGACAAAATATAGGAGCGGATACTCAAAACAAAAGGCCGGGCACTGGGCCCGGCCTTGGAAGCTCATTGCGATCGCTTACTCGGCTGCGGTCGTCGACGTGCCCGCCGTAAGGAAGGCGGGCAATTCGCCCACCTCGGGCTGCGGCGCATCGGCAGGGTCGCCGCCGCTGCCGGCGCCGCTTTCGCCGGCGCCGCGCGAACGACGGCGCGGCCTGCGCTCGC
>JAUXUM010000123.1 GCA_030680995.1 Devosia sp.
GTCGGCGGCAGCGAAAACCTCCTCTTCCGTGCGTCCTCCGATGTAGGCGCTGCCGCGGAAAATGCCGTACTCGTTGAGCTTGAGACCCTTGGCCTGAGCGATCTTCCGCACCGCGATATTGTGGGCCTTTGAACCCGTAAAGTAGTGGAGCGCCGCCCCATAGCTTCGCTCCGGGACGACACGCAGGTCGACCTGCAGGCCTGCCTTGAGAATGACCGTGGCGCGGGTCGTACCCTGGGCCACCACGTCGGCGACGTCGTCGTGGCCGACGAAGTGCTCGATGGCGGCCTTGCCGCCGCGGGCGGTAACGAGGATATCGAGATCGCCCACGGTTTCCTTGCGGCGGCGGAAGCTGCCGGCCACCACAACCTGGCCGATGCCGGGGGAGTTCCTCAGGTACTCGGTGAGCCCGGCCGCGAAATCCTCGGCGGTCGAGATCTTGAAGCGCTGAGCGACGGGCCGTCCCTTGCCGGCCTCGGCGAGAAGCTTGGCCTCCAGCCCCGCACCGAAACGCGGGAGCTCGCGCAATTTGCCCGCCTTCGCCGCCTTGGCCAGATCTTCGATGGTCGCGATGCCGAGCCGTTGGTGCAGAAGTTGGACTCGCTTAGGACCGAGCCCGGGCACAGCGGTCAGCTCCGCCAGGCTCGCCGGCGTGCGGGCCTCGACCTGTTCGAGCGCGGCCGAGTGCCCGGTGGCGCAGATCTCCTTGATCTTTCCCGCCAGATCCGGGCCGATCCCCGGCAGGTCATCGAGGTCCACGCCCGCCTCCAGCATGGCGACGACGCTCGTCGGCAGGTCCTCGATGGTCGCCGCGGCCCTTCGGTAGGCGCGCACGCGGAATGGATTGGCCCCCTCGATCTCGAGGAGATCGGCCATGCGGTAGAATTGAGCAGCAATGTCCGCATTGTGAACTGTCATGAAACGCCCTGCGCGGCAGCATCCTCCGAGCTGCCCCACCTCAATCCATCATTCACGGCACAGGAGCGCCGCGGTTTGATCGGGATCAAAGGATGGCGGGGCGGTCATCCTAGATTCTCGCGATGAGTTCACGACTCGCCAATCCGCAGAACACCGTCCTCGCCGCGAACCTGCGCGAGCTTGCTGACCTGCTGACCCAGCAGGGCGCCGACGGATTCCGCGTCGCGGCCTACCGGCGCGGGGCGGACATCGTCGAGGCACTGGATCGTCCGGTGAGCGAAATCCTCACGGCTCAGGGCAAAGGGGGGCCTGATCGCGCTGCCGGGTATCGGAACGGGGATTGCCTCGGCGCTCGCCGAGATGGTGACGACCGGACGCTGGACCCAGCTCGAACGCCTGCGCGGGACCACCGAGCCGGAGAAGCTGTTCCGGACCATTCCAGGCATCGGGCCGGAGCTCGCCCGCCAGCTTTGTGACACCCTCAACATCGAGACGCTGGAGGCGCTGGAAATTGCGGCCCATGACGGCAGCCTGGAGAAGGTCGAAGGTATCGGCCCGCGACGCGCCCAGATGATCCGGGCGGCCCTCGCGGAACGGCTCAGGCGGCCGCGGCTCAGGCAGTTGCGTGCGGCACAGGAACGCCCGCCGGTGGAGGTCCTTCTCGATGTGGATCGCGAATACCGCGAGCAGGCGAAGGCAGGCACGCTGCAGAAGATCGCGCCCCGGCGCTTCAAACCCCGCCGCGGAAGCCTGGCTGCCGATCCTGCACACCCGCCGCGGACCGTGGGAGTTCACCGCACTCTACTCGAACACCGCCCTCGCCCACGAACTCAACCGCATCGGGGACTGGATAGTCATCTACTATCACACCGACGCGCTGCCCGAGGGGCAATGCACCGTCGTCACCGAATCCCGCGGGCAGATGACCGGGGCGCGCGTGGTGCGCGGCCGGGAGGTCGAGTGCGGCGCGCGCGCCCAGCCGGCTTGAGGGGGCTGCCATGTCGGAACAGACGGTTACCCTGATGCTCTGCGGCGACGTAATGACCGGCAGGGGCATCGATCAGATCCTGCCCTATCCCTCATCGCCCGTGCTCTATGAAGATTACCTTACTTCCGCTCTCGACTATGTGCGCATCGCCGAAGAGACGAACGGTCCGATCGAGCGGCCGGTCGCCTTCCCCTATGTCTGGGGCGATGCGCTCGAGATGCTGAACGGCGGCCCCGGCCCGCTTGTCGTCAACCTCGAAACCGCCGTCACGCGCTCCGGCCTGCATTGGCCCAAGGGCATCAACTACCGGATGCATCCGGACAATTTGCCCTGCCTCATGGCGGCGGACATCGATTGCTGTGTGCTCGCCAACAATCACGTACTCGACTGGGGCGAGGCTGGACTCCTCGAAACCCTCGACACGCTGCAGGCTGCGGGGATCGCCACCGCCGGCGCGGGACGCAACGCTGAAGAGGCGTCTGCTCCCGCCGTTCTTCCGCTGGCCGGCGGCAGCCGGGTTCTAGTCTACGCGATCGGCCGCGCTTCGAGCGGCATCCCCACCGACTGGGCAGCAGGCAGGAACCGGCCGGGGGTAAGCTTTCTCGGCAATACCAACCTTGCCGAGGTTGCACGCCTCGTCGCGCGGATCGTCCACGAGAAGCAAGCGAACGACATCGTGATATGTTCCATCCACTGGGGCCCGAACTGGAGCTATGAGATCGACGCCGGCGATCGCCGCCTCGCCCACCAGCTCATCGAGGCGGGTGTCGACGTCGTCTTCGGGCATTCCTCCCATCACCCCAAGGCGATCGAGGTCTTTCGCGGCAAAGTCATCCTCTACGGCTGCGGCGACTTTCTCAACGACTATGAAGGCATCGGAAACCAAGGCTCCTACCGCAGCGATCTCGCGCTCCTGTATCTTGCTGAAATTGATCTCGCGGATGGAACGCTGTCCAATCTTGACATGGTGCCGTTCCAGATTCGCAATTTCCGCCTCAACCGCGCCGACCGCCACGAGTCCAAGGAACTGCAACGAACGCTTGATCGCGAATGCGGACGCTTCGGCGGACACGTCAGGCTTAACGACGAGGGCAGCCTCGTGTTGACGGCAGGAAGGCCCTAGACGGGTCAGATCTCCCGTATCGCCGCCGGGCGCCCTTGATCACGGTACATTGCCTGGGTAGGGCATCGTTTCTTCCTGCCGGTCGTCGCGCCGGCTCTACAGGCGGTCCATTTCGTAATCTGCGCAGGAATGTCCAAGGGCGGACAGGCCGTCCGCGAGGTGATCCGCAAGTAGCGGCGAGCCGCAGAGATAGCTGGCGGTGCGCCTGTTGTGCGCCTCCACCGCCTCGGCGCGAATGGCGTCCCAATCTTCGGCGGCGTAGTCGTCGCGACCGAGCCACATCAGCGCCACGAGATCGACCTGCTCATCGAACGACAAGCTCATGATCAGCGAGCGCAGCTCTTCCTGGACCGGGTCGTCTTCATGGTCCTCGAGCACGGCCGTCTGCATGTCATCGATAGGGTTGGAGCCCGGATCGGGATCGGTTACGGCGTCCTTCACGTCGAACTCCTTGGCCTTCATGATGATGAAGCACACCTTCTCCAGCGCAATCTGGAGCACCGTTTCCGTCCTTTCGACGTCACCTGTCTGCACCGTCATTCGCTGTCCCCATGTTTCGTGTTTGCCGCCACGGAGTGACCGATCAAGTTGGAGAATGACGGACTGCCGATGACCTCGCGTTGATGCAGGTCAAGTTGATCTCGGCGGCCGACCACGCGCGCTCCAGGCTCATGCAGCCCTCAGCCAGGATTTGATGTCGATCAACCCGACAACCAGCCAGTGGAGAACAAGTTGCAGTGCACCAACGAGGGCACTGAAATGGAAATACCGATCCAGATAGGTTTTCGCGGAATGGACACCGCGCCGGAGATCGAGGAGATGCTGTCGCGCCATCTCAAGGCTCTGGAGAACCGTTTCGGCCGGATCACCAGCGGCCGCCTCGTTCTGACCGGGCCGGGCCAGCACCACCGGACTGGCGGCCTCTATGATGTCCACGTGCAATTGACGCTTCCCGACGGCAAGTCTGTCGCGGTCGCGCGAACGGATGACGGGGATGAGCGATACTCAAACCTGCATTTCGCCATCAATGACGCTTTCAAGCGGGCGCGGCGGCGACTGCAGGATCAGGTCCGCCGGCTCCAGAACCAGATGAAACATCACGAGCCCCTGCCGCTGGGGACGGTGGCACGCATCGATCCATCCGGGGACCTCGGCTTCATTGCCACCGCAGGCGGGCAGGACATCTACTTCCACAAGAACAGCGTCGTGGGCCCTATGGCCGATTTCGAGCCGAACGTGCGGGTGTCCTACGTCGAACAGGAAGGTGAGAAGGGACCACAGGCGAGTACCGTGAAACTGGTGCGAAAACACCGGCTCCGCTGAATACTGCCGCCTCCAGCACATTGACAGCCATCAAGACCCGGCGACCGCCGGAGCGCTAGGTGATTGCGGTCAGTTCCGGCAGTCGCCGTGACGAGCCGGAGTGCAAAGGAGGTCATCATGAACGACCAGCGCTGGCAGAATTGGCTAACAACCCTTATCGGCGTGTGGGTATTTCTCACTCCGAACGTGCTTCCATCCTTCTTTCCAGACGCGGCAGTGACCGGCCTGGTGCCATGGAACCACTACATCGTCGGACTGGCGATAGCGGCAACAGGCATCGCGGCGATCATCGCCTACCAGTTCTGGGAGGAATGGATTGGAATGCTCCTCGGCCTGTGGCTGGCGGCCTCGCCCTGGCTCCTGGGCTTCAGCAATGTGACGTCGCTGACGGTCAACGATGTCGCCACGGGCGTTGCCGTGATGGCGCTTTCAGGTTGGGTCCTGACCAGGGCAGATGCGACCACAACGACGTGACATGCTTTTGCCATGCAGGCGCAATCCAACGAGGCAGGGACTGCAGTTCGGCCCCTGCCCCGACAATCTCCTGCGCTATTGCCTAGGACACATCCGGATTGTCTTCGTAAACGCGCTTGGTCTCGTTCCAGAGGATGCGCCCCGATCGGACGAGAAGCTCGAGGACCCCTGCCGCGACGAGGGCGCGCTGCTCCGGCTTCATGTCGGGCCGGAGACCCAGCACGTCCGCGATCGCGCTGCCGTCCATTCCTTTGGGATGACGTGTCAGAAGGCCCACAATCGAGTCCTCGATGTACTTAAGGCCGAGCTGTGCTTGTTCTCTTTGGTCGAGATCGCTCATTTTCTGGTCGCCTTTGTCCTGACGTTCCGCACGGTTGGCGAAGGGTGACGTCACGTCCCCGATCGCTCTTTGCTGGTTGAAGTATCCTTGATCACGCAGTCTCCCGCACCGACGCCTCGGCAGCTGCGACGTGTTGCTTGACCGCGATGAAGCTGTCCGGGCTCACCGAGATCGAGTCGATACCGCATTCGACGAGGTAACCGGCGAACTCCGGGTGGTTGCTCGGCGCCTGGCCGCACAGGCCCACCTTGGTGCCGAACTTGTGCGCTTCCTCGATAACGCTCGCGATCGCCCATTTGACGGCGGCATCCTGTTCGTCGAACAGCTCGGCGAGATCCTCTGAGTCGCGATCGACGCCGAGTACCAACTGAGTGAGATCGTTGGAACCGATGGAGAAGCCGTCGAACCGGCGCGCGAATTCCTTGGCGAGGATGACGTTCGAGGGAATTTCGCACATGACGTAGATCTGCAGGCCGCTCGCGCGCGTCAATCCGTTCTCAGCCATCACCGCAATGACCTTGTCCGCCTCTTTGGCCGACCGGCAGAAAGGGATCATGACGATGACGTTCTTGAACCCCATGCTTTCGCGCAGCCGGCGGATGGCCTTGCATTCGAGCGCAAAGCCCTCGCGATAGCGGGGCGAGTAGTAGCGGGAGGCCCCTCGGAAGCCGATCATCGGGTTCTCTTCCTTAGGCTCGAACTCGGCGCCGCCGATTAGCCCCGCGTACTCGTTGGTCTTGAAATCGCTCATCCGGACGATGACCGGTTTGGGGTGAACGGCAGCGGCAAGGCGCGCGAGCCCGCGCGAAAGGTTGTCGATGAAGTACTCCGATTTGTCGGCGTAGCCAGCGGTCAGTACTGCGATCTCATTCCTGGCCGCCTCGTCCTTCAGCGTGTCGTAGCGCAGCAGTGCCATCGGGTGGACCCGGATGGCGTTGGTGATGACGAACTCCATGCGCGCGAGCCCCACACCATCGGCCGGCAGGCGCCACCAGCGGAACGCGGCGGCTGGGTTGGCCAGGTTGAGCATCACCTGGGTGCGCGTCTTCGGCAGGTCGCCGACTTCAATGGTCTCAGCCTCGAACTCGGCCTTGCCCTCATAGATGAACCCTATGTCGCCCTCGGCACAGGAGACCGTCACTTCCTGATCGGTGTGCAGCATGTGCGTCGCGCTGCCGGTACCGACGATGGCGGGGAGCCCGAGTTCGCGGCTGACGATCGCGGCATGCGAGGTCCGGCCGCCGTGGTCGGTAACGATCGCGGCGGCGCGTTTCATCACCGGCACCCAATCGGGGTCGGTGTTGCCGGTAACGAGGATCGACCCGTCGATGAACTTGGCGATGTCCTTGACCTCCTCGATGAGGCAGACATTCCCGCTCACCACCGCGTCGCCGATGGCGAGGCCGGTGACGAGCGTTCGCCCCTTGCTGTCGATCCGGTACGACTTGAACGCACCGGTCTCGCGCCGCGCCTGCACCGTTTCCGGCCGCGCCTGCACGATAAAGATCTTCCCGGTTTCGCCGTCCCGGGCCCACTCCATGTCCATCGGGCAGCCATAATGGGCCTCGATGACGACCGCCCAGCGGGCGAGTGTCAGAATCTCCTCGTCGCCCAGCACGAAGGCGGCGCGCTCGGCCTTCGAAGTCGGAACGTTACGGGTCGGCGTTTCGCCGGAGCCGTAGATCATCTTCTTGGCCTTCTCGCCGAGCTTCTTCTCGACGATCGGCGCCAGCTTGGGGTTAGTGAGGAGCGGCTTGAACACTTGGTATTCGTCAGGATCGACGGTTCCCTGCACCACATTCTCGCCCAGCCCCCAGGCCGCGTTGATGAGGACGACATTGTCGAACCCGGTCTCGGTGTCGATGGAGAACATCACGCCGGAGCCCCCCAGATCGGAACGCACCATCTGCTGCACGCCGATCGAGAGGGCGATCTCGAGGTGGTCGAACCCTTTCGCCTGCCGATAACTGATGGCGCGGTCGGTGAAGAGCGAAGCAAAGCAGCGCCGGCAGGCTTTGAGCAGCGCCGCATCGCCGTGGACGTTGAGGAATGTCTCCTGCTGGCCGGCAAAGCTCGCATCCGGCAAATCTTCGGCCGTGGCGCTCGAACGCACGGCGACCGCGGCCTCCCATTTGCCGGCGCGCTTGGAGAGCACGTGATAGGCCTCCAGAATCGCCGCGGCCGTCTCCGCCGGCCACTCGCCCTTCAGAAACAGGTTGCGGACGGCCTGCCCGGTCTCGGCGAGCGTGGCGTTCCCCGCCTCCAAGTCGCGCATGCATTCGGCGATGCGGTCCTTCAGATTGTTGGCCTCGATGAACAGCCAGTACGCATCTGCCGTGGTGGCAAAGCCCTGCGGCACCTCGATCCCAGCGCTGGAGAGCGTCCGCACCATCTCGCCAAGCGAAGCATTCTTGCCCCCGACCCGTCCGACGTCGTTGCGACCTATCTCTTCGAACCAAGCGATCGACGATGACATGCTGTTGCTCCGCTGCGGCGATAACCCGGGCGATGCTGGAAGGCACTCGCCGTCTCAGGACTGCGGGCAGTCTCGGCGAGGTGTGCGACCGGTTCCTTGATGTCGATCAAGTCAGGATGATCGACGGATTCGCTCATCGAGGTATGACCCAGATCAAGAAAGATGCCTGTGAGCGGCGCTAGATGGGCTTCAGACGATGTGTGCAAGCCTTGGAGGATCGCAGTCATGACGAACTATTCGCGCGCGGCGCTTGTCGGAGACATCGGCGGCACCAGCATCAGGTTCGCCATCACTGACATCGATGAGCTGACCATCGCCGACTTTGCACTGCTCGGCAGTGCAGACTTCTCGGGACCGCAGGAAGCGATTGAGCGATATCTCATGACAATCCCACACAAGCCCAGCATGGTCGGCCTCGCCATTGCCGGACCGGTCACCGGCGATGCGGCGCGAATGACCAACCTGCCGTGGTCCTTCACCAAGGACGACATTCGGGCGGTGACCGGGGCCGAGCATGTGAGCTTCGTCAATGACTTCGAGGCACTTGCCCTCGCGCTTCCGCATCTGACCAAGTATGACCTGCATCAGGTCGGAGGCGGCGATCCGGTCGAGCACGCAACCAAGGCCGTGCTCGGCCCGGGCACGGGCCTGGGGGTCGCCGGTCTGGCCTGGGGGCAGTCGGGATGGGTGGCGGTGCCGAGCGAAGGCGGTCACATCGCTTTCGCCGCGCAGGATCGAGACGAGCTTGCGCTTCTGGAGCAATTGGGCGCAGAGGCTGGTTTCCTTTCGGCCGAAGAGGTCGTGTCCGGGCGTGGCCTTTCCGCGTTGTACCGCGTACTCGCGGGCCGCGCTGGCAGGCAGAGCGGCGAGGCAACGGCCGCCCATGTGGTCAAGGAGGCGCTCTCGGGGCGCGATCCGATAGCCCGCCAGGCTCTCGACCGTTTCGCGGAGTGGCTGGGGCGCTTCGCCGGCGATGTCGCGCTGCTCTACGGCGCGCGTGGCGGCATCTATCTCGGCGGCGGCATTGCCCCCAACATCCTCGACGTGCTCACCACGGGCGCCTTCCGCAACGCCTTCGAGAGCAAGGGGCGCCTCGCCCCCTACCTCTCAGCCATTCCCGTCTATACGATCAGGGTCGGCGCCGATGCCGGTCTCCGCGGCGCGGCGGTGGCGCTGTCGCGGGAACTTCCTGCGGTCGGCTTGCAGGCCAGACGGCAGGTACGAAGCGAAATCTGAAATGCTGGACCGGATGGGAGGGGATGGTGAGGGTCACGGAGCCGGTTCGACGGCTGCTGGGTTTCTATGACGGCGAACGGCCGGGAGTAAAAGCCAATCTGGCGCGCATGCTGCTGCACGGCCGGCCCGGAGGCACGGGCAAGTTGGTCATCCTGCCGGTCGACCAGGGATTCGAGCATGGGCCGGCGCGGAGCTTCGCTCCCAATCCCGCCGCCTACGATCCGCATTACGTCTTCGAGTTGGCGATCGACGCGGGACTCAGCGCCCTGGCGGCGCCGCTTGGCCTCCTCGCTTCCGGCGCCGACCGTTTCGCGGGCGCGATACCGCTCATCCTCAAGGCCAACAATGCCAACAGCCTCGCTGGTGAAAAGGACGAAGCCATAACCGGTACCGTGCGCGACGCGCTCGAACTCGGTTGCTCGGCCATCGGCTATACGATCTACCCGGGCTCGGATCGCCAGTACGAGATGTTCGAGGAGGTGCGCGCGGGCGCCGCTGAGGCCAAGGCCAGCGGCCTCGCCGTCGTCGTCTGGGCCTATCCGCGCGGCGGCCCGTTATCGAAGGAAGCCGAGACCGCCCTCGACGTCGTCGCCTACGGCGCGCACATCGCAGCCCTGCTGGGCGCCCACATCATCAAGGTGAAACCGCCTTCCGAGCACATCGAGCAAGTCGAGGCCCGGGCCGTCTACAAGGCCATGGACATCGATTTTTCCCAGTTGCGGAACCGGGTGTCGCACGTGGTGCAGGCTGCATTCAATGGACGCCGGATCGTCGTCTTTTCCGGCGGCCCGGCAAAGGACCTCAAGTCGCTTTGCGAGGAGGCGCGCGCGATCAGGGAGGGCGGCGGCCATGGCTCGATCGTGGGGCGCAACAGTTTCCAGCGGCCTCGCGAAGAGGCACTCGAAATGCTGGATCGCATCATCCGGATTCATCTGAGCGAAGATGCCGCGCCGGAGGGCGGCCGGTGATGGCCAATGCCACTGAATTTGCCGGCTAGGCGATGTCAGCCAGCTCCATACTCACCGTCACCCTCAATCCTGCGCTGGACGTAACCACATCCGTCGAGCGCATGAAGCCGATGCAGAAGCTTCGCTGCCGTGCCCCCCGCTACGATCCCGGTGGCGGTGGCGTCAATGTTTCCCGCGCCATCAAGGAACTGGGAGGCACCAGCCACGCCTTTGTCGCGTTGGCCGGCTGTGCTGGACAGCGCTATCGGCAGATTCTCGAGGGCACAGGGATCGAAAGCGAAATCTGGCCGATGAGCGGCGAGACCCGCTTCTCGCTCACCGTGATGGAACACGCATCCGGCCTGCAATACCGCTTCCTGCTTCCCGGACCGGAGCAGGACGCCGAAGAGGCGGACAGGCTCCTTTCGGCGCTGACCGGAAGCATCGGCAAGGGCTACCGCTTCGTCGTCGCCAGCGGCAGCCTGCCGCCTGGCCTGCCCGCCGACTTCTACGGCCGCCTCGCCAGCCGCACGCGCGAGCTGGGCGCGGCACTCATTCTCGACACCTCCGGTCCGGCCCTCAGGGCAGCGATGGCACAACGGCCCTTCCTCATCAGGCTCAACCACTACGAGGCGCAGGAACTGGTCGGCGGCTCCAGCGACGCCGAGGCGGCCACGTACGAACTGGTGGGCGAGCTGCTTGAGAGAAACGCGGCCGAAACCGTCATCGTCACCGTCGGTGAGCAGGGGGCGATCGTCGCCACCGGCGGGCAGTTACTGCGCATCCACCCGCCCAAGGTTAGGGTGGTAAGCGCGGTCGGCGCCGGCGACAGCTTCGTCGCGGCGCTCACTCTCGGCCTCGCCCAGGACTGGCCCCTCGAGAAAGCGAGCCGCTACGCCGTCGCGGCGGCGGCGGCGGTGGTGACGACCGAAGCGACGCAGCTCTGCGACCGGGCGACGACAGAGAAGCTCTTTGAGGAAACCGCCGGCCAAGCCGAACGGCTCGATTGAGGCCTTCGCGGAGCGCGCCTTCCTGCCATTGGTCGCCCCTCCAGACGCAGCCTGGCAACCAGCGATATCGCCGACCACCTCGGTCTGACCTTCGAGACGGTGTCGCGCATCCTGCGCGGGCTCAAGGATGCCAGGATCATTCGGCTTCCCACGATCGAACAGATCGAGATCCTAAATCTCTCGGCCCTCAAGGACCTCTGCATCTGGGGGCGCTGAATACGGGCCCATCGTTTATCTCAGAAATTAGGACGAAACACAGGGCAAATAACGAAAGACCACGCGTCTCCACCGGGGGAGGCGCGAGGCACCATCACTTATTCTCTTCCATGCAAATTATACCGTCGGCCTCGGAATTCAACCGAATCTGCTGACCTCGCTCAACTCGGAGCGAGCGCTCGCGGGCTGATGCGCCATTCGCCACAAACACCGCCGCCGGGAAATTACACCCCGCCCCGAGAACGTTTGCCGATCCAAATGGATTCGGTGACGCGTACATAAGGTTGAGGAGCAACCAACAAAGATCACCGTCTCATGCGGAGGACACCGCCGCACTGCCAGGCGAGGAAAGCATGGAAGCATCTCCATTTGCTGCCGGCCAAGACACACCACGCTTTGGTCGAAATCGGCAGATCGAGAGATCAACCACTTGGGGTGTTTTTGTGCGCCTCGGCTCGATTGACTATCCATTCCGCAACATCAGAAGCGATTTCACGCAGCGGAATCAGCACGAAGTCGCGTTCGTGGGCGTGACGGTGCGGTATCACCAGTGTCGAGCTTTCAAATTCCACGCGCTCGTACGCAATGATGTCGATGTCAATTAGCCGCGGGCCCCAGCGCTCGCGCCGCTGACGGCCCATGCGTGCTTCGATCGCAAGGCAGGTCTGTAGCAGTGGCTCAGGTGCGAGGCTTGTTTTTATGGCGATGACCATGTTGTGGAATTCTGGTTGGTCGGTCTTGCCCCACGGCGCCGTGACGATAATCGACGACCGCGCTTTGAGAGCAATTTGCGGATTGGCTGCCAGCTCGATGATGGCCTGTTCCAGTTGAGAGACAGGATCGCCAATGTTGGCGCCGAGCGCCAGCCACGCCATTGCCATCAGGCGTCCCCACGGCTGCGGGTGATTTCAATGGCGGCTTCGCCGGAAACCATGGCGATTGGAGCGCTCGGCTTGCGGACCGCAATTCTGATCCAGTCGATAGCCGGAAACGCCGCGAACAGAAAATTGACGATGTGCTGGGCCAACGCCTCGATGAGCTTGAAGCGCTTTTGCTCAAAAGCTTCTTTCGCCACGCTGTAAATATCAGCATAGGAAACAGTCTTCTCCAGTGAATCGGTCCTGCCGGGTTCACTCAGGTCAACGCCACAGGTCAAATCGATGAAGAAGCGCTGACCGAGCGTGTTCTCTTCGGGCATCACCCCATGAAACCCGAAAAATCCCAATTTCGTCAGCAGGATTCGGTCGTCTTGCAAAACGCCCATACTTTGTACCTTCATGTCTGAACACCGTAGAGTGCTGCCTCGGCCACACGCAAAGCATCGCGATTGGCGCGCACGTCGTGGACGCGGAAGACGTGTGCCCCTGCGCAATAGGCGATTACCGTCGTCGCAATGGTTCCAGCGGCGCGTTCCGAGGGGGGTGCATCCAGCAGTTTGCCGATCATCGATTTCCGGGAGGTCCCTGCCATAAGCGGGTACCCCAAGTCATGAAGGGCCGAAAACTCGCGCAGGATTTGATAGTTTTCGGCGAGCGACTTGGCGAAACCGAAGCCGGGATCGAGGAGGATCCGGCTCTTGCCGACGCCGGCCATCTCGGCCGCCTTAATGGCGCGCTCAAAGTAGCGCTTGATTTCGCCTATGATGTCGCGACCGGTATCACGATCCCTGTCCCAGTGCGTGACAATGAGGGGAACGTCATGCTGCGCCGCAACGGCGGCGATTTCCTTGTCGTGCTGCAGGCCCGACACATCATTGATTATTGACGCGCCTGCCCGAACGGCACGAGCGGCAACCTCTGCTTTCATCGTGTCGATCGAGATGGGTCGGGCAATGGCTTCCGCGCGGAGCGCTTCTATGACCGGGATGACGCGGCTCAGTTCTTCTGTCGTGGT
>JAUXUM010000124.1 GCA_030680995.1 Devosia sp.
GCCCAAGCCCAATGATCGGGAGCGCACGCAATGGTATTTCCAGCGCTATGTCGACTGGCTGCCGGCCGCGGGCGAGACGGTGCTGTTCGACCGCTCATGGTACAACCGTGCCGGCGTCGAGCCGGTCATGGGCTTTTGCACGCCCGAAGAGACGCGAAGCTTTCTCCTCGAGGCGCCGCTGTTCGAGCGCATGCTCGTCAATGACGGCGTCCGCCTGTTCAAATTCTGGCTGACGATCGGTAAGGAAATGCAGCTCAAGCGGTTCCACGACCGACGCCACGACCCGCTCAAGCTCTGGAAACTGTCGCCGATCGACATGGAGGCCCTGCCCCGTTTCGGCGCCTACACCGAAGCGCGCAACAAATTGCTCGAAGCGACCCACACCAGCCACGCGCCCTGGACAGCGGTTCTCAACAACGACAAACGCCGCGGGCGGCTCAGCGTCATGCGGACGGTACTGCAGCGGCTCGATTTTCCCGGCAAGGACATGGACAAGATCGGCGAGGCCGACGGCAAGATCGGGATGGATGCGCCGGAGTTCCTCGCGCGCCACGGCGAGGCGTAGCCCGCGATCACGGCTCCTCGCGGGAACCGATCCGCTTGGCAGCTGTGTGCCAGGAGAGTTCGGTGATGCGCGCGATCAGCGCCTCGGTCAGCGCAAACAGGGACGTGTTGGCATCCCAGGTGCGGTCCACGCCGGTCCGGCACGGAATGACGACCTTGGCGTATCGGGAAACGGGGGAGATCCACTCGTCGGTCAAGAGGATGATGAAACCGCGCTGGGCGGCGATCTGGCGGGCGGCGTCGAGCAGTCCGGGGTCGTAGCGGCGAATGTCGAAGATCACCACCGTATCGCCGGCGCGGATGTCGAGCAGCTGGTCGGACCGGGCCGCCGCGCGCCCATCCAGGCGCCTGACCCCGGAGCGGACGATGCGCAGATGTGCCTCGAGATAGGCCGCCATGGCATCGGTGAAGCGCCCGCCGGCGATGTGGCAGCGCGCCCGGTTGTCGGCGAGGCGCCTGGACGCCGCTTCGAATTCGGAAGCGGGAATGCGTGCGCCGGAGGTCCGAATATTGATGACGAGTTGCGACAGGAAGCCATCGAGGAAATCCTCGAAATCCGCACCCGTGGCCTGGTCCCGGGCGCCGGCGCCACGCTGCAAGGGCGATTTGACCCGTTCATCGAGTTCCTCGCGCAAGGCCCGCTGGAAATCGGGATAGGATCGGAACCCCAGCTGTGCAACGAAGCGCAATACCGTTGCCGCGCTCGCTCCCGACTGCACCGCGAATTCGGCGACCGGGGCCAAACCAATAGTGGGATAGTTCGCGAGCAGGCCGCGTGCGGCGCGCTTTTCGGCGGCCGTCAGCCGCTGAATCGTCTCGTGAATGCGCGTCTCGACCGTCTGTCCGTCCATGGGGCGACAATGGCATGCCTGAAATGGAAATTTCAATATTGACAGAAATGACATTTTCGGAACCACTATTGCAGCTGATGACACAACGCGGGATGCTGCTGGTGGACGCGCACGGGGACAGATCGTTTCAGATCCTGAACGCCAACGGAACCTCCCCGTTTGTGCTGGTCTGCGACCACGCCTCCCACCGCTTGCCGGAGAAGTACGGCGACCTGGGTCTGACGCCGCATCAGCGGCTGATGCACATAGCCTGGGATCCAGGTGCTCTGGCGGTCGCGCTGCAGCTGGTCGATCGGCTCGACGCGCCACTGATTCATTCCACGGTCAGCCGGCTGATCATCGACTGCAATCGCGACGTCGACGCCGTCGATCTTATTCCGGTGGTCAGCGAGCGCATGGACATCCGCGCCAATGTCGGCATTTCCGCCGACGAGCGCCGTTGCCGCATCGATCAATTCCATGCCCCGTTCCATGCGGCGATCGAGACCCTGCTCGACCGGCGCCTTGCGGAGGGACGAGAGTCGATCCTGGTCGCGGTGCACTCCTTCACGCCGACCTACAAGGATGTGGCGAGGCCGTGGCCCGTCGGCCTCATCCACGGCTCCAGCGATTCCTTCACGCATGCGCTGTTCGACGCGCTGAAGCAGGATGATCCGATGCTCAATGTCGGCTGGAACGAACCGTATTCGGCGCGCAACGGTGTCACTTACACACTAGAGCACCATGGCGACGGGCGCGGTCTGCCGGCAACCATGATCGAGATCCGCCACGACGAGATTCTCGAACCAGACGGGGTCGCATCATGGGCATCCCGGCTGGCCCGGACACTGCAAGGCGCGCGGCAGGCCGTCGCGCACAGCGGCGTTGCCGGCGCCGCGGCAAGCCCGGGCCTCGACCCGCCGGGACAGCCTCGCTGAGGCAGCACAGATGGACCCATCCAGCAGGACAGACAGCGTGCCCAGGCCGATAAGACTCTATGTTCGTTATGTGGACCTGATGAACCGCAAGATCGGGCGGTTCGCCATGCTGCTGATCTTCGCCCTGGGCGCGCTGCTGCTTTATTCGACGCTGTCGCGCGTCCTGTTCAAGGTGCCGGTCAACTGGGTGCTGGAGATGAGCCAGTTCATTCTCTCGGCCTACTACCTCTTGGGCGGGGCCTATTCGTTGCAGCTCAATGCGCATGTGCGAATGGACTTGTTCTATAGCCGCTGGTCGCCCCGGCAGAAGGCGGCGGTCGACGCCTTCACCATCCTGTTTATCATCTTCTACCTGGGTGTGCTGTTCTATGGCGGCTGGTCCAGTTCGGAATACGCCATCACCTACAAGCAGAAGAACTACACCTCCTGGGCACCACAGCTGTGGCCGATCAAGGTCGTCATGACCATTGGCATCTTCCTGATGCTGCTGCAGGCCATCTCGAGCTTCTTCAAGGATCTCGCGATCGCGCGTGGGAAACCGATCGAATGACTCCCGAACTCATTACTCTCTTCATGTTCGCCACCATGATGGTGCTGCTCATCACCGGGCAGCGCGTCTTCGGTGTCATCGGTTTCGTCGGCGCGGCGGCGGCGCTCTGGCTGTGGGGGAAGGGCTCGGCCGAAATGCCGTTCAACGCGGCGTTCCAGGTTCTCAACTGGTATCCGCTGATCACCGTGCCCTTTTTCGTGTTCATGGGTTTCATGCTGTCGGAGAGCGGCATCGCCAGCAATCTCTACCGCATGTTCCATGTCTGGTTCGGGCCGTTGCGCGGCGGGCTGGCGCTGGGCACTATCGGGCTCATGGTAGTGATCTCGTGCATGAACGGCCTCAGCGTCGCCGGCATGGCAATCGGCGCCACGGTGGCGCTGCCGGAACTGCTGAAACGCGGCTACGACAAGATCATGGTCACCGGCGTGATTCAGGCAGGCTCGTCCCTGGGCATCCTGATCCCACCGAGCGTGGTGCTGGTGCTCTACGCGATGATCGCGCGGCAATCCGTGCTGCAGCTCTGGCTCGCGGGCATCCTGCCCGGTCTGCTGATGGCGGCGGTCTTCTCGATCTACATCTATATCCGCTGCCGCCTGCAACCCGAGCTTGCGCCGACCCTACCCAAGGAGGAGCGCGACGCGATTCCGCGAGCGGAGAAATACCGGCTGCTTGGCGCCGGCGTCCAGCCGCTTGCCATCTTCGGCATCATGATGGGCCTCTTCATCAGCGGGATCACCAGCCTGATCGAGAGCTCGGCGGTGGGCGCGACGCTGGCGACGCTTGCAGCAGCGATCAGCGGGCGGCTAAATCGCAAGGTGCTGGCGGTGACGACCCAGCAGACGCTGGTTATCAGCACGATGTTCCTGTGGATCATCCTCGCGGCGCTGTGCTTCGGAGCGGTCTATGACGGGCTGGGCGCGGTCAGGGCGATCGAGAACCTCCTGCTCAACACCTTCGACCTCGACCCGTGGACGATCCTCATCCTGATGCTGGCGTCGTTCGTCGTCATGGGAATGTTCCTGGACGACACGGCGATGCTGGTGATCGTCGCTCCGCTCTACATCCCGTTGGTCATCAAGCTGGGCTTCGATCCGATCTGGTTCGGCGTGCTCTATGTCGTTACCTGCCAGATCGCCTACATCACCCCGCCCTTCGGCTACAATCTCTTCCTAATGCGCGCCATGGCGCCTCCGGAGATCTCGATCGGCGACATCTACCGCTCCATCTGGCCGTTCTTCCTGCTGATGGTGCTCACCCTGATCATTCTGATGATCTTCCCCCAAATCGCGCTCTGGCTGCCCAGCCTCTATGCGGGACGCTGAGCGAAGAGGCGCGTGGAATGGTCCTGCGAGGATAGCAAAGGAGGTTGAGAGAGCGAGGGAATACAAAGAGGCCACGTCAATGCAACTCTGCCCGGGAGAAGGGCGGTTGCCAGAGATTCAGGAGAAAACGATGAGCGACAACAAGATGATCAGCAAGCGCGACTTCTTCAAGAAGGCGGGGCTGGTGACTGCAGGCGCAGTCGGTTCGACGGCGCTGGGAATGCCATATGTGAAGGCGCAGAGCCCGATCACGTGGCGGCTTCAGACCTACGCCGGCCCGGCCCTTGCCGAGCACGTCATCAAGCCGGCGATCGACGCCTTCAACACCGCCGCCAATGGCGAGATGGTGATCGAGCTCTATACCGCCGACCAGCTCGTGCCGCAGGGCGAATTGTTCCGCGCCGTGCAGCAGGGCACCATCGACGCCGCGCAGAGCGACGACGATTCCATGGCATCCCCGGTGGATGTCGCGGTGTTCGGCGCCTACTTCCCGCTGGCCTCGCGCTTCAGCCTCGACGTGCCCGCGCTGTGGCACTGGTACGGGCTCAAGGAGATCTGGGAAGAAGCCTACGGCGAGGTGCCGGGTGTGTCCTGGCTTTCGGCCGGCTCGTGGGATCCGTGCAACATCGCCACCAACAAGCCGATCACCAGCCTCGCCGATCTCAAGGGGCTGCGGCTCTACACCTTCCCGACCGGCGGGCGCTTCCTCGAGCGCTTCGGCGTCATTCCGGTGACCGTGCCGTACGAAGACTTCGTCCCGGCGATGCAGACGGGCGAACTGGACGGCGTCGCCTGGTGCGGCTCGACCGAGATCCATACCGTGGGCTGGTCGGAAGTGCTCACGCACTACCTCACCAACAACATCAGCGGCGCCTGGGCCGGCTCGTTCTTCGCCAACACCGACAAGCTCAACGCCCTGCCGCCGCATCTGCGGCAGCTGCTGAACCTGGCGATGGAGTCGTCGCACTACTATCGGCAGCACTGGTACTGGTGGGGCGAGGCGCACTACCGCACCTCCGGCAAGCTGGCGCTGACCACTATCGCGGCCGACGAGTGGAAAACGGTCGAGGACGAGGCGCTCAAGTTCTGGGACGAGATCGCTGCCCAGAGCCCCCGCGCCGCCAAGGTGGTCGAGATCCTCAAGACCTATGCCGGGATCATGAACGCGGCCGGCTCGCCCTACCGGTAAGCCGCTGCTCCCAATCCGGCCGCGGGGCAGCCCCCGCGGCCGGTCGTGCTTGAAGACAACCAGACAAGCAGCGACATGCGTCGCAGGAGAATCCGATGTCCGCCTATTCGCTCGAACAGCTCAAGTCAGACGTGAAGGCGGGCGCCATCGATACCGTGCTCGTCGCCTTTCCGGATATGCAGGGGCGGCTGATCGGCAAGCGCTTCCAGGCGGAATTCTTCCTCGAAGGCGCCATCGATGAGACCCATGGCTGCAGCTACCTGTTGGCCGACGACATCGATATGGAACCGGTGCCCGGCTACGAGGCGGCCAATTGGCAGAAGGGCTATGGCGATTTCGTCATGAAGCCCGACATGGCGACCCTGATGAAGGCGGCCTGGCTCGACGGCACCGCCATCGTCCTTGCCGACGTAGTCGACCACCATCACGAGCCTGTCCCGCATTCACCGCGCGCGATCCTCAGGGCTCAGCTCGAGCGGCTCGAAAAAATGGGGTTCACGGCCAACTTCGCTTCGGAGCTCGAGTTCTACCTGTTCGACGAAGGCTTCCGGTCGGCCTGGGACAAGGGATACCGGAACCTCTCCACTGCCGGCTACTACATCGAGGACTACAACATCTTCCAGACGACCAAGGAAGAAGGGGTGATGCGGGCGGTCCGCAACCAGCTCCAGGCCTCCGGCATCCCGGTCGAGAATTCCAAGGGAGAATGGGGCCCGGGCCAGGAGGAGATCAATGTGCGCTACGCCGATGCGCTGACCATGGCGGACCGGCATGTGGTGATCAAGAACGCCATCAAGGAGATCGCCCACTTGCAGGGCAAGGCGGTGACCTTCATGTCCAAGTGGGATTTTGGACTCGCGGGCTCGTCGAGCCATGTCCACATGTCGCTGGCGCAGAAGGGCAAGAACGTGTTCTTCGACCCCAAGGGCGACCTAGGCATGTCGACGATGATGCGGCACTACGTCGCCGGGCTGCTGACCTATGCCCACGACATCACCTATTTCCTCGCGCCCTACATCAATTCCTACAAGCGCTTTCAGGTCGGCACCTTTGCGCCGACCAAGGCGATCTGGAGCGCCGACAACCGCACCGCCGGCTTCCGGCTCTGCGGCGAGGACACCAAGGGCATCCGCATCGAGTGCCGTATCGGCGGCGCCGACCTCAATCCCTACCTTGCCTTTGCCGCCCTGCTGGCGGCTGGACTCAAGGGCATCGAGGACAAGCTGGAACTCGAGCCGGCCTTCTCCGGGGACGCTTATGTGGGCAAGAAACTGCGCGAAGTGCCCAAGACGCTTCGCGACGCCATCGAGGCGCTACGCAAATCCAAAATGCTCAAGGAGGCGCTGGGCGAGCAGGTGGTAGCCCACTACGTTCACACCGCCGAATGGGAGCAGTTCGAGTATGACCGCAGGGTGACGGACTGGGAGCTGAAGCGGGGGTTCGAGCGGAGCTAAAAACACAACGATGTCGCAACATTGTTGACGCAACGGTTTCGTTGCGCTATGCTCCACATACCAGAGTCCACGATGGCACTTGCTGAAATGAAGAATTCGAAGGATCAGAAATATCCGATAGACAGCGATTGGTTCTTCGCACGGCTCCACGCATCGAAAAAGTCGATGCGGGCATTGGCACGATATCTTGAGCTTGATGCCAGCGCTGTTTCGCGAATGCTGAGCGGTACACGTCAGATGAAAGTGGAAGAAGAGGACAAAATCGCCCGTTTCCTTGGCGTTCGTCCCGAAGATATCGTTGCTCATAGAGGCGCCGCAAATCTGGGGTTTGCAGAGATGGCACAAGCTGAATTTGAATCAACAGTCGCGGCATCGGCCGCCAAGGCGCGCCAGCCGTCCCTCGTCGAGCCGTCACAAGCTGCGGACGCGCCTCCCAAGCGGCACCCCGCTTGGGGCTCGATGAAAGGCACGACAATCGTCATGCCAGGGGTCGACCTTACGGAACCAACCGATCCCGATTGGGGCAAAGTCCATGACGGCTAGGCTCTTGCTGGATACCTGTGCGGCGATTTGGATTACGGAAAACCAGAATCTCAGTGAAGCGGCGGCGACGGCAATCGATGACGCTTATAGAGCCAGCGTCCCGGTGTTGATATCGCCGATCACGGCATGGGAGCGTGGCCTGCTAGTGTCGAAGGGGAGAATAGCGTCACCAATCCCCTCGCAACAATGGTTTGAACGCCTGGTGACCGATTCAGGATTCAAGATCGCCGACATGACGCCAGCGATGCTGATCGACTCATCGTTTCTGCCGGGCACGCTGCATGGCGATCCCGCCGACAGGATAATCATCGCCACGGCCCGGACCCTTGACTTGACAGTGGTGACGCGCGATCGCGGCATCCTAGAGTATGCCGAAGCCGGTCACGTCCGCGCCCTGCCATGCTGACCACCAAGAAGGAAAACATGCCATGACCGACACGGTCAAAATCGTCTCGCCCATCGACGGGCGTGTTTATGCCGAACGCAAAGTGGCAAGCGGAGGCGAGATCGAAGCGGCGGTGGCCAGAGCCAGGCACGCGCGCGCCGGATGGGGCGAGGTGGCCGTCCAGGAGCGTGGCAAGTATCTCGACCGCTTCGTCGACGCACTGCTGGCAAGGAACGACGAGATCGTGCCGGAGCTGGCCTGGCAAATGGGGCGGCCGGTTCGCTTCGGCGGCGAAAAGCGCCCACTGGAGGAGCGCGCGCGCCATATGATCGCCATTGCCGAGGAGGCGCTGAAGCCGGCGGTCAAGACCGACAGGCCGGGGTTCCGCCGCTGGATCGCGCGCGAACCCCTGGGCACCGTGATGGTGATCGCGCCCTGGAACTACCCCTATCTGACAGCGATCAACACCATCGTGCCGGCACTGATGGCCGGCAATGCCGTGATCCTCAAGCATGCCAGCCAGACCTTGCTGGCCGGAGAACGTATCGCCGAGGCGATGAAGGCGGCGGGACTTCCCGACGGGCTGTTCCAGAACCTCGTGCTCAGCCATGCCGACACGGAAAAACTGGTCGGGTCCGGGCATATCGACCACATCAACTTCACCGGCTCGGTCGAGGGCGGCCGCCGGATCGAGAAGGCCGCCGCCGGTACCTTCGCAACGCTGGGGCTGGAGCTGGGCGGCAAGGACCCGGCCTATGTGCGGCCGGACGCCAAGCTCGACCATTCGATCGAGAATCTCGTCGACGGCGCCTTCTACAATTCAGGCCAGTGCTGCTGCGGCATCGAGCGCATCTATGTCCACGCCGATGTCTATGACGAGTTCGTCGGCGGCTTCGTCGAGAGCGCCCGCGGCTGGACGCTGGGCAACCCGCTGGATCAGGAGACCATCGTCGGGCCCATGGCACAGGGACGGCTCGCAGACGTCGTGCGCGAGCAGACGACCGAGGCCTTGCGCAAGGGCGCCAGGGCGCATCTCAACTGGAAGCATGACCTCGACGAGGAGAGTTCGCCCTACCTTGCGCCGGAGGTGCTGACCAACGTCAATCACCAGATGTCGGTGATGCGCGAGGAAAGCTTCGGGCCGGTCGTGGGCATCATGAAGGTCGCCGATGACGACGAGGCCGTCACCCTGATGAACGACAGTCCCTATGGACTGACGGCCTCGATCTGGACCGAAGATCTCGATGCGGCCGCCAGCATCGGCGCGAGAGTGGAAACCGGCACGGTGTTCGCCAATCGCTGCGACTATGTCGATCCGGGCCTAGTCTGGACCGGGGTCAAGGACACCGGCAAGGGCGGCTCGCTGAGCGAGGTCGGCTACGCCAATCTGACGCAGCCAAAATCCTATCATCTCAAGGAGGTCTGAGCGCCATGAACACCCCGAAAGCCAACTGGAACTATCCGACTTCGGTGCGGTTCGGCGCCGGCCGCATCGCGGAATTACCCGAAGCGCTCAAGGCTTCCGGGATCGGCAGACCGCTGCTGGTCACCGATGCGGGCCTCGTCAATCTGCCGGTGACGCAGCGGGTGATCGAGATGCTCAGGGCCGCCGGGATCGAAACAGGCGTCTTTGCCGAGGTGAAGCCGAATCCCATTTCCGCCAACGTGGCCGCCGGCGTTGCGGCGCTCCGCGCCGGCGGCCACGACGGGGTGATCGCCTTTGGCGGCGGCTCGGGCCTCGACACCGGCAAGGTCATCGCCTTCATGGCCGGACAGACACGTCCGATGTGGGATTTCGAGGATATCGGCGACTGGTGGACCCGGGCCGATCCCAAGGGCATTTTCCCGATCGTCGCGGTACCGACCACGGCTGGAACCGGCTCGGAAGTCGGCCGCGCCGGCGTCATCACCGATGAGGCGACGCACACCAAGAAGGTGATCTTCCACCCGCTGATGATGCCCAGGATCGTCATCGCCGACCCCGAGCTGACGGTCGGCATGCCGGCCTTCATCACAGTGGGTACCGGGTTCGACGCGCTTGCCCATTGCCTCGAAGCCTATTGCGCACCCGGATATCACCCGCTCGCCGACGGCATCGCCGTCGAAGGCACCAGGCTGGCGCTGGAGAACCTCCCCAAAGTCGTCGCCGCTCCAGACGATGTGGTGGCACGCGGACACATGATGAGCGCCGCCGCAATGGGCGCGACCGCCTTCCAGAAAGGCCTGGGTGCCATCCATGCGCTGTCGCATCCGGTCGGGGCGCTCTACGATACCCATCACGGCATGACCAATGCGCTGTTCATGCCCTATGTGCTGGTGGTCAACCGCGATGCCATCGAAGCACGGATCGCCCGGCTCGCCGCCTATTGCGACCTGCCGCCAAACTTCGACGGGTTCCTGCATGCGGTGCTGGCATTGCGCCAGAAGCTCAATGTTCCCAATACCCTGACCGAGTTCGGGGTCACGGCGGAGAAGCGCGAGCTGATCGCCGAGATGGCGATCGTCGACCCCACCGCGGGCGGCAACCCGGTCGAACTCACGCGGGAGCGGGCGCTCGAGATCTTCGACCGGGCCATGGAAGGGCGGCTTTAGCCGACGGCTCTGGCCGTCTCGAGCGCGCCTTTCGCCAGCAGGCTTTCGAGGTGGCCGGTCACCGTGTCGCGGAAGGCGGCGTTCGCCGGCAGATCGGTACCGAAAACCTCCGAGACGCAGAGAAATGCCGAGGCGAGGCGGCTGGCATCGCGGCCGGAGGCCTCGGCGATTTCGCCGAGACGCGCGGCCAGCGGGTCCCTGACCTCGATGGGATCGCCCTTCTCGCCGATGCCGGTGACGTAGCGCATCCAGGCGGCGACCCCGAGCGCAAGCCGTTGAATACCCTGACCCTTCGCCAATCGATCACGGACGGTGCCGAGCAGGCGCTGCGGCAGTTTCTGGCTGCCGTCCATGGCGATCTGCCAGGTGCGGTGCTTGAGGGCCGGGTTGGCGAAGCGCTCCAGCAGCTGGTCGCGGTAGCGTTCGAGATCGGCGCGCGGCATAGGCAGGACCGGCATCACCTCCTCGGTCATAAGCCCATGCACCAACTTATGAATCACCGGATCGGCAATGGCCTCGCTGACATATTGATAGCCGGCCAGATAGCCCAGATAGGCCATGGTGGAATGGCTGCCGTTGAGCATGCGCAGCTTCATGCGCTCGAACGGCTCGACGTCGGAAACCATTTGCGCGCCAACGGCTTCGAACGGCGGCCGGCCCTGCGGGAAGCGATCCTCGATCACCCATTGGGTGAAGGGCTCGGTCACGACCGGCCAGGCATCGTCCAAGCCCGCGATTTCCTTGACCATTTGCCGGTCGGCATCGGTGGTGGCGGGGACGATGCGGTCGACCATGGTGCCCGGGAAGGCGACGTTTTTTGCAATGTATCCGGCCAGTTGCGGGTCATATAGTTCGGCGAAGCGGGTGACGATGCGGCGGGTGGTTTCGCCGTTGGACGGGAGGTTGTCGCAGCTCATCACCGCGAACGGCACGACGCCGGATTTCCTCCGCATTTCAATGGCTTGCACGATAATTCCGGGGGCGCTGACGGGGTCGCCGGGATGGTCGAGATCGTGCCGGATGTCGGGGTGGCCGGTATCGAGCTCGCCGGTCGCCGGATCGTGGCAGTAGCCTTTCTCGGTTACCGTCAGCGAGACGATGCGGATCGAGGAATGCGCCATGATATCAAGCAGTTGCCGGCGCTGCATATTGGCATCGAGCACATCGAGGACGGAGCCGACGATCCGGCATCGGGTGCCCGAGGCGTCGCGGACGGCGAGAGTGTAGAGGAAATCCTGCGGCGCCAGCGCCTCCCTGGTGCCGGGCCGGCGGAGCGAGGCGCCGATTATCCCCCAGCCCGGATTTTGTGCGAGAATATCATCGATATAGACGGCCATGTGGGCGCGGTGGAAGGCGCCGATGCCGAGGTGGACGATGCCAGGCGTGACCGCGGCGCGATCATAGGAAAAGACACGGATTTGCCCGGAGTCCGAATGAAAACCAACGGAGTCTGAACGGATATTTTCGACGGCGAGGCGGGGCATGGGGCAAATCCTCCCGTGAACGGCGCGCGACCATAGCCGAGGCCCCGGCAGGCTGCCATACCAGCATGTCCGCGAGCCGTTGCCACGACGACTTATCCCCGGCATAAACCGGCGGCGTGGAATGCGGGGGTGAACGGTGACCAAGCGGTTCGTGAGCATCGGCGAATGCATGATCGAGATGGCGGGCGGCGGCGACCGGCAGTACAGCATGGGCTTTGCCGGGGACACGCTGAACACCGCCTGGTATGCGCGGGCGCTGCTGCCGAAGGACTGGTCGGTCGATTATGTGACGGCGCTGGGCGACGACATCTACTCGGCGCAGATGCGGACCTTCTTTGGCGAGAACGGCATCGGCACCGGCCACATCCAGCAGATCGAGGGCCGGCGGCCCGGGCTCTACCTCATCCATCAGCAGGGGG
Source organism: Devosia sp. (assembly GCA_030680995.1). Classification (GTDB taxonomy): domain Bacteria; phylum Pseudomonadota; class Alphaproteobacteria; order Rhizobiales; family Devosiaceae; genus Devosia_A. Next base: position 12,271 of record JAUXUM010000124.1, read on the forward strand.
GCGACCGGCACTTCACCTATTGGCGCGGGCAATCGGCCGCGAGGCTGGTGGCCGACGACGGCGAAGCGCTCGACGCCGCGCTGATGGGAGCCGACATCATCTATTTTTCCGGGATCAGCCTGGCGATCCTCGCGCCGCGGGCGCGGGGCAAGCTGCTCCAGGCGATCGTCAAGGCCCGCGACGCCGGCGGGCGGGTGGTGTTCGATCCCAATGTGCGGCCGGCGCTATGGACCTCGTCCGCCGTCATGGGCTCGGCGCTGACCGCCGCCGCCACCATCGCGGACGTGGTGATGCCCACCCACTCGGACGAAGCGCCGGTGTTCGGCGACGCGAGCCCGGAGGCGACGGCGGAGCGCTATCTGCGGATCGGGGCCGAGGAGGTGGCGGTCAAGAACGGCGCCGAGCCGGCGCTGGTCGCCACGCAGACGCTCAGGGAAAGCGTCCCCGCATCGAAGCCCGAGACGATCGTCGACCCGACCGGCGCCGGCGACTCGTTCAATGGGGCCTATCTTGCCGCCCGGGTGGCGGGTCGCGGCCCGATCGAGGCGGCGGGAGCGGCGCACCGGGTGGCGGGGATTGTGATTGGGCACAAGGGGGCGCTGGTGGACCCCAAGCTGCTGGATCAGGGCCTCGTGGCTTCGTAGATCAGCCGGACGCCGAGGACGCCGATCAGCGCCGCGGCGAAGCGGTCAATCCAGAGCTTGGCGCCGAGGTAGACGGCGCGCGGGCGGCTGGACGAAAAGGCAAGCGCGACCAGCGCGTACCAGAGCGCCTCCTGCAGGAAGATCAGCGGCGGCAGCGCCACATAGAGCCAGACCGGCGGATCGGCCGGCAAGAGGGCGGCAAACACCGCGCCGAAAACGGCGACGATCTTGGGGTTGCTGGGCTGGGTGGCGAGGGCGAGCCAGAAAGCGCGGCCGGTGTTGGCCTGCCGCGCGCCCTCGTGCTGCACGACGACGGGTTCGGAAGCGCCGCTCCAGATGCGCCAGGCGAGATAGACCAGGTAGAGGCCGCCGGCGACCTTCAACGCCAGGAACAGCCAGCCGCCCTCGGCCATCAGCGTCCTGAGGCCGACCACGGCGAGCGCGCCGAAGACGCAGGCGCCGACGCCCATACCCAGCGCCGCCGCGAGGCCTTCGGCGCGCGACTGCGCCACGGAGGTGCGGACGACGAAGACGAAGCTCGGGCCCGGGCTGATGGCGCCCACCAGCAGGGCCCCGAGGATCCAGAACAGCGCGAGAAAACCTGTCATCAGAACATCCCCTCGGTAGCGATGTAGTCGAGTTCCGCGGGCGTCGACTGCCGGCCGCCGGACCAGTTGTCCTGGCCGTGCTCGACGAACCAGAAGCGGAGGATGTCATCGGGGGTTGGCATGGAGACTCTCGGCCTAAAAGCACACGGGGAAACACCAGATAGCCCGCAGTCCCGGCGCAGAACAACCCCCTCCCCAACCCCTGCCATTCGAGCGTAGCTCTCATGGCCTTCCTCGCTCAAATCGCGCCACCGGCGCGATTTGTCCCTACGGGCCGCTCGAAAGCCCCACGCAGGCGGGGGAGGGTGCGGTCCGGTTCACTCGGCTGGATTCCGCCACGACCACAGGGTGGCACCCTCCGCCTCTGTGGGGAGGGTTGGGGAGGGGGCCTGTCAAACTCAGCCCCGCTCTTCACCATTCCTTGGGCGTCGCGGGTATAGGCGATCGGCGAGTACACGCTCTCAAGGAGTTCAGCGATGCGACTGGTCAAGCTCGATGCCCCGGATGGGCCGATCTACATCAATCCCGAGCATGTGGTGGCGGTGCGCAAGGCGCTGCGCGACACCAGGGTCGAAACCGTCTCGGGGCCCCATGTCGTGATCGGCGAACCGGCGCAGGTGGCGCGGCTGCTGGGGGCGGAGGAGCTGCAGATCGAGATATCCAGCCCGCGGATGATCGAGGGGAAATAGGGCGAGAGCGTCCGGGCCGATTGCTGGCAGCGCGGCCTAGTCCACCAAACGCTTTGAGGTATTCTTGAGCGCCTTGTTGAGGCGCCGACTGACCTTCTTGATGTCCTCGGCAGGCGGAAGACGCTCGGGCATCACGCCGCCAATCTCTTCAATCGTTTGCCGCACCTTTCGCCCGATCTCGAAGTGCGTGCGGTTCGCTGTTTCTTTGCCTTGGATCTTGTCCCGACGCAGCTTTTCCTCGGTCTGCGTGGCGCGGAACAGGTTCGCCGCCAACTCGGTGCTGCCCATGTGATCCAGAATATGCTGCTTCGGGTTCAGCCCTTTGCGGCGTCGAATACCTGGCACGTCAAGGCCACCATATAGACCCTTGTACCCCTCGGTCTGGAAAATTGCGAATTCCAAACCCTCTCGAACGCCAGCGTTCTTGGCCGCGCTGGCTAGGTTTCGATTGTGTTCCTTGATCTCATCCCGAAGAAGCACGCGACGTTCATCCTCGGACATCGGGATATACTCGCCTTCAACCGCGTCCTCGATTTCCTGGCGGCGCGTTTGAATGGCGAAATACGTTTGGGCAAAGGCAACCGGCCGCTTTCTGGGGTCGCCATTCTGGGCGATGAGGTAGGCGGCGTATCGACTTAGGACGATATCGTCGACCTCCCGCTCCGCCCCAGAACCGAGCGGAACCATTTTGCCGACGTCGGCAAAATGGTCATCAACTTCATGCCCGGACCTAGCGCAGGCTTCCTTTGCCTTGGCGACGACGGCGAGAAAGTTGTCCCACTTGGTGTACTCTAGGAGATTTTGCAGATCCCTAGCGAACCAGTATTGGCCGCCGTCCTCATCGTGGTGGGAAGCCTCTTCGAAGCGCACTATCAACTCCTCAATCGAGGTGTCTGGTGCATCCAGAACCGTAGCGGCGGCATCCTGCCGCTGCCGCCGAAGCGCTTCTTCAAAGGCAAACTTCGCAAGTCTACCGCTATGGTCGCTTTCTGCCATATAAATTCCGCTGTGCGAGATCAAATGGAGAACATACGCCGATTCCGCCGGACAGCAAAGCGTCCCCCCTACACCGTAACAATCGCCTTGATCAGCCCTTCGCGGTTGTGGGTCCAAGCCGGCAGGTCGGCCGGGACGCGGTCGAAGGTGGTCGCGTGGGTGGCGAGGCTGCCGGTGGGGACTTGCCCCGAACGGATCGAATCCATCACATGATCGAAATCCTCTTTGGTCGCGTTGCGCGAGCCGCGGATGGTCAGCTCGCGGCGGTGCACCTCCGGATCGGGCCAGACCAGATCGCCCTTGATGACGCCGACCAGCGTATAGGAGCCGCCGCTGCGGGTGTGGAGCAGCGAGGCGTTCATCGCCCGGATCGAGCCGGTGGCGTCGAAGACCGCGTCGAAGCCGCTGCGTTTGACCGCTTTGAACGCGTCGCCGTCCAGTTCGGCGAGGCCGAAGGCGCGGAAGCCGAGGTCTCTCGTGACGGCGATCTTGTCGGGCGCCGCATCGACCACGGTGACATCGGCGCCGGCGATCCCGGCGAAGAAGGCGACGCCCAGCCCGATCGGGCCGCTGCCGACGACCAGCGCGCGATCCCCCGGTTTGAGCTCGGAGCGGCGGACGGCGTGGGCGCCGATGGCGAGAAACTCGACCATCGCCGCGTCGCGCAGGCTGATTCCGGCGGCGGGATAGAGATTGGCCTCGGGCATGACGATCTCCTCGGCCATGCCGCCATCGCAATGGACGCCGATGACCTTGAGCGTCTCGCAGCAATTGGTCTTGCCCTCGCGGCAGGCGGGACATGCATAGCAGGGCAGATAGGGGTTGACGACGACCGCGTCCCCGGCCTCGAGCGTCGCGCCGCCGTTGGCATCGAGCACCACCCCGGAGAGTTCGTGGCCCATGATGCGCGGGTATTCGAGGAACGGGTGATTGCCTTCGAAGATATGATAATCGGTGCCGCAGATGCCGATGTAGCGGATGCCGATACGGACCCAGCCGGGCCGCAGAACGGGCGGATCGATTTCGACGAGGGCGAGCCGGCCGGGTGCGGCGCAGGAAATGGCCTTCATTGGGGACTCCGGATTTGCGGCGCACTATAGCGAGGACGGAGTGGGAGGGAAGGGCTGACATGCTAGTGGGCGCGCGCCACTTCGCGTGGGATTCGGAGTCAAATGTGGCATATCTCACGGATCGTCATCCCCGGGCCCTTGACCCGGGGACCCAAGCCGGCCTGCCAAGCGGTAGAATGCCTCGAAAGCACCCAATGTGGGATGACCTCTATCCGCAGATCGTTTGGTGAACGCTCGCAGAGATCGAGTGGGTCCCCGGGTCAGCAGCCCGGGGATGACGGCTTCGTGGTAAGGCGGCGACAGGTGGCGCCGCACCCCCCCGCTCGGGCCGTGCGAAGACCCGGGGACAAACCGCCCTTGCAAATCCAAGAGAGGGTGCCCTCGACAGACACCGAACCCATCGTAGCCCCCATGTCATCCCCGGTTCTTGACCCGGGGAGCCATGCGGTCCCCTCCGCCCGCGCCGTGCACGCCCATCCTCACCCGGCGTCATCCGGGCGAACGCCGGAATGACGCCGGTGGGCGGGACGCTTTGGGAACAAATCCCACAGTCGACTCCCTCCCCCGTCGCGGGGAGGGATCAAGGGTGGGGGGGCGGAGAGCACCATGCTCCTTGGTGGCCCCCACGCCTAACCCCTCCCCGCAAAGGGGAGGGAGACCCGACTGAGGGATCGGGCGGCGCAGCGATCCTCACGACTGACGAACAGCCCCCCACCCATCCCGGCTGCGCCGATCCACCCTTTCCACAAGGGGGAGGGAGACGACTTAGGACCCCGCGGTAGGCTGGCGCCAAGCATATCGTTCATTTTGGTTTCTCTACTTGGACGGCTCTGCGGATTTTCTCCTCCTTGCCTTCGGGAAGCGTAATCGGACCATCCATCTCTTCAATCTTGTCAACGACCGACTTAAGCACCGTCAGAAATGTTTTTGTCGCCTTGTGCGTCATTGCAATCTGCATTTCTGAAAAAACGACATCTTTGTCGTTCAGATTCTGCTCAGTACCTAGTTCGACGAAGACCTCGTTATTGGTACCCCGGACCACGAACGTGGATACATATATGATCCTGTGGTCTCTAGACCATACTGTTGGTTTTTCAGTAGGTTTTTCTTTACCTTGCTCGACCATCGTTCTTCATCCCTGCTGGTCAGCTCTATCTGATCCATTGTGTATACTTTTCGCCCTTTGTCGTCGGAAAGGTCGATATGACTGCCAGTCGAAACATTGGCGCGGAGGATTTCTAGTCCGCTGGCCCACATATCGTCAGCATCGGAGAAGGTCGGAGCATTTAACGCCGCCTGACCAACGCGCTCCGTCCGGCGCAGCCCTTCTGCGAATGAGACGAACTCGACGGACAACCACACATCAAATGCGTCGGCAATTTCCAGAAGAGTTTGAAGCGTGAACTTCCCGTAACGAGGGTCCTCGATTCGCGCGATATTGCTTTGCGCCTTGCCAGTTAGGTCCGCCAATTCGGATTGCTTCATCCTCCGCGCTTCGCGCATGGCACGAATTTGAGCAGGGATACCTTGCTTGATCTGTTCCTTGACGTAGGCACGCCTAAAGGCCCGACTTTTCTTTAGCCGGGCGAACAGATTCTTACGGATACCAAACATCAGCCTTGCCCTTTTCCTCTTCGCATTCCTGGCGCCTCCGGAGGGCGATCTTCTCCCAGTCCTTCGGCTCGTAGACCTTCATCTTCTTTGTCACCACCAAGACAACGGTGAAAACGTGCCTTGCGCCCTTTGGACCGAAGAAACCAACCAACCGGGTTTGCACCCCGTCGACCTTGCCAAGGATGATCTCACCCATCCCGTCCATGTTGTGTAGCGTGTCGAACTGCGGTCTGCGCCAGTAGTCTCGCTCAATTTTCGCTAGCTGCTCCAAGGCCGTCATAACGGCAGCCTGATCCTCTGGGCTCAGTCCTTCGAACCAAACCGAAAGCTCACGCTCGCCCCGCCCGTTGACGTAGTCTTGAAACGTCCACACAAGTCATATACCATTTTTGATATTCGTCAAGTTGACGATCTATATCAAAAAAGATAAATTTGTCGAATCGCCGTTAAAGGAACGGCCCGCCTCCTAAATTCGGAGGACGGGCCGAACCTCTAAGGAGGCGTGGCAGAGTGGTCTATTGCGGCGGTCGTTAAAACCGTCCGGGCTCCCTGAAAAGCGCCCCGTGGGTTCGAATCCTACCGCCTCCGCCGAC
>JAUXUM010000042.1 GCA_030680995.1 Devosia sp.
AGCATCGGGTGGAGGTATTCCACCGGCTCGCGGCCGGCCATGCGTGCGCAATAGGTGGGGATATTGGCCATCGGCCCCGGACGATAGAGTGCCACGAGGGCGATCAGATCTTCAAATCGATCCGGCCGCATGTCGACAAGCGCCCGCCGCATGCCCGGACTTTCCACCTGGAACACGCCGACCGTGTCGCCTCTGGTCAACATCTCGAAGGTCGGTGCGTCGTCGATCGGCATATCGGCGAGAACGAAGTGCGTGCCGTTACGGTTGATCATCTTCACGGTCTTGTCGATCACCGTGAGCGTCTTCAGGCCGAGAAAGTCGAACTTCACCAGCCCCGCGGGTTCCACCCATTTGAGGCTGTACTGGGTGACCGGCATCTCCGACCGCGGATCGCGGTAAAGCGGCACCAGGTCCTGCAGCGGCCGCTCTCCGATCACGATGCCGGCGGCATGGGTCGAGGCGTGGCGATAGAGGCCCTCCAGCTTCTGGCCGATGGTGAGCAATTCGGCGACAGTCTCGTCCTCGTCGCGCATCACCCGCAATTGCGGCTCGAGTTCGAGTGCCTGTGCCAGCGTTACGGGGTTGGCAGGGTTGGCCGGCACCAGTTTGGAAATTCGGTCGACCTGCCCATAGGGCATCTGCAGCACCCGTCCGACATCTCGCAGCACGGCGCGGGCCTGCAGCGTTCCGAAGGTGATGATCTGGGCCACCTGGTCGCTGCCATATTTGCGCTGCACGTAGTCGATCACCTCTTGCCGGCGGTCCTGGCAGAAGTCGATGTCGAAGTCCGGCATGGAGACGCGGTCGGGATTGAGAAAGCGCTCGAACAGGAGATTGTAGCGCAGCGGATCGAGATCGGTGATGGTAAGCGCGTAGGCAACCAGCGAACCGGCACCGGAGCCACGTCCCGGCCCCACCGGAATTTCCTGCGCCTTGGCCCACTGAATAAAGTCCGCTACGATAAGGAAATAGCCAGGATACTTCATCTTGATGATGACCCCGAGCTCGAAATCCAGCCGCGCCTGGTAGTCGGTGTCACTGAAGCCCTCGGCCCTGCCGAAGGTTTCGAGCCGCCGTTTGAGACCAGCATGAGCTTCCTGCCGCAGACGCTCCGCCTCGGCAGCAACACCCTCTTCCTCGCTCTGCCCCGGCAGGGCAGCAAACCGCGGCAGAATGGGGCCGCGCGTCCGCGGACGATAGCTCACCCGCCGCGCGATCTCGACCGAGTTTTCCAGAGCTTCCGGCAAGTCGGCAAAGCGTGCCGTCATCTCGTCGCGGCTTTTGAAATAGTGCTGGTCGGAGAGCTTGCGCCGCTCGGTCTGGGCGAGCACCGTACCGGCCGCGATGGCCAGCAGCGCGTCATGCGCCTCATAATCGGCAATGGTCGGGTAGAACGGCTCGTTGGTGGCCACCAGGGGAACCCCCTCCCGATAGGCATAGTCGATGAGTTGCGCCTCGTTCAGCGCTTCTTGCGGCCGATCGTGGCGCTGCAATTCGATGTAGAGCCGGTCGCCGAACAGGTCGCGCAACTGTTCCAAACGCTGGTGCGCATGCACCTCGAAGCCGTTGGCCAAGAAGGGATCGATGGCGCCTTCCGGCCCGCCGGTGAGGCAGATCACTCCCGCCAGATTGTCGCGGTCCAGCCAACTCACCCTTGCCGCGGCCCTGCCGTGTTCGCCGTCGAGATAGCTGCGGCTCACCAGGCGCGAAAGATTGCCGAACCCCCGCTCATCGGCGGCGATGAGCACGACACCTCCCTTGCCGAAATTGCCACGTTCATTGGCGCGGCCTCTTTCTTCGCCAAAGTCGAGGGCCAATTCGCAGCCGAGCAGCGGCTGGATGCCCTTGCCAGCCGCCTTTTCAGAA
>JAUXUM010000132.1 GCA_030680995.1 Devosia sp.
ATCGGCGCGTCCTCATCCTTGTTGATCGCGACGATCACCTTGGAGTCCTTCATGCCGGCCAGATGCTGTATGGCGCCCGAGATTCCGATCGCAAAGTAAACAGCGGGCGCCACGACCTTCCCTGTTTGGCCAACCTGCAAGTCATTTGGCGCGTAGCCGGCATCGACCGCGGCACGGCTTGCGCCGACCGCCGCGCCAAGCTGTTTGGCGAGGGGAAAGAGCAGCGCCTCGAAGTTCTCCTTGGAACCGAGCCCCCGGCCACCGGACACCACAATTCGGGCCGACGCCAGGTCCGGCCTGTCGCTGGTCTGCTGTTCAAGACCGAAAAAGGTGGAAGCATGTGGCTTAGCTTGCCATGCGATGGACTCGATCAGTGCTGCGCCGCCGCTCGCAGCTGGAGAGAACGCGGCGGTGCGGATGGTCAGAATCCGGACCGGCTCATCGGTCTCGACCGTCTGGATCGCATTGCCGGCGTAAATCGGCCTGCGGAATCGCGTCGGCCGTTCGACCGCCACGACGTCCGATATCTGCATGACATCAAGGAGCGCCGCGACGCGCGGCATTACATTGCGTCCGAACGCCGAAGCGGCCGCCAGTACGGCGTCGTACTTGCCCGCCATGCCCACGATGAGTTCGGCGTAAGGCTCCGCCAGCGGGTGTGCAAATTCGCTCGCGTCGAGGTGAAGCACCTTGCCGACGCCCGCCAGCGCGCCAGCGGCGCGCGCTACCCCACCACTCCCCTCGCCCGCGACCAACACGTGCACCTCCGCTTCCAGCGCCAACGCAGCCGTCAGTGCCCGCCTTGTATGGTCGGAAAGCTGCACATTGTCGTGTTCGGCCAGCAGCAATGTGGTCATTGGGTCAACTCCTAGACTGTTCAGGTCGTGGACTATTCAGAGAACGCCGGCCTCGTCGCGCAGAGCAGCGACGAGTTCATCGATGGAACTGACTCTGCGGCCAGGCTTGCGCGATGTGGGGGCCAGCGTCGAAACTACGCGCAGACGCGGCGCAGCATCGACGCCGAGCGTTGCCGCGTCTGTCTCGCTGATCGGCTTCCTTTTGGCCTTCATGATGTTGGGCAGGGAAGCATAGCGCGGTTCGTTCAGCCGCAGGTCGGTTGTGACTACGGCCGGCAGAGTCACCTCTATCGTCTCGAGACCGCCATCGACCTCGCGCACCACCCGGGCACGACCGTCGCCGACGTCGATATGCGAGGCGAACGTCGCCTGCGGCACTCCCAGCAGAGCAGCGAGCATCTGCCCGGTCTGGCCGCAGTCATCGTCTATGGCCTGCTTGCCGAGAATGATGAGATCGGGATTTTCGTCACGTGCTATCGCGGCCAGCATCTTGGCGACGGCCAGCGGCTCAAGCGCATCGTCGTGGCGGACAAGAATGCCTCTATCGGCGCCGAGCGCCAACGCATGACGCAAAACTTCTTGCGACTGTGATGTGCCGATGGAGACTGCGAGAATCTCGTCTGCCCATCCAGATTCCTTGAGCTGAACGGCTTGTTCGACTGCGATTTCGTCGAAGGGGTTCATCGACATCTTGACATTGGCGGTCTCGACCCCCGTGCCATCGGGTCGGACTTGGATACGAACATTGTAGTCAATGACGCGCTTGACACAGACGAGAATCTTCATCCTGAACCTCAATTGTTAGGCGGGGGTGCGAGGAAACCGCCGTCGGCCACCTCACCCGGCAGATTTTACGGAGGCCACGCCGGCGAAGGCGTCGGCACCTTGGTGCAAGGTTTATTGCCACTTCCAAGGGCTCGGCATCGTTAAATTCGACAAATCAGATAACACTGCAAGAGATGCCCCATCCGCTGGCGAGGTGTAGCGTCGTCCTGAATGATGGCGGCTATGGCCATGCAGCCGACTTGGCGGCGACACTACACTGCAATGCGCCACATGGGCAGCTTGACAGGGCTACGCAAGGGCTATTGTCTGATCGGCTCCTCGGGGGACGGACGGCGCGTCGGGATGGTGCCGATTGTCCCCGTTTCCAACTCGCGCTGGGAAACGGCATGGACCTTCGTGACATGCAATACTTTGTCAGCATTACGGAAACAGGCAGTTTCACTAAGGCTGCCGCCCAGAGCGGCATCGCACAGTCCGCGCTCAGCCGGCGTATTCGTGAACTCGAACGAGAGCTGGGTGTGACCCTATTTTACCGCAATGGCCGCGGCGTCGTGCTCACCGATGTGGGCATGACCTTTCTGGATCGAGTGCGGCCCGCTCTGGCGGAGATAGATCAAATCCGCCAGGATATCGGCGCCATGCGTTCGACCGTTCATGGTGCGGTCACCCTTGGCGTCCCCCCTTCTGTCGGCCTGGTGCTGTTGGCGCCGCTTCTCGGCCAGATTCGGAAGGACTACCCCGGCGTCCAGATGCGCGTGCTGGAAGGCTTCAGCGGCCATGTCGCGGAATGGCTGAGCAACGGCAGGGTCGACCTGGCTGTCCTTTACAATGTGCGTTCGAATGCCCTTCTCGATGCCGAGCACCTGCTGTTCGAGGACATGCAGCTTATCTCTTCTCCTACCGCCCCAAGACTCGGTCGCGGCAGTTCGGTATCGCTCAAGAAACTCGAGGGCATCCAACTGGCCCTGCCTGGACGGCCGCACGGCCTGCGCGTGCTTGTCGATGACGCGTGCGCAAAGACCAATGTTTCGCTCGAAATTGCCCTGGAACTCGAAACCTTGCCCACCATCAAGGGCTTGGTGGCGACTGGAACCATCCGCACCATTCTGCCGATCATCGCCGTCCACAGCGAGATCGAAGCGGGAAGCCTGGTGGCCACCAAGATCATCGACCCTGTCATCAGCCGCGAACTCATTCTCGCCCATGCACCGCAAAGGGCCAATGCCCCGGCAACTCGGCTGGTCGCCCGCCTCGTCCGGCAGCATATCGAAACGCTGGTCCGCTCGGGCCACTGGCGCGGCCGAATCTGAGCTCCCCATCAGCGTTTTACAGACGACAGAGCGTGACGGTACAGCACCTGTTGCGCGCGCTTTTTGACCGGAGCATCCACCATGCTCCCGCCAATCGCCGTCGCATTCTCACCCGCCGCGAGGATTGTCCGAGCCCACGTCAGTTCCTCGTCCGACGGTCGAATTGCGCAATGCACCCATTCGATCTGTCGGGGATGTATGCAGAGTTTGCCGCCAAAACCCAGGTCGAGGGCATGTCGCGCTTCGGCAAGGTTCATTGCCGCGTCCTCGAAATCGGCTGTCACCCCGTCGAGCGGGGCGGCGAGATTTCCAAGTCTGGACGCCAGCACGAGCCGAGAACGTGCATAAATCAACGCCAGATCGCTTACGGCGCAGCCTATGTCGGCGGCGAAGTCGAGGGAACCGAACGCCAGCCGCTGCACGAGACCCGACTGCGCAATCACCGTCGCGGCTTCCAGACCGATGGCGGTTTCGATCAAGGCACAAATCGCCAGCTTTGGACCCACCACCGAAGCGACATGCCGCAAGGCGTCGAGATTCTCCGTTTTTGGGAGCATGACCGCGCTCACCGGCAACGCCGCCGCCGCAGCGAGATCGTCCTCGAACCACTGCGTCCCGCTGGCATTGATGCGGACAATGAGCCGGTCCGGATCGACGTTCATCGCCTGCAATTGCCGCAATGCCTCTCGGGCATCGGCCTTGCTCCCAGGAGCGACGGCATCTTCCAGGTCGATGATCACCGCGGCCGCATTGGTCAGCAGCGCTTTCGGCACGCGGTCGAGGCGGGTCGCGGGGACGAACAGAAATGCAACGCCGGTCGAGAGACCTGTCATCGGTGCCATTGGACGCAAGTCCCCATCGTTTCCGTTCCGACAGCGTTTGTAACATATAAATCGGCGCCAGCTTCCGTCTCGCCCGGGTCCAGCGCGAACACCGGAGCCGCGGTGAGCGGCGATAGCCTGGCAGGCATGGAAACTATTCCCCGCGCCGGCGTGCCTCAATCACCTCGAGATCGTGCGATCCGAGCGCGGGCACAGGCCCGAAGGTTCGTGCCTCTGACGCAAAAATCGCGGCTGGAGCGGGATAGCTCTGCCGCCCCTTGGCGGTCTCCACGACGATCCTGCGCAGATGCGGATGACGGGACAAAGCCTCCATGTCGTTGATTTCGGCAAAGGCAATCTGCGAGCGGTCGAGTCGTTCGATCAGCACCGCACGGTCGGTCGCTGCGAAAACCTCTGCGACGCAGCGATCCGTATCTTCCCGGTTGCCGACGCGCGCATTGTTCGTCGCAAACCGCGCGTCTTCCGCAAGCTCATTCCTCAGCAGCACCTGCCTCGCGAAATCGACCCATTCCCGGTCGTTTTGAATGGCCACAAGTATCTCCTTGCCGTCTTGGCAGCGGAACGCGCCATAGGGCGCGATGGAGGGATGCGCCAGCCCAATCCGCCGCGGGGTATTCCCAGCCTCGTGCTGCAGCAGCGGCACGGTCAGCCAGTCCGCGATGACGTCAAACATGGCGACGTCGATGATGTCGCCCTCACCTGTCCTGCCGCGGCGCAGCAAAGCTTCCAAGATCGCCGCATGCGCGGTCGCGCCGGTGGCGATGTCGATGACGGAGATTCCCACTCGTGCCATGCCTTCGGCCGTTCCGGTGAGCGATGCGAGACCCGACTCGGCCTGCACCAGCAAGTCATAGGCCTTGCGATTGGCGAGCGGACCGTGCTCGCCATACCCTGTGATCGAACAGAAAACGACGCGCGGGAACTCATCGTGCAGCTTTTCGATCGGCATGCCGAGCCGGTCCATCGCGCCCGGCTTCAAGTTCTGGACGAACACGTCGGCCTGCCCGATGAGCTGCCGCAGCGAGCGCTTGTCCTCATCCTTGCGAAGATCGAGTATGACGGATTTCTTGCCGCGATTGAGCCAAACGAAATAACTGCTTTCCCCATTTGCTGCAGTATCGTAGCCGCGGGCAAAATCGCCTTCGGGCCGCTCTATCTTGATTACGGTGGCCCCTGCGTCGGCCAGGCGTGAGGTGCAGAATGGCGCAGACACTGCCTGTTCGAGCGAGACAACGGTCAATCCTTCGAGCGGTTTCATCTGCGCCTCAGTAAGATCGCGGCATGCCGAGCACATGCTCAGACAGGTAGCTCAGGATCAGGTTGGTGGAGATCGGCGCCACCTGATAGAGCCGAGCTTCCCGGAACTTGCGCTCCACGTCGTATTCCTCCGCGAAAGCGAAGCCTCCAAAGGTTTGAACGCAGGCCTCGGCCGCCGCCCACGACGCCTCGGCCGCAAGCATTTTGGCCATATTCGCTTCCGCCCCGCACTCCTCGCCGGCCTCGAAAAGGGTGGCCGCCTCGCGAACCATCAGCTCGGCCGCGCGCATTTGCGCATAGGCTTTGGCGATGGGGAACTGCACGCCCTGATTTTGCGCGATGGGACGCCCAAAGACCTGTCGCTCCTTGCCGTAATTGGTAGCTTTGTCGATGAACCACTTGGCATCGCCGACGCACTCCGCGCCAATCAGGATGCGCTCGGCATTCATGCCGGAGAGAATATATCGGAACCCCTTCCCTTCCTCCCCTACGAGGCTGTCCGCCGGAATAGGCACGTTGTCGAAGAAGACCTCCGTCGTCGCGTGGTTCATCATCGTCCGGATGGGTCGGATGCTGAGGCCATTTTTCTTGGCCTCACGCATGTCGATCAGGAAAACCGAGAGTCCATCGGTACGCTTGACGACCTCCGCCCTGGGCGTGGTGCGCGCCAGCAGCAACATCAAATCGGAATGCTCGGCCCGTGACGTCCAGATTTTTTGGCCATTGATGATGTACCGGTCGCCGTCTCGTCGCGCGAACGTCACGATGGAGCTCGTATCAGTGCCGCTGGTTGGTTCGGTTACCCCGAACGCCTGCAGGCGCAGCTCGCCGCTGGCGATCTTGGGAAGGTAGTTTTCTTTCTGGGCATCGCTGCCATGCCGAAGGACCGCCCCCATGATATACATCTGGGCGTGACAGGCACCACCATTGCATCCAGCCTTCTGGATTTCCTCAAGAATTGCTGCCGCACCGGACAAGGGTAAGCCGGCGCCGCCAAATGCTTCCGGGATGAGCGCGGCGAGATAACCGGCCCGAGTCAGCTCCTCCACAAATTCTGTCGGATAGCCTTGCGTCCGGTCGAGCGCCCGCCAGTATTCGCCAGGAAACCTCGCACACAGCTTCTTAACTTCGTCTCTGATCTCGCCATAGTCTGCGCGAGCGTCTTGGCGCGTGGTCATTGCTAAATCCCCGCTAGAATGCCCATTTTCTCTAAGGTGAAGCACCGATCATGTGCAGAGCGCTTGCGAAGCTTTCTGTTATGATTAGAGGACATGTCTCAACGTCAAGGGCGCGGGTTCGCAAGCGCAGTTGACGTGAGCCCTTGGATTTCCTCCAGGAACGAGTGGAGTCCGTCGATTACGGGAGATGGGCCATTGGGGACAGTTCCCAATAGCTTCGCTCATTGGCAATCCTCCTATGCGAACGGAATCAATGACTTGCCCGCAATTGAGTTCAGTTTAGCTCCAGCCTTCAGTCCCAGATAACGAAATTCGGCTTACCTTCCCTCCGCTCCGCAAGTCCCCGTTGCAGAACATAACTGGAACAATTATAGTACGTTCAGCCTTTGTTCCGATTCTCCCAATGGGGACCGCCATGCTGACGCGAAAGCAACACGAACTTCTCATGTTCATCCATGAACGCATGAAGGAGAGCGGCATTCCTCCCTCTTTCGACGAGATGAAGGACGCGCTGGATTTGCGGTCCAAATCGGGCATTCACCGCCTGATTACGGCGCTCGAGGAGCGTGGCTTCATCCGCCGGTTGCCAAATCGGGCAAGGGCGCTCGAAGTCATCAGGCTCCCCGATTCGATGAACCCATCGCTGGGCGGCCGCAAGGCGCGATTTGAACCCAACATCATCGATGGCAATTTGGGAAAGGTGGCAGCCATGCCGCCACGTTCGGCTCCGCCTGCTCAGGCCACCCCGGAACTCGGGCGCCCCGTCACCGTTCCGGTCATGGGACGCATTGCCGCCGGCACCCCGATCGAGGCGATCCAGACGCACAGCCACACCATTGCGGTGCCGCCGGAAATGCTCGGCAGCGGAGAGCACTTCGCGCTCGAAGTGCGTGGTGATTCGATGATCGAGGCCGGGATCTTCGATGGCGATACCGTGCTCATCCGCAAACAAGATACAGCCGGCACCGGCGAGATCATCGTTGCCCTTGTGGACAACGAGGAGGCAACGCTCAAGCGCCTGCGCCGAAAGGGCAATTCGGTGGCGCTGGAGGCAGCCAACCCGGCGTACGAGACGCGTATCTTCGGCCCGGACCGGGTCAAGGTACAGGGCCGGCTCGTGGGGCTTTTGCGCAAGTACTAGCGTTGGCCGGGGAAACGGGCCAATGGGACGCTCTCATCTTCTTTGAAATTCAGAGTTCTCTTCCGAAAAACCTACTAGGGTCGGATCGGCAAAAGTTATAGGGTCGCGCCCGCGCCGGGGATTAGCGTCGTTTCGGGTTGCGGGGGACACTTTGGGGATTGAAGCCGACTGGGTTGCCGTAGACTGGGGCACGTCGAATTTACGTGCCTGGGGCGTTGGTACGATGGGGGAAGTGCTGTTCTCCCGCTCGTCCGGCCAGGGAATGAGCAAGCTCGGCCCTGACGCCTACCCGACGGTACTCACCAACCTCATCGCCGGCGAAATCTCGTCATCGGGCCCGGCAATCGATGTGCTGATCTGCGGCATGGCCGGCGCCCGTCAGGGCTGGAAAGAAGCGCCCTATCTCGATGTTCCTGCCGAGCTCAGCCGCCTCGCTTTGGGCGCCGTCACGCCATTGATGTCGGGTTCCCGCCTCAAGCCGAATATCCTTCCCGGCGTCTGCCAGAAGTTCAGCGGCGACGAGGACGTCATGCGTGGAGAGGAAACGCAGCTGTTGGGTCTCTCCACAATGTGCCCTGGATACTCCGGTCTGGTGGTCATGCCGGGCACACATTCCAAGTGGGTGATGCTTGCCGGCACGCGCATCGAGCGCTTCTCGACCTCGATGACCGGCGAATTGTTCGAGGTTTTGCGCGCGCATTCGGTTCTGCGCCATTCCGTCAATGGCGAGGCCGACGCCGAGGACCGCGAATCCGGGCTCGAAATGGGGCTGGCGGCGGGATTTGAGGCCCCTCATCGTCTCACCGCCAATCTCTTCAAGATCCGCGCCGGCTCGCTGCTCTCGGGACGAAGGCCGGGATGGTGCACAGGATTCCTGTCGGGCCTGCTGATCGGTTCCGAGATCGGCGGGCAGCGCGACTTGATAGGCGGTGGCGACATACCTCTGGTTGGAGGTCCGGCACTCAGCGGGCTTTACGCGCGCGGTTTCGCTATGATCGGGGCCGGTACGCGCATCGTCGATGCCACCGATGCGACACTTGCCGGCCTGAAGGCCGCGCGCCAAGCCTAGCGGAGCGAACCACTTGTCAGAACATCGGCACATTATCGCAATCTTACGCGGCATAACGCCGCCTGAAACCATCAATATCTGCGAGGCCCTGCTGATGGCGGGCATCGCCATGATCGAGGTGCCGCTCAATTCCCCCGATGCGTTGAAGTCGATCCGGGACGCCGCCAAGGCGCTGGCCGGCCGGGCGACGATCGGCGCCGGCACAGTGCTCAGCGCCGACGAAGTCGACAAGGTGGCGGACGCGGGCGGAGCCTTCGTCGTCTCGCCCGATACGAACACGGATGTCATTGCCCGAACGATCGGACGTAAAATGCGGTCCTATCCCGGCGTATTTTCCCCGACTGACGCCTTCGGGGCGCTAAGGTCCGGCGCTACAGGCCTGAAGTTCTTCCCGGCGGAAGTCCTGGGTCCCAAGGGTATCAGGGCGATGAAGGCGGTGCTGCCTCCCGACATCCCTCTTTATGCCGTCGGAGGCGCCAACCCGGATAATTTCCGGGAGTACTTCGCTGCCGGCTGTGCCGGTTTCGGACTGGGAACTTATCTGTACAAGCCCGGGATGACGCTGGACGAAATCTCGACGCGGGCTCGCACTGCGGTTGCCGCATATGATGAGGAGAAGGGCAAATGAACGCGAAAGCCGAGCTATTCGTCGACAGCCGCTGCGAACTGGGCGAGGGGCCGTTCTGGCATCCCCTGCTCGGTCGCCTGTTCTGGTTCGATATCCTCAATCAGACGTTGCTTAGCGCAGACGCGGACGGACATCTGGTCGACCGCTTCACATTCAAGCAACCTGCCAGTGCCGCGGGCATCATCGACAAGGAAACCCTCGCCATCGCGACCGCCGGGGCCCTCCTCCGGTTTGATCTTGCGAGCGACACGAGTTCGGTAATCGTGCCGTTGGAGGAAGACGTCCCGGGCAACCGCACCAATGACGGGAGAGTCAACCCGGCCGGCGGATTCTGGATCGGCACGATGAGCCGCTGCGGTGGGCAGGATGTGGGTGCAGGCGCAGTTTACCAGTACCGGGCCGGAGAATTGGTAACCGTCCTCGACGATATCACCATCCCCAATTCCATCTGCTTCTCGCCTGACGGCCGGACCGCCTATTTCGCGGACACCACGACGGACACAATTCGCAAGTGCACGATTGATCCGGCAACCGGGCTGCCGACAGGCGAGTGGTCGGACTTTGCTTCGACTGAAGGTCTTGGCTCACCGGATGGTTCGGTGGTCGATTCGGAGGGATTCCTATGGAATGCCCGTTGGAACGGTTCCTGCGTTGTCCGCCATGCGCCCAACGGCAGCGTCGAGCGTATCGTCGAATTACCCGTAAGCCGTGTCACTTGCCCGGCCTTCGGCGGCGACGACCTCCAGACCCTCTACATTACTTCGGCGCGCGAGGGCATGACGCCGGAAGAACTGGAACGCGAGCCTCTCGCGGGCAGCGTCTTTGCCATCCGGGTCGACGTTCCTGGACAGCCCGAAGCCCTTCTCAAACTGTGAAGGCCTTTCTCCCTTGTCCACCCCTGCTCTCGGCGTCTGCTACTATCCCGAACGCTGGCCGCAATCCCGTTGGGAGGACGATGCGCGGCGGATGGCCGAGATCGGCATATCTTTGTCCGCATCGGCGAATTTGCCCGGTCACGGCTCGAGCCCCGTCCCGGCGAGCTGACCTTTGACTGGCTGGCGCAATCGATGGTCGTATTGGGACGTCACGGGTTGAAAGTGATTCTCGGCACGCCGACGGCGACGCCGCCCCGATGGTGTTTAGTCCCGGCATTTGGTGGATTGGATCGAGAATGAACCGGTCGGGCTCGGCTGTCCAGATTTTGCAGATGTATTCATAGGGTATGAGGCCCTTCAGGGTCTTGAGGCGCCTGCCGTAGTTGTAGGCGTTGATGAAGTCGGCCAGGTGCGCCTCGAACTGACCAAAGACCCCGAAAAAATCATCGCCGCCGTCAAATGAGGGCACCAAGCGTTAGATTCTATCCACTCCCGGTATCAAGGTGGATCGAGCGCTTAACATTGCCAAGATCGAGTACTGAAGGTGGACCATAGGCGGCAACAATGCCCGCTTACGCGCCGGTGACAATGGGCAACCAGAATTCTTGAGTCGCGGCTCCGCGATCCACACTCCGGAGAACGGGCTCTGAACTCAAATCTGGAATCGGACACCTGACCAAGAACTCGACCTTTGTCCAGATGTCACGGCACGACCTCGGCGAACTCCTGCGGCTGCTACAGAACCTCGTATTTGCCTTTGCGGCCTGACCAGGCTGCTCAGCCCTTGACGCAGATCAGCGGCCGCATCCGCGCCACGCGGCGCGCCAGTCCGGCACGTTCGGCGGCCAACACCACGGCATTCACGTCCTTGTAGGCGCCCGGCGCCTCCTCGGCGACGCCGCGGCTGGAGGAGCTGCGGATCAGGATGCCCCTCGCCGCGAGATCCTCGACGACCTGTCGGCCGCTCCATATCTTCAGCGCCGCATGCCGCGACATTGCCCGGCCAGCGCCGTGACAGGCCGACGAGAAGGCCTTTTGCTCGCTCGTGGCTTCACCCGCCAGCACGAACGAGCCGGTGCCCATGCTGCCCCCGATCAGAACTGGCTGGCCGATGGCGCGTAGCGGCTCCGGTAGGCTCGAATGCCCCGGTCCGAAGGCCCGGGTCGCCCCCTTGCGGTGGACGAAGAGGTCGCGAGGCCTGCCGTCGACGACATGGGTCTCAAGCTTGCAGGTATTGTGCGACACGTCGAACAGCAGTTCGAGGTCGCCACCGGGGAAGAAATGCCCGAACACGCGCCGGCTGTAGTGGCCGAGGATTTCGCGATTGGCGAGCGCGCAGTTGATGCCGGCGCGCATGGCGCCGATGTAGCGTTCGCCGAGTTCGGAGCGGAGCGGCGCACAGGCCAGTTCCCGATCGGGCAGCACGATCCCCGCCGCCGGTCCGCTGCTCGCCATCTCCTTTAGAAACTCGCTACCGATCTGGTGACCGAGGCCGCGCGAGCCGCAATGGATCGTGACCACGACCGCGTCCAGCTCGAGCCCATAGGCTCGTGCGGCCGCATCATCGAAGATCTCGGCCACCGCCTGCACTTCCAGGTAGTGGTTGCCGGACCCGAGCGTCCCCATCTCCCGCCGCTGCCGGGCCTTGGCGCGCGAGGAAACGTAGTCGGTCCGGGCTCCCAGCATGCAACCGCCTTCCTCGATTCGATCGAGGTCGCGCGGCTCACCCCAGCCGCGATCGATCGCCCAGCGGGCGCCGCCCGCGAGCATGGCGTCCATCTCGGCATCATCGAGAGTGATTGGACCATGACTGCCCACTCCGGCCGAGCCAATGGATATCTGGCGCTTTCCGCGCAACCGATGCGGTTGTGAGCGCGGGAGATTCACAACGATCGGAGCGACGGGCCGGTTGCCCACCATGGGCTCAGCTTGCGTTTTGACCCGCATCACAACGGAGGCGGCGCAAAGGCGTCCGATCACCTCTCGCTTCGGCCGTCGCGACAATGGGCCGGCGAGCGAAGGAGGTAAGCATGAACAATCGACGCTGGCAGGATTGGATGGCGACCCTCGTGGGCATCTGGGTGTTCGTCTCCCCATGGATCATGCCGCCCATTCTGTCCGGAATGACCGCCCTGGACGGTCTGGCGCTCTGGAACCACTATCTGGTGGGGCGGCGATCGTGGTCGTCGGGCTCGCCGCGCTCTACGCGTATCAGCTCCGGGAAGAGTGGATCAGCGCCCTGCTCGGCCTGTGGCTTGCCGCCTCGCCTTGGCTGCTGGGCTTCAGCGGCAATATGGGCTTCACCGCAAGCGACCGTGCTCGCTGGTGCGGTGGTTGCCCTGCTCGGCGGCTGGATGGCGTTCTCGCAGCCGGCGCGCACGGCATGATCGTGCAGCACAACCGTTGCCGCTGAGGCGGAACACCCCCCAGCGGCGAATGCCGAACAACAAAAAACCACCCGAGTTCACGAAGATGCGCCGAGCCCAGCCCCTTGTCCTGCGCCATGTCCTGATCCCCGGGTCGATCTATCTTGGCTATGTCCAGGCGCCGGTCGTCTCCGCTAGCGCCACGGGCCTTCTTCAAGGCGCCGGCTGAAACCCGCACCGACTTGGCTTCGCTGGCCCGGCCCTCGTTCCTCGCGGCAATACCGGTAGCGGCCAGGTACGGCATGCATCCGCTCAGGTCACCTTCTCGGCGACGTAGGCGACGGCTCCCGAGAAACTGGCAAACCGCGGATAGTCGGGCTCCGGAATGGGGATTCCGAAACGCTTGTTGAGCGCAGTGACGAGATTGAGGAAATCCATCGAATCGATGTCGAACTCCTCGCGCAGGTCACCTTCGCGGTCGATATCGCCTGGATCGATATCGGGGGCGATGCGATGGAGTTCTTCCCTAAGGGCGGCTTCAGCCTCCTGGATATTCATAGTGCCTCCGGTTTCAGGAGCAGGTCTTCGACGGCGCTGAGGAACAGGGCACCGCGGTGACCGTCGCTGACGCGGTGGTCCCCGGCGACAGTCACGGACACCACTCGGCGCGGCCCCACCATTCCGTCGGCCGCCCAGGCGTGCAGCACCGGCGTTCCGAAGCCCACGATCGCCACCTGCGGCGGATAGATGATGCCATAGAGCGCCTCGACGCCGCGCTCGCCGAGACTCGAGACGGTGATGGTCGGATCGGCAAGTTCGGATGCGCGGAACCGCCCTGCCCGGACCCGGATCACGAGGTCGCGCATCGCTACCATCAGCGCGTCGAGTTGGAGCTGGTCGCTATCGTGGATGGCGGGCGCCACCAGCCCGGTGCCGCGGATATTGATCGCGACCCCGGCATGGACCGCTGTGCTGGGCTTGAACACCCCATCCTCGAAATGTCCATTGAACTCTGGATACTTCTTCGCGGCGCCCGCCACCGCTTTGACGAACAGCGCGCCCAGCAGCAGCCGATCTGCGGGCTCGCGCCCCTCATTGTATTTCGCGACAAAGGCTTCAGCCGCAGTGAGATCAACGGTGTGAGCGAGATAAAAGTGCGGTATTTCGCGCTTGGAGCGCGCCATGGCCGCAGCGATCGCCGCGCGCATGCCGGTCATTGCGCCTTCCGGCGGAAGCGCCTTCCCCGCATGCGCAGCCACATCCGCCAGCACGATCTCTCCCGACGGGCCCGTGCCCTGGATTCCCGACAGGTCGAGCCCAGCCTCTTGGGCCAGTTGCCGCGCCGCCGGCGAGACTTTTTGGCGCGCTCCTGCTTCAACGGGAGGGGCGGCAGCGGGCGCGGCCGCCTCTGGGCGCGCGGTAGCTGCGGGTGCCTGCGGCGCCGGCTTCGGCACGGCTGCCGGCGGCGGGACCGCCGCGGCCGGTGCTTCGCCCGCAGTGCCAATCAGCGCCAACGGCATGCCCACGGGAACTTTCGCACCGACCTCGACCAGCGGACGCTCGAACACCCCGTCCTCGAACACCTCGATCTCGATCGCGCCTTTCTGCGTTTCCACCACCGCAATGATGTCGCCGCGCTTGACCGGAACGCCTGGCTTGATGAGCCACTCGACGAGCGTGCCCGCCTCCATGTCGGCGCCGAGCGAAGGCATACGGAACTCGCTCATCGATCAAGCCTTTCCCAGCATCGCCTTGGCAGCGGCGACGATCCGGCCGGTCTGCGGGATTGCGGAATCCTCCAGATGCTTCGGATACGGAATCGGCACTTCCTCGCTGCACACCCGGCTCAGTGGCGCATCGAGATAGAAAAACCCCTCCTCCGCGATCCGCATGCCGATCTCGGCGGCAATGCTGCCCGACCGCCAGCCTTCGTCCACGACGAGCACGCGGCGTGTCCTGCCCACCGATGCGAGGATGGCTGCCGTGTCGAGCGGGCGCAAGGTTCGCAAATCGACGACCTCCGCCTCGATCCCGCCCTTCGCCAGCTCCTCGGCCGCATCCAGCGTCTTGAACAGCGATCCGCCATAGGTGACGAGCGATATGTCCCTGCCCTGGCGCCGGATTGCCGCCTTGTCGATGTCGACCGGCCCCGCATTGGCGGCGAGCTTGTCGGTGCGGTTGTAGAGCATGACGTTCTCGAAGATGAGCACCGGATCGGGGTCTTCGAGCGCCGTCCACAGCATGCCGCGTGCGTCCTCGTGAGTGGCCGGCGCGAGGACCTTGATTCCGGGAATATGGGCGTACCAGCCTTCGAGGCTGTGCGAATGCTGCGCCGCCAGTTGCCGCCCTGCCCCGGTGGCCATGCGGATGACGAGCGGCACCCCGAACTGACCGTTGGACATGTGCCTCAGCGTCGCCGCCGTGTTGAGAATCTGGTCGAGCGCCAGCATCGAGAAATTGACCGTCATCACCTCGACGATCGGCCGCAGGCCCGCGGCAGCCGCGCCGATGCCCGCGCCGGTGAACCCGGATTCCGACAGCGGCGTGTCGCGAATGCGATCGGGCCCGAACTGATCCAGGAGGCCCTTGCTCACCGCATAGCAGCCGCCGTATTTTCCGACATCTTCGCCCATGAGGAAGACGCGGGGATCGCGGGTGATGGCGTCGACGATGCCCTGCTTCACCGCCTCGCGATAGGTTGTCTCCACCATCTCCGTCGGAGCCGCAGGGGGTGGGGGTGGCGCCGGACGCTCCCCGGCATAGACGTGCTGGGTCAGCTCTTCGAGCGGCTCCCATGTGCCGGCCTCCGCAAAGGCGACCGCGGCGTCGATCTCAGCCTTCACCTCAGCCTCGATCGTGTCGATGTCTGGCTGGTGGATCATGCCGTTCTGCTCGAGCCATCCCTGGAAACGGACGATGGGCCCCTTCTTGCGCCACTCCTCGACCTCCTCCTTGTCGCGGTAGAGTTGGGCGTCGAACATGGAATGGGCGCGGAACCTGTAGGTCCGGCATTCGAGCAGATATGGCTCGTGCGTCTCCCGCATCACGTCGAGCGCACGCCGCGCCGCCGCCTCGACGGCGACCACGTCCATGCCGTCCACCGCCTCGCTGGCGATCTCATAGCCCGCGGCCTTCTCGAAGATGTCGGTCTCCGCCTGCGAGCGGTCGAGCGCCGTGCCCATGGCGTACAGGTTGTTCTCGCAGACGAACAGCACCGGCAGGTCCCACAGCGAGGCGAGATTCATGCTCTCGTGGAACTCGCCCTCCGCCACCGCTCCCTCGCCGAAGAAGCATGCGGTGACCCGGTCCTCGCTCCGCATCTTGTCGGCAAGTGCGAGGCCGACCGAGAGCGGCAGCCCGCCGCCGACGATGGCATTGCCGCCGTAGAAGTTGTGCTTGGCCGAAAACAGGTGCATCGAGCCGCCGCGGCCGCCCGAGCAGCCCTCGGCCTTGCCGTACATCTCGGCCATCACCTCGTTCATCGGCACGCCGCGCACCAGCGCATGGCCGTGCTCGCGATAGGTGCCGACCAACCGGTCCTTCTCCGCCAGCAAGGGGATGACGCCGGCGGTGATCGCCTCCTCCCCGTCATAGAGGTGAAGGAAGCCGCGGATCTTCTCCTGCGTGTAGAGCTCGGCGCACTTGTCCTCGAAGCGCCGGATGCGGATCATCTGGCGCAGCAGTTCGAGCGCGTGGGCGTGGCTCAGATGCGGCTTGAGGCTGGTGTCGGTCATTTCTCATCGCTCTCCAGCGTGGAGATGTCGCCCTCCGGCAGGCCGAGCTCGCGCGCCTTGAGCAGCCGCCGCATGATCTTGCCGCTGCGCGTCTTGGGCAGGTTCTGCCGGAACGCGATCTGCTTGGGTGCGACGGCCGGACCGAGGCGCCTGCGGGCATGGCCCAGAAGTTCGAGGCTCAGTTCCTCGGTGGGCTCGAACCCGGGCTTCAAAGCCACGAATGCCTTGACGACTTCGCCGACCGTCTCGTCCGGGATGCCGATGGCGGCGACCTCGGCGACGACCGGATGCTCCATCAGGGCGCTCTCGACCTCAAAGGGGCCGATCAGGTGCCC
>JAUXUM010000144.1 GCA_030680995.1 Devosia sp.
AAAGAATATGGGTCATAAGACGATGTCTCCTCTAGGGGTCTTTTCTCGCTGCCGGATCTAGAAGCGTGCCGGTAGCCTAAAAGTTCCTTCTTGAACGCGTGCGTAACCGCCCGTTCATCCCCCGTTCATCTTGGCAGGCCAACAGGGTACACTGACCGGTGGCGTATCCCGCAATCCCGAGCGTACATACCCTGGTCCGGCTGAACCGGTTCAGACTTGGCCGTTCACAGGGCGTTCAGCGGGTTGACAGGCACCGTCCGCCCCGCCAAGTCCCCCGCCTGGGCACGGCGCATTCGCGATATGCTAGAACTCGTGCAAACCCCGATTCGGCGGGCGATACAGGATTCCTATGGCGACTGACGATCTATTCGGCGAAACCACCGAGCCCGCCCCGGCCGCACCGCCCAGGCGCAGCGAGCCGCCCGGGGCAAAGGCGCCCAATGTAGCGCACGCCAACTCATACTCGGCGGCCGATATCGAGGTGCTCGAGGGCCTCGAGCCGGTACGGCGTCGCCCCGGCATGTATATCGGTGGCACCGATGCCAATGCGCTGCATCACCTTTTCGCCGAAGTCATCGACAATGCGATGGACGAGGCGATCGCCGGCCATGCCAGCCGCATCGAGGTCCATTTTTCCGCCGATGGCTATCTGAGCGTCACCGACAATGGCCGCGGCATCCCGGTCGAGAACCATCCGAAATTCCCCGGCCGCTCGACCCTTGAAATCATCATGACCACGCTGCACGCGGGCGGCAAGTTCGACTCCAAGGCCTATGAGACCTCGGGCGGCCTGCATGGCGTCGGCGTTTCGGTGGTCAACGCCCTCTCGGACCAGGTGACGGTCGAGGTCGCGCGCGACCAGATGCTCCACCGCCAGACCTATTCCCGCGGCAAGCCGACCAGCAAGGTCGAGACGGTGGGCAAGGTCTCCAACCGCCGCGGCACCACGGTGAGCTTCCACCCCGACCCCGAGATCTTCGGCGGCAAGGCCGAATTCTCTCCGTCGCGGCTGTTCCGCATGACCCGCGCCAAAGCCTACCTCTTCGGCGGTGTCGAACTGCGCTGGTCCTGCGACGAAGCGCTGGCCGACGACGACGTGCCCGCCCGTGCCAGTTTCCATTTCCCAGGCGGCCTGCGCGATTTCGTCGGCGCCCGCATCGAGGGCGAAACCCGCATCGTCGACGAGATCTTTTCCGGGCAGTCCGGCAGGCCCGGCACCCATGGCGCCACCGAATGGGCGATCGCGTGGTGCCTGGGCGACGGTTTCGTCAATTCCTATTGCAACACCATTCCGACCGCCGAAGGGGGAACCCATGAGCAAGGCTTGCGCGCCGCCCTTTTGCGCGGGCTGCGCAATTATGCCGATCTGACCGGCAACAAGCGGGCGGCCGTCCTCACCGCCGAAGATGTGCTCAGCCATTGCAGCGCCATGCTCTCGGTTTTCGTGCGCGAACCCGAGTTCGTCGGCCAGACCAAGGACAAGCTTTCGTCTCCCGAAGCGGCCCGGATCGTCGACGCGGCGCTGCGCGACGCCTTCGACCACTGGCTCACCGCTTCGCCCAACCAGGCCGGCAGGTTGCTCGACTGGGCCGTCGAGCGCGCCGAGGAGCGGTTGCAGCGCCGCAAGGAAAAGGAGATCGACCGCGCCAGCGCCACGCGCAAGCTGCGTCTGCCAGGCAAGCTCGCCGATTGCACCCAGACCGCGGCGCAAGGCGCGGAAATCTTTATCGTCGAAGGCGACTCGGCCGGCGGCAGCGCCAAGCAGGCGCGCAGCCGCGCCAGCCAGGCCGTGCTGCCGTTGCGCGGCAAGATCCTCAACGTAGCCGGCGCGACACGGGACAAGGTGCAGGCCAGCCAGGCGATCGCCGATCTGATCCAGGCGCTGGGTTGCGGCACCCGCGACCGCTACCGCGAGGACGACCTGCGCTACGACAAGATTATCCTGATGACCGACGCCGATGTCGACGGCGCCCATATCGCCTCGCTGCTGATGACATTCTTCTTCCAGGAGATGCCCACGCTCATCGACGACGGTCACCTCTATCTTGCCATGCCGCCGCTCTATCGCATCAGCCATGGCGCCAAGACCCTCTATGCGATGGACGACGCGCACAAGGACGTGCTGCTTGCCACCGAGTTCACCGGCAAGGGCAAGGTTGACATCACGCGCTTCAAGGGTCTCGGAGAAATGCCGCACGTCCATCTGCGCGAGACGACGATGGACCCCAGGACCCGGACACTGCTGCAGGTTCGCGTGTTGCAGGATCGTGACGACACCAGATCCTCGGTCGAGCGCCTGATGGGCAACCGGCCGGAGGCGAGATTCGATTTTATCCAGGAGAATGCCGCGTTTGTGACCGACCTCGATATTTGACGACGTCAAGGGCTCGCAATCGTACGCAACTAAAACCGGGTCAGGTCCGTATTAAGCAGATGCGTCGGAAACTCGTTGACTCGCAAGGTGTTTCCTCTATGTTCCGCCGCGTCGCGGACCACTCCAAAACTAGCGGCTACGAGCAGCCCGGCGACCTTCCGCCACAACTTGAGTGGACTTAGAGATTTGGCCAACGACTTCTCCGGGCTCGGATTGAGCGCAAAGGTGACCGAGGCGGTCACGGCGGCCGGCTACACCAAGCCTACCGATATCCAGGCGCAGGCGATTCCCCATGTCCTTCAGAAAAAGGACATAATTGGCATTGCCCAGACGGGAACCGGCAAGACCGCTTCCTTCGTCCTGCCCATGCTGACGTTGCTCGAAAGCGGGCGCGCCAGGGCGCGCATGCCGCGTACGCTCATTCTCGAGCCGACCCGCGAACTTGCCGCCCAGGTGCATGAGAACTTCGAGAAGTACGGCAAGAACCATCGCCTTTCGGTCGCGCTGCTGATCGGCGGCGTTTCCTTCGAAGAGCAGAACAAGAAGCTCGATCGCGGCGCCGATGTGCTGATTGCCACCCCCGGCCGCATGCTCGATCAGTTCGAGCGCGGGCGCATCCTGCTCTCGGGTGTCGATATTCTCGTGATCGACGAAGCCGACCGCATGCTCGACATGGGCTTTATCCCCGATATCGAGCGTATCTGCAGCCTGCTGCCGCCCCGCCGCCAGACGCTGTTCTTCTCGGCCACCATGCCGCCCGAGATCCAGAAGCTCACCAACCGGTTCCTGCGCGATCCGATCAAGATTGAAGTTGCGCGACAGAATCCGACTGCCGAAACCATCGATCAGAAGCTGGCCAGGGTTTCCAACAAGCCCGAGGAAAAACGCGAGGCGCTGCGCCGGCTGATCCGCGGCGAAGCGAACCTCACCAACGCGATCATCTTCTGCAACCGCAAGCGCGACGTGGCGACCCTCGCCCGCTCGCTTGCGCGTCACGGCTTCAACGCCGGTGGGCTGCATGGCGACATGGACCAGAAGAGCCGCACCGAGACGCTCGACAGCTTCCGCAGTGGCAAGCTCACCTTCCTTATCGCGAGCGATGTGGCGGCCCGCGGCCTCGACATTCCGGCTGTGAGCCATGTCTTCAATTTCGATGTTCCGACCCATGCCGAGGATTATATCCATCGCATCGGCCGCACTGGCCGCGCTGGCCGCTCGGGCACCGCGATAACCCTCGCCACGCCTTCGGACGGCAAGTACGTCGACGCTATCGTCAAACTTATCCAGCGGGATATACCCCTGATGACGGTCGATGGGGTTGCGGCAACAACGAGCGTCCCCGGAGAAGCCAGCGATCGCGCATCCGGCGCGGAAAGCCGGCGTCCGGCGAAGGGCCGCCGGGAACGGCGTCCCAGGCAGGAGGCAAAACCTGTCGCGGCGCCCGAGGTCTCGCCACCTGAACGGCAGCCGCCACATCCAAAGCCCGCGCCGCGCAGGACAGAAGAAACCCGCAAGAAGCGAAACATCGACTCTGAATCTGGAATAGATGCCGATTCGCCCTTTGGTGCTGACGGGCCAGTTCCGGCGTTCTTGCTTCGACCGGGTCGGATTGGCTAGTAGCGCAAACGTTTGTGCGTTCGTACGATGTAGTTTATCGGGATAAACCCTGATTATTGTACGCATTACTGGCGTCTTTACGTCGCGTTAATTGACTTCCGGGAAAACTGACGCACACTCATGCGGGCTGACAAGGCGCGGGGGCAGCAGTGTCTGAACAGGAATTCAAACGCGCGCTTGGCTATGCCACCTCGGCGATCGATCTACTCAAGCGGGCGACGATTCCGCCTTATCCGCAATTCTATGAACTTCTCTACACCTATGCCACGGGCGTAAATCCAACTCTCAATGCACGCATCAACACGATTTTTCGTGAGGGCGATCCGACCGTTGATCTGGCTGAGCGGCTCTACAACGAGTTCCTGAAGTCGCAGGACGCTAACGAGCGCATCTCCAACGTCTCGGAACGGATGTCCGCCCGCATCGAGTCGGTGCACGAGGCCATCGACACGGCCATGACCACGGCCAACGCCTATTCCGGCGCGCTGCAGATGGCCGGCGGCGATCTTGATCGCGAGATCGAGCCCCAGGCCCTCCGGACAATGGCCCAGCGTCTGCTCTCCGAGACCCGGAGCATGCAGGAAGCCAATCATCAACTTGAACAGAAGCTGGAAGCCTCCCGCGACGACATCGCCGCCTTGCAGCGCGACCTGGACGACGTGCGCCGCGAGGCCATGCTCGACCCGCTCACAAAGATCTTCAACCGCAAGTACTTCGACGAGGGTTTGGTCAAGGCGTTCGCCGACGCCGACATCGGCGACGCGCCGTTGTGCCTCATGCTGCTCGATATCGACAACTTCAAGCGCTTTAACGACACATGGGGCCACCAGACCGGCGATCAGGTGCTGCGCCTGGTGGCCATGACGCTGAAGTCGAATATCAAGGGCAAGGATATGGCCGCGCGCTATGGCGGCGAGGAGTTCGCAGCCATCCTCCCGCACACGGATCTGGAAGGCGCGGTCATTGTCGCCGACAACATCCGCAAGGCCATCCAGGCCAAGGAACTGCTCAAGCGCTCGACCAATGAGAAGCTGGGACGCATTACCGCGTCATTTGGCGTGGCGGCGTTCAAGCCCGGGGACACGCCGTCCACCCTGATCGAGCGTACCGACCGCTGCCTCTATGCCGCCAAGCATGCTGGCCGCAATCGGGTGTTCGCGGAAACCGAGCTCAAACCCCGCGATGTCGCGGCGGCTTAGCAGACGGAGGCGACCAACTTGCCGGCCGTCATCCCGACGAAAGTCGGGACCCCCGCTCGGAGGAATCCGACGTTCCAGCCCATCCGGTCTTGCCGCGTGTTCGAGGTGGGCAAGCGCCGAGCATGCGGAGAAGTCGGCGCACCGGACCGCCTCGTTCGACGGGATGACGGCCGGTGGACGGGATTGAACAATGCCCGCCAGCGAGGGGTTTCGCCCTACCCCTGCCGCTCAAACCCCACCCCCAGCGAAGCCAGCGCGTCCCAGTACCCAGGATAGGTCTTGCCCACGCAATCGGGGTCGAGAATGGTGATGCCGCCGACACGCAGGCCCATAAGCGCGAGGGCCATGGCGATTCGATGGTCGGCATAGGTCTCGATCGACGTCGGCAGCGTTTGCCCTGCCAGCGCCGGATCGGCCGCGACGACCAGGTCATCCCCCTCTTCGCGCGCGAGTCCGGGACGGATGCGCGACAGTTCGGCCGCAAGCGCCGCCACCCGGTCGCACTCCTTGACGCGTAGATTGGCGATACCCACGAAGCGTACCGGATGCTCGTTGAAGGCGGCGAGCACGGCAAGCGTCGGTACCGCGTCCTGCATCTGCGAGCCGTCGATCACCGGCGGCAGCTTCGGGAACATCTTGATGAAGCGGCTCGCCTCCGCATCCGGCTGGGTGAACGCCTCCATCGGCACGCCCAGGTCGATCTCGCCGCCGGTCAGCACATCCGCGGCCCAGAGGTAGGTCGCCGCGGACGCATCCGGCTCGATGTGGAAATCAGTGGCGGCATAGCCGGTCGGTTCCACCCGCCAGCTCCGTTCGTCGGTCTGCGCCACATTGGCGCCGAAAGCCCGCATCGCCGCGAGGGTCAGCTCGACATAGCCGCGCGCCCCGATCTCGGCCCCGGTCAGCGCCACATCGACGGGCCCGTCGCCGAGCGGCGCCGCCATCAGCAGCGCCGACACATACTGGCTGGAAAGCCCACCATCAATTTCGACGCGCGCCCCGCCGAAACTGCCGCGGCCCCTGACCGTCACCGGTGGACAGCCCGACGGCGCCGCCGCGTCAATTCCAAGCGAACGCAGCGCATCGACCAGGGGGGCGATCGGCCGCTTGCGCATGTGCTCGTCGCCGTCGATCACCACGGTACCATTCACGGTCGCTGCCGCGGCGGTGAGGAAACGCACCGCGGTCCCGGCGTTGCCGAGCATCAGCGGCACGGCTGGCGCATCAAGTGTTCCCGAGCTCGTGACGACGAAGCTGGTGTCGTCCGGCTCCTCGACGGCGACGCCCATCTGCCGCAGCGCGGCCGCCATCAACTGGGTGTCCTTGCTCTTCAGCGCCCCCGTCAGCCGGCTCGTGCCCCGGGCCAGCGCAGCGAGCAGCAGCGCGCGATTGGTGATCGATTTCGAACCCGGCGGCGTGACCTTGCCGCGCAGCGGGTGGTCCGGCGGGATAATGGTCAGCGCATTGAGCTTGGTGAACATGGGCGGTGCGATGGCACGGCCCGACCGCAAAGGCAAGAGCCGGCGCAGAGCACCGCCCTCATCCTGAGGTGGGAGCGAAGCGACCCTCAAGGACGAGGGCCGAACGGGCATTTCCGCCTACGCCCCCGCCCGGGCCTCGGCCAGCGCCTTCAGATCCGCCGGCTTGAGCTGCACGCTCTCGCCGCAACCGCATTCGCCGGTCTGGTTCGGGTTCCTGAAGGTGAAGCCCGAGGAGAGCACCGATTCCTCAAAATCCATCACCGTCCCCAGAAGGAACAGCGTCGCCTTGGGCTCGATGAAGACATGCGCACCCTTTTCCTCGATATGATCGTCGCCGGGCACCGGCTCGTTCACATAATCGAGCGTATAGGCCATGCCCGCGCAGCCGGCGTTCTTGACCCCGACACGCACGCCGATGACAGGCTTGCCGCTATCCTCGATGATCTCGGTGATGCGCTCGGCTGCGGCATCGGTGAGGCTCATGATCTTGAAGGCCATCGGGCATCCACTCTATCGTTGATCGACGATATATAGACCAGCTCGGCGGCAATTACCACCAGTTCAGCGCGACCTGCGCTTCCTCCGACATCCGGCTCGCGTCCCATGGCGGGTCGAACACCATGTTGACCGTCACGTCCTGGATGCCCTCGACCGAGCGCGCCGCATTCTCCACCCACCCGGGCATCTCGCCCGCCACCGGGCACCCCGGCGCCGTCAGCGTCATGTCGATGACGAGGTTCCGGTCGTCGTCGAGGTCGACCTTGTAGATCAGCCCGAGCTCATAGATGTCGACCGGGATTTCGGGGTCGTAGACGGTCTTCAGCACGCCGATCAGGTCCTGCGTGATGCGTTCGACCTCCGCTTCCGGCAGGCTGCCGGAATGGCTGGGCACGACGCGCGGCGCGTCCGCAGCGATTTCCTTGCCAGCTTCGGTCATCTCGTCACTCATGCGAAAAAGCTCCGCGCTTTCTCGATGCCCTCGACCAGCGCATCGATGTCGTCCTTGCCGCTATATAGACCGAGCGACGCCCGGCAGGTAGAGGTCACGCCGAAT
Organism: Devosia sp.; assembly: GCA_030680995.1. Classification (GTDB taxonomy): domain Bacteria; phylum Pseudomonadota; class Alphaproteobacteria; order Rhizobiales; family Devosiaceae; genus Devosia_A. The sequence goes on from JAUXUM010000144.1 coordinate 7,726, forward strand.
CTTGCGAGCAGCGGCATGGCGCAATGCGTCCCGGCCCGCACGGCGATGCCGTAGCGGTCGAGGATGGTGGAAACATCGTGGGCATGCGCGCCGCCGATCTCGAACGAAAAGATCGCGCCTTTGCCGCGGGCATTGCCGATCAGCCGCAGCGAATTGATACGGCTCAGCTTTTCGGTCGCATATTCGGTCAACTCGGCCTCATGCGCGGCGATCGCCTCGCGCCCCAGCCCCTCGACATAGTCGATGGCGGCGCCCAGCCCGATCGCCTGCACGATCGGCGGCGTGCCCGCCTCGAACCGGTGCGGCGGCTCGTTGTATGTGACCGTGTCCGTCGTGACGGTTTCGATCATTTCGCCGCCACCCTGGTAAGGCCGCATCTGGGCGAGGTGCTCGTATTTCCCGTAAAGCACGCCGATCCCGGTCGGCCCGTAGAGCTTGTGCCCAGTGAAGACATAGAAATCGACACCCAGATCCTGCACGTCCACCTTCCGGTGCACGGCGCCCTGGCTGCCGTCGACCAGCACCGGGATGCCGCGCGCATGGGCGATGTCGACGATCTCCTTGATCGGCGGCACGGTGCCCAGCACGTTCGACATATGGGTCACGGCGACCATCCTGGTGCGCGGGCCCAGCGCCGCCTCGAAGGCGTCGATGTCGAAGCTGCCGTCGTCGGCGACATCCACCCATTTGAGCACGGCGCCCTGGCGCTCGCGCTGGAAATGCCAGGGCACGATATTGGAATGGTGCTCCATGATGGTGAGCACGATCTCGTCGCCCTCCCCGATCCGCGGGCCCGCAAACGAAGACGCCACAAGATTGATCGCCTCGGTCGCCGATTTGGTGAAAACGATCTCATCGAGCCGGCCGGCATTGAGGAACTTCCGCGCCCGGTCGCGGCCACCCTCATAGGCCTCGGTCGCCCGGTTGGCGAGGGTGTAGAGCCCCCGATGCACATTGGCATATTCGTGCCGGTGCGCGTGCTCCATGCGCTCGAGCACCGCGCCCGGCTTCTGCGCCGAAGCCCCGGAGTCGAGATAAACCAGCCGGTGCCCGTGGATTTTCTCCTCCAGGATCGGGAAGTCGGCGCGGACTTTGTCGAGGTCGAAGGTCATTCAGCCTCCAGTCCCGACGGGGACCCCCACCCTTGATCCCTCCCCTCGAGGGGGAGGGAGACGACTGCGGCCGTCTCGGACAAGCTACGCTTCGGCTCTT